>NZ_JBVYOJ010000013.1:0-199200 GCF_056120465.1 Paenibacillus sp. sgz302148
AAGAAGTATCTCGATATGAAAGAGTACTACGATTGGCGAAAGACCCAAAATCCAAAAGTACCTGTGTAATCCTAAACGAGGATTTTACACACAATATTGGACTTGACCGATTTCCATAAAAATAGATGCAGATTCGCCGTTAATTGTTCCTTTTTTCGTTCAAACGCAGAAAATAACTGTATTTTTGCAGTTATGCTTGATTCCCAACTCTTTTACCAACCCTCTCTCCAGCTCTCCCCCATGCCCTCTCTTTCACTTTAACACTTTAGCGAACTTAAAACTTACCGGTTCCCGCTTATGGTCGGGCTGCTGAACAGTCTAAATCCGACTAGTAACCTAACCCAGTAATCATTGCGATTTACCCCAACAATCGAAAGTTGCAGTCCGGAACATCGTCCCAGGCTGCCACCATTTCGATCATTTATATCTCCAAGAAATTCATTACCGACCTTACATATTCATCCCATAAATAATTTTCGTTCTTAATGATCAGCTTCGGGATCCCCCACTTCTGTACGATGCTATGTACAAACTCCTGGTTGCTTCCCCACATGATGCCAGCCTGCTTAAAATCTTCGTCCGTATATAAGCCGCACCGGTCATGAGCGAACGCCGGTCCGCGCACCTCGCAAATCCAGCGCCAATTGCGCTCCACATCGACTTGATAGAAATAGATCAGCACCGGGTTCATCTCGCTCAGAATGTCCTGAAGTGACGCTGCAAACTCCAAAACCCGCTCATGCTCCATTCCCGTGTTGTAAGCGAAGCTGATTGTATCCTGGAACAACCAGCTCTCGATAATCGTTACTTCGTCGACAGCGCCTCGGTCTTGAACAAAAAGGCGGAACAGCCGCTCGACCTTCGATATGAACTCCTCCGCTTCCTCCGGGGAAGTGAGCGATTCATAGATTTTGTCATATACGCGCAGAGGATGGTTGTCCTCCATCTCGTGATAAAACCGGTTCGGCACCCCAAGGGCGTCAAGCCGATCCTTGATGTGTTGTCCTGTCGTCGATTTCCCGGAGCCAGGAATCCCGTCGATAATGATCAGTTTAGTGTTCAACATTTTGTTATGCTCCTCCTAGGATCAATGTTTCCATTCTCGTTCCAGAACGGAATACACGATTTCATTGCACCATTTTCCATTGCATAGACGGGTCTCTCGCAAAATTCCATCCTTGGTCATCCCGACCCGATTCATTAATTTCTCGGACATTTCGTTGTCCGCATTTGCATAAGCGACAATCCGATGCGAGTTCAACTCGGCAAAAGCATAGTCAATCAGAAGCTTGACCGCCTCCGCAGCCAAACCCTGCTTCCAATAGTTGGGATGCAGTGCCCAGCCAATTTCCCACTCTCTGATTTCCGCCCAGTTCATTTGAATGCTTACACGGCCGATTGGTTTTGTACTGCCATTCAAACATACTGCTAGCTTATATCGCTCGCGCTGATTGCTTATTGAATCATTTAGAGCTTTTTGAAAATCTTCTTGTATCCGTTTATCATCCGGTGCCTTGTTTTCATACCGGTAAGTGAAAGGATGCCGTTCCAGTTCCGCATAAGCGGATAGATCGCTTTCCGTAAAATCTCTTAACCATACTCTGCCACCTGTAAGCTTCAACGTGTCTCAACCTCTCGTTCAACGTAATCTAAGCATAGTCTAACACACGCTCTTGCTTTCTCTTTGGGAAAAAACGCTTATCAGCAAATACTCCTGCTTTCATCCGATGATGTATAATTGACTGGTTGATTAAAAATACCGGGAGCTGACAACCTTGAGCATAACCATTAGAAAAGCGAATAAAGCAGACGCGCCTAGCTTATCGAGTTTATTTATGGAACTGGTAGGGGCCGAATCCAACATCCAAGAAATGCAGCGGCAGCTTGAGATGATTTCAACCCAATCAAACTATTTTGTTGCCGTTGCATGTCATGGCGATCATATCGTCGGTACGGCGATGGGGATCGTTTGTCATGATCTCGTAGGCAATTGCGCCCCTTTTTTGTTAATTGAGAACGTAGTTGTTGCGCAAAACAGCCAGGGCCAGGGAATCGGCAAAATGTTGATGCAAGCATTGGAGGATTTCGCTAGCGCCAATCGCTGCAGCTATACGATTCTGGCTTCAAGCGACGAGCGGGAACAAGCGCACCGTTTTTATGAATCCATCGGTTATAGTGGGGTTAAGCGCGGATTTATTAAGCTTTTGAACGGACATCACTGAAGCTGGAGCAGCAACAGACCAACACATGCAAACGCCTATGCAGCACCTGATCTTTCAGGACGGCATAGGCGTATTTTCAACAACGCTTATCGGAAAAAGAACGACGCGCCGAACGTGACGACAGCGCCAATCAAAGCGGCATAATCGCCGGTGGTAAAAGAGTACTTGCGAATCGGCGTTTTCGCCTGACCGCTATGGTAGCACCTCGATTCCATTGCGACGGCCAGCTCCTTCGCCCGCATAATCGAGAAGACGAACATCGGGATCAGCATCGGCAGCACGCCGCGGAACCGGGACCGGACGCCTCCCCGCTGGAAGCCTGCGCCACGGGCGATTTGCGCTTTGCTGATCTTGTCGAATTCCTCGAACAGCATCGGAATGAACCGCAGCGCGATGGAGAACATCATGACCGCCTCGTGTACGGGAAACCTCCAGCGCTTGAGCGGTGCAAGCAGCAGCTCCATGCCTTCGGCGAGAATAATCGGCGAGGTCGTCCGCACAAGCAGCGACAATAACATGACGACGCCAAGAATTTGCTCGCACATCGCCACGCCGCTCACGACGCCCTCAGGCGAAACCCGAAGCGAGCCGACCGTGACGAAAACCGCATCGGGGGCAGGCAGCAAGAACGTATGGTAGATCATCGTCGATACGAAAAAAAGCGCCAATGACAACACGGTCCACCCCAGCATCCGCCACGGCAACTGAGCTAGCCCCCACAGCACGATGAGCAGCGCGACGAGCGCGCTTTTCCACAGCCAGTCCTGCCCGATCAGCAGACCGGCGGCAAGCAGGAGCGACGTCACGATTTTGGCGCGCGGATCACCTTGCTCCAACAAGGAATCGCGGCGTTGATACAATAAATAGCTTCTTCCCGACATCGCTCCGTTCACCTCCCTACCGTACTGGGCAAATGTCGTCGTTGCTCCGCGAGCAAAGCCGCGGTGTGCCGCACATCCCAAGGCCGATCTCCGGCGTCGATTCCCCGTTCGAGCAGCAGGCGGCGAAGCTGCAGCGGAACCGGCTCTTCCCAGCCGACCGCGGACAGCAGCGCGCGATCGGACAAAATGTCCGCCGGCCGCCCATCGGCGACGAGTCGTCCTTGGTCGAGCAGCAGCATACGCGAGGCGTGCCGCAATATTTCTTCCGGCTGGTGGCTGACCCAGATGATCGTCGTGCCCTGCTCGCGGTTCAACCGCGCAAGCAGCTCGAACAGCGTGCTGCGCCCTTGCAGATCGAGGCCGGCCGTCGGTTCGTCCAAAATCAGCACCTCCGGCTGCAGGACGATCGTCCCGGCGATCGCCGCTCTCCGCTTCTCGCCGCCGCTTAATTCGAACGGATTGCGGTCCTTGTATTGCGCGTAGTTCAATCCGACGCTGTCCATCGCCCAGCGCACTCGCTTCTCGATGTCGGCCGGAGCGTTGCGCAGTGCGAACTGCAGGCCGAAGGCGATGTCCGCATACACGGAGGGCGAAAACAACTGGTGCTCGGGATATTGAAAAATATACCCGATCCGGTCGAACCACTCCGGCTTCCGCGCCTCCCGCGGATCGGCGCCGTCCAGCAGCAGCTGGCCGTCCGTCGGCGACAGGAAACCTTTGATCAGCTGTATCAGCGTTGATTTGCCGGAGCCGGAACGCCCCGCTACGGCAAGGAACTCGCCGTGCTCGACGACAAGCGAAATCCTGCTCAGCACCGGCCGGGACAACGCTTCACCTTTCCCGGCTTGGCCCCGTTTTTTGCGGCGTCCGTATTGAAACGATACTTCATGCAACTCTAGCTGCATATTGCATTCACCACGCTATCGATTGTCGGAAGGGCAGGCACGGAAAGGCCTAGACCCTTCAGTTCATGAGCCAATGCCGGCACATACGGGATTTCCAGCCCACAGGCGGCGAGCAATCCCGGCTCGGAGAGCAGGTCGGCGGGCTTCCCATCGGCCATGACGGCTCCCTCCGCGAACAGAACAAGCCGGTCGGCCTCCAGCACCTCCTCCAGATGATGAGTAATATATATGAGCGCAAACGGCACTCGGCTGCGCACTTCGTGCAGCGCCTCAAGAAACTGCTTCCTGGACATCGGATCGAGCATCGATGTCGCCTCGTCCAATACCAAATATTGCGGCGACAAGACGAGCACGGAGGCCAAAGCCAGCTTCTGCTTCTCGCCGCCGGACAGCTCGCTCACGAGCCGGTCGGGGTCGTGGTGCAAGCCAACCTGCCGCAGCGCCCAGTGAATGCGCTCCTGCATTTCCTCGTGCGGGCATTGGATGTTGGACAGCCCGAACGCAATATCTTCGGCCAGCGTAATGCCGACCTGCTGGCTTTCCGGATTTTGAAACACGACCTGGACCTGGCGGCGGATTTGCGACAAAGCGCGAGCGTCGTCCGTCCTTATGCCGTCAACCTTGACGATGCCTTCATCCGGCAAAGCGATGCCGTTCAACAGCCGGGTTAACGTCGATTTCCCAGATCCGTTCGGCCCCAGGAAAGCGACGAACTCATTCGGAGCGATGGTAAGCGAAACTTGCCGCAGAGCCCAGCGGTCATCCTCCACACCCGGGTACCGGTACGACACATTGTCGACAGTGATCATCTTGATAGCCTCCTCTCGATCTCGCTACGTAGCGTTGACTGCTCCGTACACGGAACGCGGATCGGACGCGTCGAACGTGCCTTCCGCCGTGTCCGGGATTTGCCAGAAGTAATCGACGTTAACGCCCGCTTCCCTCGCGTAGGCTTGGAACTCTTCCATGAAGACGCCCTTCCCCGGATCGCAGGACGGACTGGATTGAATGCCGAGTCCACCGGCAATCGTATAACCGTGCTGCTGATAAACCTTCAATTGGTCGATAACGCTGGCGAGAATCGTGCGGCAATGTGCCCGAAACTCCGGCGTATCGTATTGCTCCCGCGTCATCGGCGGCCTCTCCGGCCCGAGGTACGTGAACTCCGGGCAAGGCAGCTGCACGATGCCGTAACCTTGATCATGGCACCAGTCGACCGCCGATTTCATGATGCCGGGACTTCGCGCCTCGACGGACACGACGGCGTTCTGGTTCAGGACGCAGTGCGACGTGACGATCAATACTTTGCTACGCTGCATGGGAATCGCTCCCCTTCGCGGAACGGGCCAACACCGACTTCGGGATTTGCTTCAGCACGTAGTAGACGAGCAGGCAGGACAAGATTTTATCCACCAGGTTGTCGAACAGCCTTGGAATAAATGCCGCCGTAAACACGCTGCTGCCGGACCCTTTCAGCCACAGCACGAAGACGTCGAGCGGTCCGCCGGTTAATCCGCCGAACACGGCCACCGCAATCGGCGTGCCGATGATCGGGCAGAGGATCGATAGGACAACGCCGGTAATAAGGGCGGAATAAAAGCGGAATCCGAATTTGACCGCCACGAAGCCAACGACCAGACCGATGACGCCGTTTACGAGTCCGAACGGAATCGACGTATACGAGCTCGTCACCCCAAGCACGAGATTCGTCAGAACCCCGACCAGGAAGCCCCAATACGGGCCATATACGGCTGCGATAAAAATCGTGCCGATCGCGTCGAGAAACAACAGCGGGATTTTCAAATTGCCTACCACCGTACCCGCCACCACATTAATGGCAACGGCCAAAGCGCCCAGCGTAATGATTGTCGTTGTGTTGCGATTCATCGTTAACTCCTCCTTGTTGTTATCAAATAGGCATGGTTATAAATAAAAAACTCCCGCAGTCATATAGCATTTGCGGGAGTCTCCAGTTCGTCCGGTCGACATATTATATTATTCCTATTTGATTAATATGAATTATTCTATTCCATTCTTTATGAAAAGTCTATGCTTCATTTTTTCCAAAAGTATATTTTTTTGTTAACGGGTCATCGGTTCCGATTGAGCTGGCTGTACAAAAAATCGACCACATGCATCGCCTGCATGTGCCGGCTCATGCCGTGCTTCTCGATGCCATGCTTCATCTGCAGAAGGCAGCCCGGATTACTCGTCAGCAGCACATGCGCCTCCGTCTTCTTGACGTGCTCCATCTTATGATCCAGAATGTTCCCGGCCATCTCCGGCTGCGTCAGGTTGTAAATGCCCGCCGAGCCGCAGCAGCGGTCCGACTCGAACATCTCGACGAACTCCGCTCCCTCCACGCGGCGCATCAGCTTTCTCGGGGCATCCGGACTGCGCATCACGTTGCGCAAATGACAGGAGTCCTGGTAGGTGATCTTGATCGTCTGCCCCTCGGCCGGTTTGCCGAATGAAGGAGGCAGATTGCCTTGATCCACCAGAATCTTGCTGATATCTACCGTGCGGGAAGCGAACCATGCGGCATCCTCTTTCCATTCCGGTTCATCGTGCAGCAAATGTCCGTAATCGACAAGCATCGCCCCGCAGCCGCCGGCATTGGAAATAATCCAATCGACGCCCGCTTCCTTGAACGTGCGGATGTTCCGTTTCGCCAGCTCTTTCGCGTCGGACTGCTCGCCGCTGTGCGCATGCAGGGCGCCGCAGCAATTTTGGCTCTCCGGAATGACGACGTCGAATCCGGCGGCATTCAGCAGCCGAACGGTATTGATATTCGTTTCGGTGAACAGGACATCCATGATGCAACCGCGGAACAGGCCGACGGTAGCGACTTTTTCGCCTATAGCCGGGTGGCGGGAGCCGATTTTTTCGATGACGCCTTTGGAGGACGCGTCGGGCAATATTTTCTCCATGTCCCGCATATGAGCCGGGAACATCTTCATAATGCCGACATTTCTTGCCACGCTGCGCAATCCCGACCGTTGATACAGCCGGAGCGCTCCGCCGACCAGCCGCATTCGGTTCTGATAAGGGAACACGCCTTTGAAAGCCGCTTTGCGCGCAAGCTTGACCCACCAACGATGGGAATCGGTATGCTTCTCCACGGCGTCCCTCGCCTGCTCGATCAGTTGGCCGTATTTGACGTCGGCCGGACATGCCGGCTCGCAAGCGCGGCAGCCGAGGCAATGGTTCATTTGCGTTTCGAAATGCGGGTCAGGCTCCATGATGCCGTCAACGACGGCTTTCATCAAGGCAATCCGGCCGCGCGGCGACTCGGCCTCGATGCCCGTTTCACGAAAGGTCGGACATGCCGGCAAACAAAAACCGCAGCGCATGCAGTTGGTCAATTGGTCGTAATCGAGCGTACGCTTTAACGTATCCGCCATCGGACTGCATGCGGGTGTCGCGCTCGGCAAGGCCGTTCCCACAGCCGAAGTGAGTTGTTCCTGTGTCTTAGCCATGATCGATGACCACCCTTTTGCGCGTTTCTTTGGCGAACATTTTGCCGGGATTGAGCAAGCCCAGCGGATCGAATGCCATCTTGATGCCGCGCATCATCTCAATGCCGGCGCTTCCGACTTTCCATTCCAGATAAGGCGCCTTCACCATCCCGACACCGTGTTCGCCCGTAATCGTGCCGCCCAGCCGGATCGCCGCTTCGAAAATTTCCTCGAACGCCGCTTCGACGCGATGCACTTCTTCCTTGTCTCGCGCGTCAGTAGTCGCTGTTGGATGCAGGTTGCCGTCGCCTGCATGGCCGAAGGTGCAAATTTGCACATCGTATTTTTTCGCAATCCGGTTAATCTCCAGCACCATGTCGGCAATTCGCGACCGCGGCACGGTAGCGTCCTCCAAAATCGTCGTCGGCCGCAGACGAGCGAGCGCCGTAAACGCGCTGCGTCTGGCAGTCATTAGCTTTAGCGCATGCTCCGGCGTTTCGGCCACTTCGACCCTTGCCGCGTTCTCGCCCCGGCAAATCGATTCGATGACCGCGATATCCCGCTCCACCGTCTCCATCTCGCCGTCCTGCTCGATCAGCAGAATGGCCTCCATATCGAGCGGCAAGCCCAGCTTCGCAAAATCGTCGACGACGCGAATCGTCGGATTGTCCATGAATTCCAGCGTCGCCGGGATCATCCGGTTTTCGATGATTTTGGACACGGTGCGCGCCGCCCCGTAGATGTCCTTATACATCGCCAGCATCGTCTTCTTGTACTTGGGCGGGGGAATCAGCTTAAGCGTCGCTTCCGTAATGACCGCAAGCGTCCCCTCCGAGCCGACGAGCAGCTTGGTCAAGTCGTAGCCGGCCACGTCCTTCATCAGCTTGCCGCCCGTGCGAATAATTTCGCCGCTGGCGAGCACGGCTTCGAGACCGATGACGTAATCTTTGGTCGTCCCGTATTTAAGCCCCCGAAGCCCGCCGGAGCATTCCGCGATGTTGCCGCCGATCGTAGAAATCGCCATGCTGCTCGGATCAGGCGGATAGAACAAGCCAAGACTCTCCACGTGGGTAATGAACTCCTTCGTGATCATCCCGGGCTGCACGGTCGCCGTCAAATTTTCCAAATCGATATCGAGAATCCGGTTCATGCGATGCATAACCATCACGATGCCGCCTTGCACGGGAACCGTTCCCCCGCACAAGTTCGTGCCGGAGCCCCGGCTGACGAGCGGAATGCGGTGCCGGTTCAGCACCTTGAGGATGGCTGCGACTTCTGCGGTACTTCCCGGGTAAATGACGCCGTCCGGGAGCGCCTGCTGCATCGGTGTTCCGTCATAGGAATGGGTAACAAGAGATTGGGCATCATCCCGAAAAAACGAATCGCCCACGATCGAGCGCAGCTCGCGTTTCACTTCTTCCTCCAGCACGATCAATACACCTCTTCATATGAAAATGAAATAACAAACAATTAATCAGGTCATCTGATGACTTTATGCAAAGATTAGTATACACTAAAATATATTGCATGAAAACCGCATTCGGAAGGAATGAAATAAATAGATGAATACGCTTCAGCCCAAACCGCTTAAAAACTCCGATTGGGTCATGCAGGACCTGAAACGAAAAATCGAAGAAGGCCTTCTGCTCGCGGGCGACCGGCTGCCGTCCGTCGTCGATTTGGCCGTTCAATATCAAGTCGGGCGTTCGACCGTTCGGGAAGCGCTCAGCTCCCTGAAGGCGATGGGCTTGCTCGACGTCCGGCAAGGAAGCGGCACGTTCGTCCGAGAGAAGCCGGCCGAGCACCCGCATCCGGCCAACCTGCACCCCGAATCGTGGGTGAGCCGCGCTCGATCGCTCAAGCATATTCTCGAAGTGCGCCGCGTCCTTGAAGTAGGGTGCGTAAATCTTGCCGCGCTCAATCGAACGGAACAAGACCTTGCATCGCTGACGAATATTCTTCGGGAAATGGAGATCAAGCTGGACGACGAAGTATTCGGCGAGCAAGCCGATGTGCATTTTCACGAAACGATCGCGCAAGCGACCCACAATCCCGTTCTGGCTGATTTGATGTCGTCACTGTCGCAGCAGTTTCACGATACGATGAAGGATACCCGCGCGTTATGGTTTTATGCCGAACGTTCCTCGGCCGAGCGCCTGCTTCGAGAGCACCGAGAAATTTACGAAGCGATCGCCGGAGGCGACGGCAAACGAGCGCAGCAGTTGATGGAGCGTCATATCGCCAAGGTCGAACGGGTATTGGATGAAAATCAGTATACGCATCCCGGAAAGCCGGATGCTGCCGAATGATGAATGCACGTCCATAGGCAGCCAACCTTTAATTTTCAGCCCCAATAAAGACAACGATGATGGAGCTATTCCCTTTTTTTGATTTATAATTTCCCTTCCCCCAATTTTCGCCGTCACTTGCGGTACGGTTCTCCGCGCCATCTGGAACGGCGAATTTTTCGTTTTATCTCAGTATACTGCGATTTTATAATGGGGATTTTCTTGTGCAGGTGCTACAAATCCGATTCGGTATCCGTCTTACAATCGAAAGGGGGGCGCGTCAACATGGAGGAAGGCGCTCAAGTACCCGAGCTGTTCCAACGCCTGTTCCGGGAGCATTATCCCGGAGTGGTCCGAAAGCTCTATACGTTGACCGGCGATTATGAGGCGGCGGAGGATTTGGCCCAAGAGGTGTTCCTACGGCTCTACCGGAGCCCTCCGGACCGGCTGGAGGCCGTCGGCGCTTGGCTGCACCGTGTGCTGACCCGGGTAGGCTACGATTATTTGAGACAACGTTCGTCGGACAAGGCGTTATTGGAGAAGGAAACCGCCCGTGTAGCGGCTTGGTCGGAAGGCGCCTCCCCTTCGGGAGAAACGGAGGTCATCCGCGAGTGGGAAATAGACGTGGTCCGCCGAGTGCTGCAGAAGCTCTCGGACCGTGACCACACCGCCCTCCTGCTTCGTGAGGAGGGGTACAGCTACGAAGAGATTGCCCTCCGGCTGGAGGTCAATCCGAAGATTGTCGGCACGCTGCTAGCCCGGGCGGAGGAACGGCTGAAGAAGAAGTACGGGCAGGAGGAGGAGCACTACGATGGCGGACGACGCGAAAAAGACCGGAAGGGAACCGGTTATTGATACGGATCGGGCTTGGGCTCGGTTCGAGAGGCTGGCGGGCCGGGAGCCGATTCCGGCGTTTTGGAATCAAGCGGAGGAAAGTCTACGTTCGAACGAAACTAGGTTCCAGGCACGATCGGAAGAGAATCCGAATAATCACGAGAAGGATAGTGCGGTTGAGATGAAACGGACGGAAGCATTCCGGGTAGCACAGGGGTCCTCGGTTGTCAGAGATTCAGGGACTCTAAGCTCGGCAAGGAATATCGGGACGAACGGTTCCTGGCGTACGGAGAAACCGGCCAAGCGTAAACTTCGGAGACTGGCAGCCGGAGTTGCCATAGCCGCAATAGCCATCGGTCTGTTCTCCACCCCCCTTGGGGACCGGGCGCTGGCCGCCATGCAACAAGCCTTTCGCATTCAGCACATGGTCGGAGTCGGGATCTCGGCGGACGACATGGCGGCCATCTCCGATCTTCTGGACCGTGGCTCGCCAGAGGGAGACCGGAGTTTCAACCTGGCCCAATACGGCGCTTTGACCCAGTCCGGTGGCGGGAAGGCCCGTACCATTACATGGGGCGAAGCGGAAAAACGGATGGGCGCCTCCCTTCTCAAGCTAGGGGATTCCACCGCCCCCGACTACCAGCCCGCTACCACGCTTACCTTCAAGCTGAATGTGAATGCGGTCAACCGGCTGCTCACACGTTTGGGCGGCACCACTACCCTGCCTGCCGAAGCGGACGGTAAAGCCATCCGGCTGAATATCCCGGAGGGAATCTCCACAGAGGGCACCTTGTCGGGCAAGCCGGTGCGGCTGCTCCAATTCGGCAAGCCCGAACTGACCGTGGAAGACGGCATCGATGCGGCAGCCGTCCGTGAAGCGGTACTGGAGCTGCCCGTCCTGCCTGACAGCCTGCGAACCAAACTGGCCGCCATCGGCGACTGGCGGAGCACTTTGCCGGTACCGGCCCCTGACAGCGTGACCACCAGCCTCCGGCTGGGCGATCATGATGCGGTCATGACTGCGAACGGCAAGAAACGTTTTCTGCTCTGGCTCGATGGGAATCGAATAAGTCTGCTCAGCGGGGAAGAGAAGGACTTCCCTATGGAATCCGCCTTCGAGCGGGCCGTAGAGGAGCTTATCCAGCCATGATGATCATAGAAACGGAACAATTGACCAAAACCTACAACGGCCGCGGCGGTTGCCGCGGCATCACCTTGCAGGTGCCGGAGGGCTGCATTTTCGGCCTGCTGGGACCCAACGGTGCCGGCAAAAGCACCTTCGTCAAAATGCTGGCCGGCCTCCACCGCCCCGACTCCGGGCTGGCCTTCGTGCTGGGGCAACCCCTGGGCCGGCCGGAGGCACGGCAAAAGCTCGGATATTTACCCGAGCTGTTCCGCTTTCAGGATTGGCTGACCCCGGCGGAAGTGTTGTCCTTCCATGGTCAGCTGGGAGGACTGCGCCCGCAGGAAACACGGGCGCCCGCTTTCCGCAACCGGGTCCGGGATACCTTGGAACTGGTCGGTCTGTCCGAAGCCTCGGACCGTCGGGTCGGTGGCTTCTCCAAGGGAATGCAGCAGCGCCTCGGCCTGGCTGCCGCCCTGCTCCTTGATCCCCAGCTGGTGATCCTGGACGAACCCGCTTCGGCCTTGGACCCCCTTGGCCGCTACGAGATCCGCAACCTTCTGAAGCGGCTTCGGGGCAAGGGCGTAACGATTTTCCTCAATACGCATCTGCTCGAGGATGTGGAGGAGCTATGCGATGAAGCCGCTTTTCTGTTCGGAGGCGAGCTGTTGGCCTCGGGACCGCTGCACGAGTTGCTCCGCGGCACCGGGGGAAGCGACGGCAACTGGCGCTTCCGGCTCGGCGGCTGGCTACCTGGGACGTTGGCGGAATTGAACGACGCCGGCATCGTCTCCCTGCTGCGCCTGGTCGAAGCCGATGAGAGCGGCAACGCTCTTCTGACCGCCCGCGTAACGGACAGGGAACAGGCTGGCTACCTGTGTTCTCTGTTCATCCGAAGCGGCCTGACGCTCTACGAGTCCGGCCCCGAGCCGAACAGCCTGGAGGCCTGGTTCCTCCGGATGGCCCAATCCCGACAAGGAGGTGTTCCGCAATGACCTCGTACATCTCCGTCACCTTTAAGGAGTTGACCCGCAAGCGGGTGTTCCTGGTTACGCTAATTATAACCTTCGTCTTTTTGATCGTGTTCGCCTTCGGGGTCCGGGAGTTGGCTGGCACGGTGGTGCAGAACCAGGCCTCCCCCGCCGAATCGCTGTTGAACCGAATGGTGCTTATGGTGCTGGGACTCTTTTTCGCACAATTCCTGACGGCCTTCTTCGTGCTTTTCTCAGCCATGGGGATTATCACGGGCGAACAGGAGAACGGTTTGCTGCTGGCCGTCGCTGCCCGTCCCCTCCCCCGCTGGAAGCTGTATCTAGCCAAATGGCTGGGCCATGCCGTCTGGATCACCGTATACAGCACAATCCTGTTCATTTCCGTGGTCTGGACCATCCACAGCTTCGCCGGACTTCCCATATTTGCGGGGGACTTGCTGCGAAGCTTCGGGCTTTTTATCTGGATGCCGCTTCTTCTCCTCTCGTTGACCATGCTGGGTTCCGTCTATTTGCCGATGCTTGGGAACGGGATCTGCGCCGCCCTGCTATACGGGTTTTCCCTGTTCAGCGGTCTGGTCGAAGGTGTAGCGTCCTATGGAGCGAGTCCCCCCGCACTGGACAAATTCCTCTTTCTAATCGGGCTGATCCTGCCTACGGATTCCGTCTACCGAAGAGGCCTTTACGAGCTTCTGGGGGGAGCGGATTTTGCCGGATTGGCGTTGTCCGACATGGGGCCTTTTTCCATGCGGAGTGTTCCTTCAAATTCCTTCCTCCTGTTTACGGTAGGGTATGCGGCGGTTCTGCTCCTCCTGGGGTGCCGGGCGTTCAGCCGGAAAGATCTGTAGTTTGATCGTTAGGATTTATACTAACTTTGAAAAGAGACGGCGGCAGCCCAGGACAATAATAAAGTCCTAAGCTGCCGTTGCGCCATTTCACGTAATGGCTTACTGCTTTTCTCGATCGTCATTCCGACCGGCCCGTATGCGGCGCAGGTCTTCGTTATCTGGCAGCTGGCAGTCATTCAGCCCTGCCTGTTCAAAGCGTCGATCGCAAAATCCAGCTCGAAATCGAGCCCTTTCAAATATTTCTCCTCGAAAGCCTCTTCATTGAACGGAATCTTCACATCCGGCGCCACACCACCCTCACCAGTATAGTCGCTATCGCCTTGAATCGTTTCATTGGCGTCAAGCGATCTGCCGTCCGGGAGATGGACCGAATACCCCTCCGGCATCCGGATCTCGATCGGGCTTGTCGCCATGCCGAAGGAGCCGTTCGTGCCCGTCCTCCCGACAATGGTGACGTTCGGCATTCCTTTCAGGGCAAGCGGCAGCCCTTCGCCGGAGCTGGTCGTCCTGCTATTGATCAGAACGGCGATTTTGCCGCCGTAATACGGCTGCTTCGGTTCGATGTACCGGGTTTCACTGCGATTGATCTCGAATCGGCCCGTATACCTGTTATAATAGCTCGTATACTCATAGAACCGCTTCTCCTTGACGAAATATCCCGCCAATCTAGTGACCAGCCCGTCATAACCGCCCGGATTGTCGCGCAGATCGATGACAAGGCCCTTGATCCGCTCCCGCTGGAACCGTTCCAATGCATCCTTCAGCGCTTGTTCGGATTCGGACCCGAACAACTCGGTAGGATACCTTCGAATTCGGATATACCCGTAGCCACCGTTCAATACTTTCCCTTCGACCGTGGCGCCGTCGTCTGCGCTTATCAGCGTTTTATACTGGTCGTCGTAAGCCTGAAGCGTCGCTTCGCGGACGTCGGTTTCGCCCCAATTGCGGAATGTGACCTGTATGCTTCGACCGATCGGCGCTCGGGTCAAAAACCGTTCTTGATTGCTCAGCCTCGCTTGTTCGGTAGCCCAAGGGCTGATCGGCGAAGCGGTGTCCGCCAAAGCCGCCTTGACGTCTTTCCCGTCCCAAGCGACAATCTCGGCACCCACCTTGATCCCGCTCCGTTCCGCCGGGCTGTCCTTCAGCACGAGGTTCATCAGTGCCCGCCCGTCATCCAGCCGGACGACGCCAATCCCGAAGCCGCCCCCGATCACTTGCTTCATCACGTTCGGATCTTCGTTCTTCAGCGCCACATGCCCGTCGTGAATCGAAAATACGTAATCCCGCAGCGCCTTGGCATACGCTTCCTTGTTATGGTCTTGCTCGGCTTGCCGAAAGATCGGTTCGAATTTCGCCTTCAGGGCGTCCCAGTCGAGCTTTTTCCATTCGCTGAACGGATATTCGACCGCAATTCGCGCATTCAGCTTCTCAAAAGCCTCGGCATATCCCATGCGACTAAAATCGCTGACGGGATTGTACCTCAACTCGCCGGCATAGATAAACCCGAGGGCGAGCGGAGCCAAGCCGCACAGGCAGAAAACTACCCGAACGATGCGGCCTCCCGCCTTATTCCAACGTGCCCCTGGTTTTATCAACCTTCTCACCGTGCACAAAAACACGATCGCCGTCACGGCATACAGCAAAATCGCGATATCGGACATATCGCCGCCGATCCAGCTTGCAATCGCGATGACGACCGCCGCCGCGGGCACAAAATCAACCCACCTGTGCAGCCGCTTCACTGGCAGGGCATACGCGACAAGCGCGCCGGCATTCATCAACAATAACATCGTTTGCAAGACGGTCAGCCATTTAAACGAATCGAAAATCCACGGAAATCCCATCCCATTCCTCCACCTCTGATTTTGAATAATCAATCGACGGTTCGAATTATAGGGGGGAAATCTGAAGATTTTGTCTAGAAATTTCTAATGTTTTTATGAAAAAAGCTCCTATTCGAAGCCTTCGATGATTGCCTACTCCACCCTGCGCTCGGCCAAATAATCCGCCGGAGCAAGCCCGGTCACCCGCTTGAACACGCGGTAAAAATACGACGGGTCCTTGTAACCGAGCGTTTCGGATATTTCCGCCACGGTAAGCGTCGAATGGCCCAGCATATAAATCGCCGTTTTGACCCTCTGCGCATGAACAAAGTCGCTGATCGTCTGCCCGGTGTGCTTGCGGAACAGCATCGCGGCATAGTTCGGGCTTTTGCGAGTGACTTCCGCCAGCTGCTCCTTTGTCACGTGTTCCCGGTAATGGTTCTGGATGTACGACTTCATGAGCTCGACCGTTTGCACCGTCACCGCGGCTGGCTCGCCTTGATCCATTTCCCTGTTGATATAAACAAGAAGCTCCGTACATAATGCCTGGCACATCGTTTCATAATACGGCGTCTTCTCGGCCCACTGCTCCATCATCACCCGGAGCCGCTCCACAAAAAGTTCATATTTGGTCGTACGCAGCCGGATCGTGTCCCGGGACTGCAGAATAGGCAGCAAATTTGGGCCTGGGTCAACCGTAAAACGGATGACGTATTTGGCGTGCATTTGTGTCGGAATGCTTTTGGCGTAAAAGGCGGTCCGGTCCGGAACGAGCAGCAATTGCCCTTTCTCCAGCACGATTTTATCCCGATCGATCCAATACACACATCGGCCATAAGTAACCCAAACAAAGTTCCAGCAGCTTTCCCGCTCGTCTTGCTCGACGAACCAATCGCCGGCAGGGCCGGATGTTATCGATTCAATGCGGATCATCCAGGTCACCTCCCCATCTGACTATAGTACATTTATCATACTATAGTTCATAGATTATTTCCTCGACTCGGACTACAATGATCGGGTAATGTTTAAAATCCAGACCAAGGGATGAGTGAATATGCGCAAAACAAAAATTCTTTGTACGCTAGGTCCGGCTTGTGATTCCGTTGCGACGCTTACGCAAATGATCGAAGCCGGCATGAACATGGCCCGCCTGAATATGGCGCACGGCGACCTGGATGAGCACCGCAGACGGATCGCGGCCGTACGGCAGGCGGCGGAGCTTGCGGGAGTCACCATTCCGATCCTGATGGACATCAAAGGCCCGGAAATCCGCATCGGCCAGCTGCAAGAGCCTTCTTACGAGCTGCAAATCGGCGACAAGCTCATCCTGACGACGGAGCAGATTGTCGGCGACTCTCGCCGCGTCTCCGTGTCGTATGCCGAGCTGACGCAGGACGTCGCTCCCGGCGCGCTTATTCTGATCGATGACGGCTCACTCGAGCTGAAAGTCGAAGCGATCGACGGCCGGGACGTCATTTGCCGGGTGCTTAACGCGAGCCAGTTGAAGCCGCGCAAAGGCGTCAACCTGCCCGGCGTCCACACTTCGCTGCCCGGCGTGACGGAACGCGACGTCATGCACTTGAAGTTCGCCGCCGAGGAGAACATCGACATCGTCGCGATGTCGTTCGTCCGTAACGGAGATGACGTGCGCACGGTGAGAGGGCTGCTGGAGAGCTTC
The DNA here is from genome assembly GCF_056120465.1 of Paenibacillus sp. sgz302148. Taxonomy (NCBI): domain Bacteria; kingdom Bacillati; phylum Bacillota; class Bacilli; order Caryophanales; family Paenibacillaceae; genus Paenibacillus; species Paenibacillus sp. sgz302148. The sequence continues at coordinate 17,050 of NZ_JBVYOJ010000013.1, forward strand.
GGCATCGGCCATGCGCCGATCATCTCCAAGATCGAAAACGAAGAAGGCTTGGATAACCTCGCCTCCATTCTGGAAGCGTCGGACGGCATCATGGTCGCGCGCGGCGATCTTGGCGTCGAAATTCCTTGCGAGGAAGTGCCGATTGCGCAGAAAACGATGATCGAGCAATGCAACCGCGCCGGCAAGCCGGTCATTACGGCTACGCAAATGCTCGACTCCATGCAACGCAACCCGCGCCCGACCCGCGCCGAAGTGAGCGACGTAGCGAACGCCGTCCTGGACGGAACCGACGTCGTGATGCTGTCCGGCGAGTCCGCCGCAGGCAAGTATCCGGTCGAGTCGGTGCGCATGATGGCACAAATCGCCGAGCGCGCGGAGGATACGATCGATCATGACCAAGCGTACCGGAAAATAAGCCAATCGATTGCCGCGGACAACGTCACGGAAATCGTATGCCAATCGGTCGTCGAAGCATCGCTTAAATTGGATGCGGCCGCGATCTTGACCCCGACGGAAAGCGGCTTTACGGCGCGCATGATCGCCAAATACCGGCCGAAATCGCCGATCATCGCCATGACGCCGAATAAGCAGGTGCTGCCTTATTTGACGATGATGTACGGAATTACGCCTGTTCTTGGCGTGAAGAGCGAATCAACGGATGAGCTCATCCACAATTCTTTGGAAGATGCCAAGTCCAAAGGACATATCCGCGAAGACGACTACGCCATTATTTCCGCGGGTATTCCGATCGGCCAATCCGGCTCGACCAACCTGATGAAAATCGTGAAAATTTAACGATCCGCAAAAGCCGTTTGCCGACCGACATTCTCAAATGTCGCGCCGACAAACGGCTTTTCTTTTTTACACGATTACGCAATGTAAAATATACTTGACATTATGAATGATATTTATTACATTGTGTATATAAAACTTAACTCAAGCTAAAAAGAAGGTAAAGGTGGTATCGTTCATGACCTATCAAGAAAAGAAAAGCATCGTATCGTTAATCAGCGCCATCCTCATTTTCGTATCGTATAGCGCGTACAAATACGTGCAGTATCCGGAGGCGGGGCTTGCGGCAACGGAAGCCTATCGTTATTGGGGCTCCTTCGTCCTCGTCCTGACTTTGGTTTCCATCGTTGCGCATATTGTGATCAGCATTGTTTTCAACATCGTCTTTCGGATAACGACCGGAGAGAAGGAACCGGCATTCGCGGACGAACTGGATAAACTCATTGAGCTAAAAGCGAACCGAAATTCTTTCTTTGTGTTTATCCTCGGTTTTCTTCTTGCCATGGGAGCGCTGACCATCGATCAGCCGTTACAAGCGATGTTCGTGATCCTGATCGCCTCGGGATTCATTTCTGATGTGACCGGCTCCCTTACGAAACTTTATCATTATCGGAGAGGAGTTTAAGATGGGTAAAAATCTTGTCGGCAATCACATCCGAAAACTACGATTCAATAATAACGAAATGACGCAACAGCAACTCGCTGACAAGGTAGGCGTTACAAGACAAACCATCGTGGCTTTGGAAAAGGGGAACTACTCCCCTTCTCTGGAACTGGCTTTTCGCATCGCTCACGCCTTCAGCTTGCCTTTGGAAGAGGTATTCTTCTACGGGGATAACAGTGAAGAGTAAGAACTAGGTATAAAGGAGAGGTCAAAAATGAATACAAACAAATTAGCGGCCAAAGTTGTGGGAGTCCTGTTTATCGTTGCGGCGGTTTCGTCGATCATAGGTGTCATTTTATACGATCCTATCTTAAACGGCCCCGATTACCTGATTAATGGTTCCGCTCATGCCAACCAAGTGATACTGGGAGCTCTTATGGAGTTAATTCTTGTCGCTTCGGCTGTCGGTACTTCGATTACAATGTTCCCGTTTTTAAGAAAATACAATGAGACGTTAGCTCTTGGACACGTTTGCTTCAGGTTTCTTGAGGCCGTCATCATCACGGTCGGCATCATCAGCGTACTGTCTTTATTGACCTTAAGTCGGGATTTTACAGCTGCAGCTGTGCCGGATCCCGCCTCTTTTCAAGCTTCGGGCACATTATTAAAAGCCGTACATGACTGGACATTCATGCTTGGGCCTAATTTTATGCTGGGTATAAATACGATGATGTATAGTTACATCTTTTATCGATCCGGACTCGTCCCCAGGTTTATTCCCATCTTGGGTATAACGGGATCAGCACTCGTTTTTATTGCAGCTTTGTTGGAAATGTTCGGTGTCATTCCTCAGCTTTCGGTTTGGGGTGCTATTTTGGCGCTGCCGGTTGCTGCGAATGAAATGATCCTCGCAGTATGGCTCATCATTAAAGGCTTTAACTTATCCGCGCTCAATAACAGCATACAACAGAAATTTGTAGGGTCGGAGTGTTGACTCCTTATTAAAAAAAATAGTGGAGCAGCATGCCGCGGCAGTTGCTCCACTTTTCGTTCATTAAAGGGCTGCCTTCCAGCTATAGTTCCTCCCCATATACGATCGACTCGATCCGTTCTATGCTAAGGTGGAATAGCTCCGCTAGCTTCTCCATGTCGATTCCGCTACGGTACCGTCTCACAATATCCGCGTTCCGTTCGCGTAACTCCTCCCGGCTTCCCGTCGCCGTTCCCCATGCTTTCCGCTCTGTGCATGGAATGTACAGATGCTTGCCCTGTACGTATTTTTGGATTTCTTCGATAAGCGATTGCGGGAGCACCTCTTTGGCGTTTACATACTTTTTCAACGTTCCGCAACCCGTCTGGTCATTCGATTTTGCACCGAAGGAGCGGAGCCTTGAAAATAAAAACCTTCAGCGAAAAGTTCGAGAAAACAGTCATAGTCCCGAGACGATACTCGACCGCTGGCAAAGATGATGTCCAATTGTTTCATCGAGGCGATCACAGCCTGTATAAATCGCCGCTTTTCACTGCGGGGTAGCCGATGCATCGGTCTGAAATGGATGCCAGTATCCCAAGCGCCATATCCGTCGTACGTTTTTCCATTACCTTTGTCCTTAAACCAGCTTACCTGATAGTAGGCAATGCCTGCAATCTCTCCGCTTTCCTTGTCCTTCATAGTCAAAAATACGTGATCCGGCGTCAAGCTGCCAAAGTTTGCACGAAACTCGTCGGCAAGGCACTCCTCACGGTCCTCGTTCAAAATACGTATAATATCGGATATTTCCGCCGGGTTCACTGGCTGAATGCCGTCTACGTTCAATTGTTCCGGAACATTCCATTCATCGACCTCCAGTTTGAGCAGCGCAAGGAAGTAGGGATCGGCCCGAAAGCCATAACGTTCCCAGAACGTGATCTCGTCATTGCGGATTTGGCCTGGATCTAATGAAATAAACCGGCCTATCAATTGTCCGCCGTGAGCCCGTGTTATTTCCGAGCAACGATCGAGCAAAGGCCTCAGCTCCTCTTCGCACCCGGACTCAAACCCTATGGAGAGAAGGCCGTTTTTATTATTCTCGGATACTCGAACGCCTGCAAAAGCAACGATGTGTTCGTCACGAATCGATACGAATCCTTGAATAGCCGCACAAGCAGCACGATCATTTCAGAAAAAAGAGCTGTGCAAATGCTCGGGTGATTCGACATAGTGCTTTTTTTGATCATGTCTAAGCGAGTTCTTGATCAGATCTCTGATACGGGAGAAATCGTCTGTATCCCGCAATTCTCTTATGATGCCGGTTGACATTGTACATCGCCTCCTTAAATTAAGGGAACTATGTACAGTTTTACTTATTTTGCCTTTACATTCAACATTGAGAAAAAGTAAAAAAAACTTTATTCATGAGGGACACTTCCAATCCGTATTCTGGCTTGCCTAGCCACTGACATTAGCCATACGCAATAGGCGATCATGACGAGCCGATTGGGCCAACCGATGAACACATCAGGACCGAATTTCCCGCCGTTTTGCGACAGCGTTACAACCAATATCACGATCATCAAGAGAAGACTCATCCAAATAAAATTTGCTGACCACAGAAGCGATCTTCGCGCCGGTGACCACGATGGTATTCGAGCCAGTGAACGGCTGATAAGTATTGCTGCAATCGTCTTACCGGGAATGCCAATCATCGCAGCCAAACCATGAAGATTGCCGTGGGTGGTCAACTCCTCCTTGCTTGCCGTCATGGGGTCCGCTGTAAATACGGCAGCTGCTGCTATCGCGACTCCGCTAATCAAAAGCAAAACTAGACCGATTTTGCCTCCGATAGTGCTTATCTGCGTGCGGATTGCTGCGAATAAGGCAATACTGCCTATGGACATACTCAGAAAAGCGAGCATCATGACCCAACCGTAACGTCCGATCGAATATTCGCTGACCATTCGCCACGAAGGATCAAACTCAGGTTTAAGGAAATGCAGAACAGCGAGCAATACGAGAAACGCAGCGGCTGCCCCCCATGTAAGCCGTGCCGCCGTCAGTGGAATCGACATCGCCTTCTTAGTCGTAACAGTTTGCATAACATAACCTCCCATAAATAATTGTTTTCTCCGTTATCTCCGTTTTCCTCGCTGTTCCGCATGTCTTTTCAACTACATTGGTAGTCGAAGCGCCTTATTGCTTAACGATTTGCCATGTGACGCCGAATTTGTCTATAACTTCGCCGTAATAGGCTCCCCAAGGCTGAAGTTCGAATGGATATTTGACTGCACCGCCCTCGCTGAGATTCCCATAGGCTTCCCGTGCTTCAGCCTCGCTTTCAAATGCCAGCGCCAGCGCAATGCCGCGGCTGCTTTCGGCCGGTTCAAAGGCATCGGACAAGAACAACGTATTCCCGCCAGCTACCGTCATCACCAAATGCATGACTTTGTCCTTGATCGCTTCCGGCGTTCCCGGCGTCTGACCGTAAGTCATCACCGACAAGATTTCGCCTCCGAGTGCTTTCCGGTACATATCGGCTTGGGATCGTGCATCTTTCGACATCAAATAAGGGGTTAGCTGTGCTTTCATGTTCATCAACCTTTCTCAGTGGGTTTGAATTTTGGCCTCTACCAACACAACGAACGAAGAGCGACAAAATCGACAGATCCTAAAAAAATTATTTTTTGTTTCAAATGATTCTGAGGATGCGAAGGAAATACATGAGATACATCGGAATGACCAAGAAGTTCTTCAATATAAACAATACGGATTTCGATAAATCCCGAACGTCAATCGAAGAGTTGCCAGCCAAATTCATTACCCAACCCACGACGGCTTCGCTGCTTATCGTCTCCGTCGCAAGCTTAAGGCCTGGAATAATCGCAAATTGAAACCAAAGGTATTGCCATACCGCCGTAGCGATCATTTCAGCAATGATCAGAAAGGTCAGTTCATGTAGAACAACCTTCTCTCGATTCTTCCATCCGATCCAAACAATCGCAACGAATAAGCCGATACGCAAGATCCATAGAATGACTTCGAGGGTTTCCGGGGTATAACCTGTGTACATCTGATAGCCCCTAATAACGGAAGGCACTAATGCCAAGATCACCAACACGATATTCGAAAAATAAAAAGCGAACCCCCAGGAAACGAAGCGAAATGGAGCCAGCAAGAAGCGTATAAGGGCTTGTCGAACGGCCATCGTTAATTCTCCCCTTTCATCACCATAGATAGATGAAATCCTCCTGATGCCGTGTTCACACGGAGAACATGTTCTCCGGTACCGGATTGGCCAAGCAAGCGATGATCGGATTTTTCCAGAAATTGAATTCCGGTCAGATCGATATCTCCTTTGCCCGTTTCGCTTTTGAAATCGACTTTCAAGGATTCCGGATAACGCTCAAATTTGACCTCCACATCACCTTTCGCCGTCTCCAGACGACAATCACCCGCGAATTCAGTACCCATTAGATGAATATCTCCCGTTTGGACGCTTACGAGTGTGCTTTTGCTCTCGATATCTTCAAGTTTGATATCAGCCACGTTCGATGTTATACGGATTGCCTCATATACCTTGCGAGGAAGGCTTACTTCGACCCTTTCACGATAGAATAGAACGCCGATATTGAAGCTAAAAGGGTCTTTCCTCGTCACTTCTATTTTCAGTTGTCCGTCCTCCTCTGATATTTCTACCTTATACAACTTTCCGCGGCTCTCTTTGCTCGCTTTTAATTCTGCTGTGACAGCATCCCCATCGGATGGCTTCACGATAATGTCCGTATCCGGAGAATCGATCGTGATTGTCCGAAGCGGTTGATTTGATTCAAACTGCTTGTGTGCCAGAGTATAGAACTGGTTGACGCCAGTAACCCGCAAGGTATAGATAACTCCGCTAATTCCAATTGCGAAAAGTACCAATGCGATGATGATGACCTTCTTCATATCGTTGCTTCCCCCTTTACAAGCTTAAGTTGGATCTTGGTTGAAGCGAGTGCCCACTTGCTAAGACGTTTCCCGATTAGGTACAAACCGGTTGCTCCGAGAATGCCCAAGCTGAAAAATGTGATGGATAAAAAAATATAGAGCATCAAGTCGGTACGGTCATAGAAAGGCATCGTCGCGAGTAGTGTCAGAGGTGCAATCAATAGCATCACAGGTAAAATGCAGATGAAGAGGAAACCGCCGATCGCAGCGAGTACGGGGATCAGTCCTATAAGTGCTTTTAAGCCGATGCTCATCGTAGCCGACACCGCACGCAGCATACCCGAAAATGATTTTGTCCGCTCCGCCGCAACGATCCGGTATTCGGCGATCAGTTCTTTGACGATCATACCGGGTTCGCCAAGCTTCCGGCTAATTTCCTCTTCGGTCAATCCGGCTTCCAATCCTGAAGCGAAATACTCTTCGAAATCGCTGATGATGTCGTTTCGTTCACTCATTGGCAGTCGCTTAAGTCCCGCTTCCAATCGAAGCATATACTTATTTTTGTTCACGCTTCATTTCCCCTTCGATGAAATTGTGAATCGCCCCAGAGAACTGATTCCATTCCTCCAGTAAATCTTCCATGTATTTCATGCCGGTATCTGTCATGGAGTAATATTTGCGTGACGGGCCTTCCGTCGAATCGACTTGGTAAGTGGATAGGAAGTTTTGCGCTTTCAGTCTGCGTAACAACGGATACAACGTCCCTTCGGCGATGTCAATTTGCTTGGAAATGCTCTCCCCTAGTTCAAACCCGTAATAATCTCTTTTTGAAATTAAAATGAGCACACAAAGTTCAAGTACGCCTTTTTTAAATTGAACATTCAAACTGCGGTCCCCCCCATATATAGTCATCATTCACTACTGAACTTTGTTCACTACCTCAGTTCAAGGATTAACTTAATTTTCCACATCTCGATAATAAGGGTAATAAAAATATTTCGCATCCGACTTGCGCCGCAAAATCTGCTGGACTTAAGTCGAGGCAGGCGGACCCAATTGCCTCATCAACTTAGCAATTAAGAAGAAATCACATTTCCAGCGGTATGGTAGTATGGAATCGTATCTGATAGGATATATAACCTGATGGAAGAGGTGTCAAGCATGCAAGACCGGAATTACACGATGGTGCAAGCAGGTCTGTTCGAGAAGCTGGGAAGCGTTACGGAAGCTCCTGCTAAGGGGAAATTTTTCTTGAAGGCTCCTCTTGAGTTAACCGGCATGGAGGTTTCGCTGAACCAGCTGCCTCCCCGGGGGGAGGTGCCTTTCTATCATAAGCACAAGGAGAATGAGGAGTTGTATGTGTTTATTCGCGGCCAGGGACAGGTTCAAATTGACGGCCACATTCTCGAGGTGACGGAAGGAAGCGCCGTACGCGTTGCACCGCAAGGTGTACGTGCTTTGCGGAATACGTCCGAGACGGAGGATCTGATCTTTATCGTCGTCCAGGCCAAGGAACACAGCTTGACCCAATGGGTGATGACCGACGGCATTATTCTCGAAGAACCTGTGAAGTGGTGAGTTAAACGAAAGGAACGAAGCTTTCAGTAAGTATGAAAGTCCTGAATATAAAAAGCCAACTAACGAACTCTTTCGTAGTTGGCTTGTATTATATTTTCCCTTATATCTGATTGACCTTGCTCATTTCTTCAAGCATACGTTTTCGAACGATGATGGGGTTAAGATCGGGAGAAGTAATGTGCTTCACATAAGATGAGGCACTATTCTCGATTTGGTCATCCATCGCCTTGACCGCGCCATACAATTTATAAGGCGGCAGGAACGCCATGCCGATTTGATTGGAAAACACTTGAATGGGTCGGACCAGTTCGCTGATCGTATAGCCGATTAAGCCACCCGACTGATAGGAAGCTTCATCGCTTCCAATCGACATGGCAAGAACGAGCTCTTTCCCCGCAACGGCTTTACCGCCCGCTCCGAACAGCCACGATGTCGTGAACACGTCATCGAGCCATTGCTTGAGCAAAGCCGGCGCGCTATACCATTGGATTGGAAATTGCAATACGATGCGGTCATGCCGCGCAACGAGGTCTTGTTCATTCTCCGCGTTGATTGCAAAATCAGGGTATGCCTTATATAGTTCATGAACCGTTATTTGATTCGGGTATTCACGCAATTCCGCCAGCCAGCGTTTATTTACGCGAGACTGTTCGATCTTCGGATGAGCTGCAACGACTAGTATTCTCATCGATCTCCTCCTTTTGCTTCGGCCTCGATGGTTTCTTTCATAACCTCTGCTCCGCGATTTACCCTCGCTTGAATCTCGGTACCCAGATGTTCCGGAAGGAAATCGGTGATCCATACGAGCTTGGCGTCGTTGTCGCCATGCGGGAGAACTTGGAAGGATGCATGATGATGCAATAGCGGCATGCGTCCTTCTTTTACCGCATACGCCATTCGACGTTCCTTTTCATCGATAGAAACGATGAGCTCGCGCACCATGCCGCCGTTTGGCAGAATGAGCGTTCTTTCGTGACCGTTCATAAGAGTGTTCTCGGTATAGCCGGGGACCAGACGATAATGAACAGCACCTACGTCGCTGACCGCATCCCATACTTGCTCAGGCGAGGCATCAATCAAAATCTCCTTGCGAATCGTTGGCAAATAATCACGCTCCTTGAGCTTATTATATTTTTGATTGAGTTATCAGTCAATATTAAGGTGTGAAAAATATTGACGTTTATGCAAACAGCCGCCGGCTCTAAAAGCCAGCGGCTGTCCATATTTCCTTACTTGACTTCGTTCAGGCGCTCTTCCAGGCGATCCCAAGTTTCGGTGATGCCCTGCAGCATGCCCATATCCATGACGGTCTTGAGAGCCTCCGCGGACACATATTCGCCGCGATTGACCAGCTTCGTCTTGCCGCCCAGATCGACGAATTCCAGCGTGACCTCGGTCGACGGCATGGAGTCATTCGAATTGCCTTCGGCATCCGAGAAGTAATCGGTATAGACGATCTTCTCCGGCTCGACAATTTCCTTATATACTCCTTTGCCCCAAGATTCCATGCCGTAAAATTGCCCTTGGTTCTGATCGACACACTTCATGCAGTAGTGCCAGGTGCCGCCTGGACGGAAATCAATGGTGCAAACCGGAAGCTCCCAGCCTCTTGGCCCCCACCAACGCTTCAGATGCTCGGGTTCTTTAAACATCTTAAACACGAGATCGCGCGGTGCGTCGAATACGCGCTCCAGCACCAGCACCCGATCGTTCTCTACTCTCGAAACCATTGCGTTGTTAGACATTGTAATTCCTCCTTGAATTGTATAAAATTTTTGGTTTTATAATTTTTCCTTGTTTTGCAGTTCCCGCAAGTATTGTTCCAGATTGTCCAATCTGTCTTCCATGACGCTTCCGAAGGACTTCACCCAAGAATCCAGCGCTTGGAAGGGCTCGGGCCGGAGCTTGTAGATCCGGCGGTTGGCTTCGGCCTTCACCTCCACAATCCCGCTCTCGCTAAGCACCTTCAAATGCTTCGAGGCTTGGGGCTGGCGAAGACCCAGCAGATCGGCGATCTCCCCCACGGTCAGGGGACCGTCCCGCAAAAGTTCGACGATCGCCATACGTTTCGGTTCGGCCAAGGCGCTCAGCGTTGTCATGTCCATGCCCGGATTCTTCCCTGACATGTCGCTCACCTCGTTACATGATGGTCTCTCGGTATCCTCTCATCCCCTTCATCATTATGGTCATCTTCCTGTTGATTTCAATATACACTATCAGGAATATTCCTGTCAAGGAATATTAGTAAAATAAATGGCGACGTTTCGTTGAGGATGCCATTTGAGCAGCATACCGCTGCAGACACCAAAAGGAGCTTGGTAAAGGGGAATAAGGTACAAAAAAACGATACTACTTAAGTATCGTTTGGTTATTTTTAAGCGATTCGTTCACGGCACTATTCGTTTCGATCACGGGCCTTTTTTATGCCCGGCTCTGCCGATACGCCTCCTTCACCCGTTCGATTTGGGCGAGGTGGTCACGGACATGCTGAACGCGGTATTCCAGCAGTTGCTTGAATGTGAACCGCTCCTGATCGACATACACCCCCACCCGCTCGCTTTGATCGCTAGTCAGATTGTCCAGAATCGTCTGCATACTGGAACGCAGCAATTTGAACAGAAGCAGATGCTGTTCTCGGTCCATTTGATCATACCCTAAGTTGTTCGCCCACACGTCTTGATCAAACGAAATCAGAATCGGCTCCTCCTCCGCCAATACTTTTTTCAACCGAGATGTAGACGAGATCTCGGAATCCGTCACATGTATGAGAATTTGATGAATGCTCCATTTGTCAGGTGCGGGCTTGTACCGAAGCTCCTCCTCGACCAATCCTTCAATGGCTTCCCGCAGCATTGCGTAGCCGCGACCGTATTCTTCAATCAACGCTTCCAAAAGTATCCCTCCCTTGTTTTCGAACCCGATTCCCACTTATTGTAGTACGATTCAGAGTTATTGGGAATTAAAAAAGAACAATTAGAAGGGGCAGCGGCTTTTCGAGTACCTAGAAGGCATGCAGATCAAGCTCAAGAAGACTAGTCGTTGAACGGCCCAGCGTACTGGATATATGGTTTACCGTTTAAAAGCAATCAATCGGAGAAGTATCGCGATTCATCGATAATTTCCCGCCATGGCCGATAGGTCGCCTCTACCGCCGATTTTCCGTTACGCCGCAAATATTCGTTTACGACCCGGTACCCGACCGAATAGCCGGCATATGCCGGGATGCCCGCCTGCGGATTGCCGAACATGTAGCCCATGATAACCGGAAACCCGGTCGTCGACAGCGCTTCCCGATAGATCGGTTTGACCTGCTCATGCTGTTCGTCGTCAAGCGAATGAACCCAGGGGCCTAGTTTGTCTTCCCCGTACATTTCGGCGGCAAAAGCTTCCGCCAGCCCCTCGACCACGATATATTGGCCGACTGTCGTATTCGCGCTCCACGGCTCGTAGGACAGCCGGACGTTATGGTGAAATTCGTGTGCGGTAATCGCAGGGAGCCGCGGCACGTTGTAGTCGCTCGGCCATACGAGCACAATCGCTTGTCCCGGCGTTCCGCCGAAGCCGGTGTAGCCATGCAGATGCCCGAACTTTGTAGGGCTCGCAAGGACTAGCGAATACTGGAGAGCATCGAGGAAGATGCCGTAATCCGTAGGTCGCAGTAGTCGTACTGCTTGTTCGATTGCTTCCAGGCATTTGTGCCAAGACCCGGCTCGCTCGAGCCAGGCGATTGCCTCTAGCCCTTCCTTGCCATCCGGATCCGGCGGGTACACCCCCATCAATCCTGTTGGATCCGATGTATCTTGCCCAGGCGGCATCTTCGCCAGCATCGATTCCCAGAACGGCCTGAGCGGCTCGATCACCAGTTCTCTGTAAATGCCCGATCTCTGCTCCGGCGCGGCCTCCAATACGAAACGTTGGTTTCGCAGTATATCAATTCCGTTAATAATCATCTATATTCCTCCCTAATACGAATCTCCATTGTCCGTTTCGAGAGAAGCATATACCTTTACGTAACGTGAATGTCAAGCTTACGAAAATCTTTTATAACGCATGATTCTAAGGTACATCGTTTTATCTTTGAACAAGAGGAAAGGAGTGATATCCGGCTTGAAATTCACTTCAATAATCCAAACTTTCCCTCTACGGTCCAATCCCATGTCCAATCCAATGGTACGCAAGCTGGGAAAGGAATGATGGAGCCGTTCGGCCGCTATAAGGGAAATGGCGTGAATGCGGCTCAGCGCTTCTTGTCGGCGAGGTTTCAAGATGCACCGATGAAGCGCTTCTTCCGCTTTCATGATCTCTCCGGCTGCATTGGTAATGACATAGCCCCTTGCCGCTACTTTTGCGAAGAGACCGGTTACGGTCCAAGGCGACTTCGAATTACGCTGCACCATGACCCTGATATCGAAGGGCTGGCCGTTTATGGTTAAGAGGGGAATCCGTTGTTGAACAATGTAACGATGATACCTCCGGAAAGAATAAATGGGCTGGATTCCGCGAAATATTGTTCTTTTATGTTCTGCATGAAGCTCGTAACGGCGGTTTGGTTTCGCCAAAACCTGAATCACGCCGTAACCGTGGCACCCTCGTCGCGGTTTGAGGAAAATGCCCTCATACTTATTCAACAGTGCTCGGACATTCTCTTTCCCCATCAGCCGTGTGTCCGGCAAGGCAACGAGAAGCCGGTTATCCTTCTTCATGATGCGGTAATGTACCCATTTGTCTCTTACCATGGTTTATGTTCCCCACCATATCCTCGACGTTTCAACCAATCCGGTTTACGGTAAAAGCACTTTCAGATACTTCAATTGTGGTATCCGCTATCAGATTAACGCGAACATCAAGCACATCACCTGCAGAAAGACTCAAATGGATCGTTTTGGCGACATGTGCCTGAAGAATAAGAGAAGTGTTATCGGAGGTGAATATATTACCGGTAAATTCGACTATAGAAACGGCGACTTCGGCATCTTGGACAAAAATAGAACCGGTACCTGCCTCCCCTATAAATGTATCTACGTCAAGCGTAAATCTTAAACTGATGGAAAGTTCATAAACTCCCGATTGCATAATGGTGATTGTATCTTTCATTGGATCTACGATTACATTTAAAGCGGGGCCTGGCGTGTCAAAATCAACCTTCGTCAGCTGTTGTGTTACTGTTTGTTGCACCGTTTGATAAAGAGAACCGAAAGCAGGCGGCGTGCCAGGTCCTGCCGGCCCGGCAGGGCCTTGTTGTCCTTGTACTCCTTGTTGTCCCTGCACTCCTTGTACGCCTTGCACTCCCTGTGCTCCTTGCGGCCCGGCTGGGCCTCGTGGGCCTTGTGGTCCTTGCGGACCCCGAGGACCTCTTATGGGGCGAATTCCCACTATGTTCAACCTCCTGGTATACAACCGAATTTGCCAAGCACATTTCATTTCAAAGCCGCCTCTTTCCGCAAAACACCTCCTTGTACATACAACACATCTTATGTGCAGCTAAACGGAAGAAGATTGGACGTGTATCTAACGAGGAGGTGCATGCATCCCTATTTATTTAAAATTAGTCAACCATCCTATTAGGTCCAACAGATTCATAACCGGAACACACTGTGTTGACATCGTGTATACAAACGGATTACAATTACCTTATTATTTTCAAGGGAGGCATCGGCGAATTGGATACGAATTTGCACATCCGCATATCCAAGGATCTCAAGGATAGTTTTCAACAGGTCGCAAAAGACAATAATAAAGATACTTCTTCTCTTGTGCGGGACTGGATTTCGGCTTATGTAGCCGAACATCAGAAATCCGATGAAGCCATCGCGGCTGACCTGTATATGGCAGGGTACCAGTTGCAACAAGCGCTTGGGGGGAGAGAAAAAGTCAGTAAGGAGTTTGCAAAACAATTGCAGGAATATTCCTTAACAGACCAGCCAAAATTCGCTCAGCTTATACTAACCACCTACTTGGACCTGGATCTGACCATTCCTTCGAGTGTCTCGAAAACGTACAAGGGGTTCGCTTATTCTCAAATGTTTTTGCTCGGCTTAATCGGGGATAAGCCCAAGGAAAGATGATCGTTTCATACCTGTGCATGTAAAGCTGAAAACAAGGAGTGATCACGTGAAGAAAAAAATAGGGCACGTTTCGATTTTGGTGCGAAACTATGACGAGGCTATTGATTTTTATATCAATAAGGCAGGGTTTGTATTGTTATCGGACAATAATTTCGGGAACGGCATGCGATGGGTAACGGTAGCGCCGTCAAAAGATTGTGAAACGGCGATTGTTTTCGTTGAAGCCAATACGAATGAAAAAGCCGAGAGGGTAGGCAATCAAGCCGCTAACCATGTGTTCCTAGTCGTACAAACGGATGACTGTTATCGAGATTATGAGGAAATGAAGTCCAAAGGGGTAAAATTTTTCGGCGAACCGAAGGAAGTTCCTTGGGGAGTCGAGGTCGTATTCGAGGACCTATACGGAAATCGACTCGATCTTCTCCAGCATAACGGATTCTAAAAAAAAGCAGCCACTCAAAAGAGTGGCTTTCATTATGGCTATTTTACATGCTGATCCGGTCTTTCGGCGGGTTTTTCGGCCAGAGCGTGTAGCTGAAGCTAATGACCGCGTCAATGGCAAGCACCACGGACCACCCTTTTACAAGGCCAAGGAGCGTTTCGGTTTGCTCGGGATTGCCCACGAACCAGATCATGCCGTACAACAGCGCCACGCCGATGACCCAGGCGAGCAAATGCCGGTACCACCCGACCCGCTCGCGGCGGGCGCGTTCCTGGCCGTACTTCGCCGCTTTTTGCGGGGCGGCCCCTCCGGCAAAACGATACGCGAACCGTTCGTCCGCCCAGCGAATCATCGAATGGCCGAAGGCGATCGTCACGCCGATATAGATCGCCGCCAAGCCGTGAAAGAAGTCCGCTTTGGCTCCGCCGCTCAAATCGACGACAGTAAAAATGAGCAGCAGCAAATCGATCACCGGTGTAAGCAGCAGCAGCACAGCGCCAAGCTTCTTCTGCCGAAAAATATACCGGGCGATTAAACCCGCTAGCACGACAACCCAAAAACCGATTTCACACGCCAAAATCAACCAACCGATCATGCTCTCGCTCCTCCAAATCCATTTCTTTCTTTTTAACACGATTGTATTATTTAATCTAGCACGATTGTATTAAAAAAGCAACACATGGTATACTAGGGACATGCCAAAAATCGTTGAGCACGACAAACGCAAGGAAGAGCTGGCCGAGGCCGCATGGCGGGTCATCCGGCGCGACGGGATCGAGCACGCTTCGGTACGCAGCATCGCGCAGGAAGCAGGCATGTCGGTCGGGTCCATGCGCCATTATTTCTCCACCCAATCGGAGCTGTTCGCCTTCTCGATGAGCCTGGTCGCCGAACGGGTGAACAGCCGGATCAGCGCCGTCCATTATACCGGGCATCCGATCCGGGACATACAGACGCTGCTGTTCGAACTGATGCCGATGGATGAAGAACGACATGCGGAAATGGAGGTTTGGTACGCTTTTACCGTCAAAGCGCTATCCGATCCGGAGCTTCATGGATTAAACGAAAAGATTTATTTGGAGATGCGAACAGGGATGGCGAGGATTATCGAGGGGCTCGTGCACACCGGCCTCGCAGCGCCCGACCTGAATCAAGAGGTCGAGATCGAGCGGTTGTCTGCGCTTGTGGACGGACTTTCCGTTCATCGCATCATTCAGCCGAATCATATTTCCACCGAAATGCTGCACCAAGTCATCGTTCGTCATTTGGAGTCGCTCTGTTTGAAGGAACGTTTGTGAAGCTGGCAGGCATTGGTGCTATTTTTTCACGCCGCACTGGTCATGGAAAGACGGCTTGCGCCGCCCATTGGCGCTTTTCGTTTACAGCTTGAGACCAATGCCTCGCCGCATTCTTCACCTTTAAGCTCAATGTCTTGTCGACCGGAATGTACAGGGGCGATCGAATTCCATTGCAATTCGTACAATGGAATCCTCTGATTTTTCGAGAATCAGGCAATCCATTGTAAAATGTGCAATCAAAATCAGCATAATCCACCTAAAAAGCCCGGTAAAATCATTTTTCATTGTACTCCATACAATGGAAAGTGCTAATAAGCTTAGCCAGTCTATTTTCCATTGCACAAAATACAATGGATTTGCTGCAAATTTCAAAAATGCGGGCAGCAAGCCTCCTCTTTCCACTGTATGCTGGAACGCGGAACCTTTACCGCCCCAAAAAATGCCCCTGTCGAACCCGACAGGGGCATTCCTTTATGCACATCCCTTTACACCAAATGGCATGCGACGTAGTGGTCGCTGCCGACGTTGCGAAATTCCGGTACCTGCTGCTTGCACTGCTCGACGGCGAACGGGCACCGCGTATGGAACTTGCAGCCGGACGGCGGATTTGCCGGATTCGGGATGTCGCCGCGCAGCACGATCCGCTCGCGCTTCAGCTTCGGAATCGGAACCGGCACCGCGGACAGCAGCGCCTTCGTGTACGGGTGAAGCGGATTGCGGAACAGCTCGTCCCGCGAAGCCGTCTCCATCATCGAGCCGAGGTACATGACGCCGATACGGGAACATAGATGCTCGACGACGCTCAGATCGTGCGAGATGAACAAATAAGTAAGCCCGCGCGTTTCCTGCATGCTGCGGAACAGATTGATGATCTGCGCCTGAATCGATACGTCCAGCGCCGATACCGGCTCGTCGGCGATAATCAGATCCGGGTTCAGGATGAGTGCCCGCGCGACACCGATCCGCTGCCGCTGCCCGCCGGAAAATTCGTGCGGGAACCGGTCGTACTGGAACGACGACAACCCGCAAGAAGCCATCACCTCGAGCACTCGGTCGCGAACCTCGTCCTTCGTCGCGAGACCGTGATCGAGCAGCGCCTCGCCGATCGCCTCCCCTACGCGGATCCGTGGATTGAGCGAGCTGTACGGATCTTGGAAGATGAGCTGCATTTGCGGACGAATCCGGCGCAGCTCCGTATTCGATAAGCCGTACACATCTTCGCCTTTGAACTTGACCTCGCCGGACGTCTTTTCGGTCAACCGGAGAATGGTACGGCCGACGGTGCTTTTGCCGCTGCCGGATTCCCCGACGAGGCCGAACGTTTCCCCCTTCCCGATCCGGAAGCTGATGTCATCCACCGCTTTGACGTGGCCGACGGTACGATTGAATAAGCCGGACGTGATCGGGAAATATTTTTTCAGATGATTGACTTCAACGAGCGCCTCAGACATGAGCTTCCACCTCCTCGTACAACCAGCAAGCGACTTTCTGCTTATCCCCTACCTGCCTTAACTGCGGCTGACGGGTGCGGCAAATCGACATGCATTGCGAGCAACGGTCGTGAAAATAACACGATTCCGTAAGCTCCAGCGGATTCGGCACTTGCCCCGGAATCGAATACAGCTGCTCCTGGCGCTGCCCGATAATCGGCTTCGATTTCAGCAGCCCTTGCGTGTACGGATGCTTCGGGTTCGCGAACAGCTCGGTCACTTCGCCTTCCTCGACGATTTTGCCGGAGTACATGACGATGACGTAATCGGCCATTTCCGCCACGACGCCAAGATCATGGGTAATGAGCATGATCGACATATTGGATTCGTCCCGGAACTTCCGAAGCAGATCAAGAATTTGCGCCTGGATCGTTACGTCCAATGCCGTTGTCGGCTCGTCGGCGATCAGCAGCTTCGGATTGCATGAAATCGCGATCGCGATCATGATCCGCTGCAGCATGCCTCCGCTCAGCTCATGCGGGTAGGCGTCGACGATTTGCGCCGGACGGGAGATGCCGACGAGCTCGATCAGCTCGATCGCCCGCTCGCGAGCCGCTTTTTTGCTAAGCCCCTGATGCTCCATGAGCGGTTCCATGATTTGTTTGCCGATCGTCAGCACCGGATTCAGCGAAGACATCGGCTCCTGGAAGATCATCGCGATTTCGTTGCCGCGCACCGTACGCAAATCCGCTTTGCCCATGCGAAGCAAATCTTTGCCGTCAAAACGGATGCTGCCGCCCTCGACTTTGCCGGACGGCCCTTCCACCAGCCCCATGATCGACATGGCCGTCACGCTTTTGCCGCAGCCGGATTCACCGACGATGCACACCGTTTCGCCTTCTCGCACGCGCAGGCTCACATCGTTCACCGCTTTGACCGCGCCGGCCTCGGTATAAAAATAGGTGCTGAGGTTGTCAATTTCGATTAAATTGTTCATCATCTTCACCTACTTTTTTTGTTTAGGATCGAGAACGTCCCGCAAGCCGTCTCCGAAAACATTGATGGCGATTACCGTCGTAAAAATCGCAAGGCCCGGCGGAATCCACAGCCATGGATGCTTCTCGAAATCGATCAGGTTGTTCGCCGCGTCGATCATGTTCCCCCACGTCGCCGTCGGAGGCATAACGCCAAGGCCGAAGAAGCTGAGCACCGATTCGCTTAAGATAGCGCCGCCGATATTGAGCGTGGCGACAACGATCAGCAGCGGAGTCAGGTTCGGCAGCAGATGGCGGAACAGCTTCCGCCGGTCGCTTAAGCCGAGCACAACGGCCGCCTGCATGAACTCGCGCTCGCGAAGGCTGAGCATTTGCCCGCGAACCAAGCGGGCGAGCCCCGGCCAGTTGACGAAGCTCAGCATCAGCATGACGATATACATCCGGTAATCGGTCGGCACCTTCCAGTCGGACAGCAGCGCGCCCAGAATGAACAAAATCGGCAGGCCCGGAATCGTCAGCAGCAAATCGGCGACCCGCATAATGATTTGGTCGACAACCCCGCGATAATAACCCGCGATGGCGCCAAGAATCGAGCCGATCAACACGGACAGCACCATCGAAGCAAGGCCTACGGTCAAGGAAATGCGCCCGGCCTGCAGCAGCCGGGTCATAACATCCCTGCCCAGCATATCCGTGCCCAGCCAATGATTCCAGCTCGGCGCGTTGTACATGATCGCCGTATTGATCTTGTTATTGCTGAACGGCGAAAATAACGGCCCGATGAAGCAAGCGATAAACATAAGCACGATAAAGAGGAAGCCGGACATGGCTAACTTGTTTTTAAGCAGACGGCGGAACGATTGCCGCCATAAAGACGACCGGGCTTGAACCGGTCTCGACACGCCGACCTCCGTCGCGCCGCCGGTAATGGATGACATGATAGTTACCCTCCTAAAGGCTTTCCGTAGGAAAGCCACTTCGTAAGCATTAGCTTAAGTTTTCCGAAGGAAAACTTACTTCGTAAGCATGGGCTAGGCTTTCCGAAGGAAAGCCACTTCGTAAGCATTCGCTTAAGTTTTCCGAAGGAAAACTTACTTCGTAAGCATGGGCTAGGCTTTCCGAAGGAAAGCCACTTCGTAAGCATTCGCTTAAGTTTTCCGAAGGAAAACTTACTTCGTAAGCATGGGCTAGGCTTTCTCTCCCTACAATCTGACGCGCGGGTCGGCGACCCGGTACAAAATATCCGAGATCAGCGTGCCGATGACCGTCAATATCGCGATAAACATCGTAAAGCCCATTAGCAGCGGATAGTCCCGCACGGAGAACGACTGCATATACAGCTGGCCGATGCCCGGCCAGTTGAAAATTTTCTCAATGATCAGCGATCCGCCGAACAAACCAGGCAGCTCGAAGCCGACAAGCGTAATCGCGGGCAGCAACGCATTGCGCAGCGCATGGCGGAACATCACCGTCCGCTCCTTCATCCCTTTGGCGCGAGCCGTGCGAATATAATCCTGCCGGATCACATCCAGCATGTTGCCGCGGAAATACCGGGTAAGCGATCCGACGCCGAGCAGCGTCATGACGATAACCGGAAGCGCCATATGGTGAATGACTTCTTTGACGTACTCCATGCCGACGGCATTGCTGCCGGTCGTCATCATGCCTCCGGGCGGGAGCCATTTCAGGTCGACGGCCATGATTTTGATGAGCAACAATCCGATAAAAAAAGACGGAATCGACATCGCGGCGAAAATGAAAACCATCACCAGCGTATCGAACCAGGAATATTGCTTATAAGCGGAAGCAACGCCAACAATGACGGCAATCAACCACGTAAAAAACGTCGATACCGCCGCCAAGAGAAACGAGTTCCATATATATTCGTTAAACAGGGTCAGTACGGGCTTCTGCTGCGCCAGAGAATATCCGAAATTGCCATGAAAAGCGTTGTTCATCCAGGTCAAGTAACGATCGATCAACGGCTTGTTCAAGCCGTAAATTTCCCGCAGCTCCGCCTTGCGCTCCGCGGTCAGCTTGATATTGCTCGAGACGAAATCACCCGGCGTGAGCGCGTACAAGAAAAAGATCAGCATCGAAGCGGCCAGCAAAATCAGAACCATATACATCAATCTTCGAATTAAATATCCACTCATGTTCGGGGCTCCTTACCTAAGCCGACCCCGGCCGAAACTCCATGGCCGGGGGGCGGAATAAATATTACTTCAAGCTCCAGTTTGGCACGCTGCCGGAAATTCCGCTATACGGATTAACCGTAAGCCCTTCGATGCGGCCGTTATACGCGTAGACCAATTTACCGTAGCTGGTAAAAATATAAGGGGCATCATCGTTGATTACTTGGTACAGCTCTTTGTATATTTTTTTGCGCTCTTCGATGTCGGTTGTCCCTAACCCTTTCTCATACAGCTCTTTAACCTTCGGATTATCGTAGCCTTTCACGTCGCCGTTCACAAAGGAGATGACGCCGTCGGAAGGATCAAGCATCAGCGACGTCGAGAACGAGACGAGATCGTAATCGCCGCTTTCGAATTTGGAGATCTGCGCGTTAAAGTCGGCGAATTGCTCCGCTTCGAACTGAACGCCGATAGCCGCGTAATTTTCTTTTGCCACCGCAATGAAGACATCCGTCGATTTTTTCTTCGATCCGATATAATGAACTTTCAGCTTCACGCCGTCTTTCTCGCGAATACCGTCGGTACCCGGCACCCAGCCCGCCTCATCGAGCAGTTGCTTCGCTTTCTCCGGATCATAGTTGTAAGGGTTGATGCCTTCTTCCGTGTACGACCAGGAGATCGGCGATGTCGGCACGTTTGCGACCGTTGCAGCGCCCTGAGTGGAATCCACGTAAATCGTTTTGCGGTCCAGACCGTAAGTGAGCGCTTGTCTTACCTTTTTATCTTTAAGCGGAGCGTGCTCCATGTTGAATTGGATGTAGCCGTAATTGCTTGGCGTGTACGAATCGATGTTCAGGTAGCCCAGGTTTTTCAGCTTTTCGATATTGTCCGCCGTCGCTTCGAATCTGCCGTAGTCCTGCTCTCCCGTTTCGATAAACTGCCAAGTGTCGCCTTCCGTCGTTTTATAGATGAAGTGCTCAAGCTTCGGCTTTCCTTTGTAGTAGTACTCGTTCGCCACGAAACGAACTTCTTGGCCCGGGATGAATTTCTCCAGCTTGTAAGGGCCGTTACCTACAGGGTTGGCATGCAGGTTCTTAATGTAGTCGAGCTGGCCGAATTTGTAGTCTTTGCCGTAATACGCTTTGGACAACACGTCGCCGCCGAGCACCTGCAAAGCCGTTGCGTTAACCTTCTCGAGCGTAACAGAAATCGTCTGCGGGTCGATCACCTTGATGCCTTCGATTGTTTGAGCTTTGCCTTCTTTGTAAGCTTGCCCGCCCTTCACACGCACCGCCGTAATGTCGACATCGCCGTCATAAGCTTTGTCATGCAGCAGCGTCCAGGTGAACGCCACGTCGTCTGCCGTGAGCGGAGAACCGTCGCTGAACTTGGAGTCTTTGCGCAGATGGAATGTATAAGTCAGTTGGTCAGGCGACACTTCGAAGCTTTCCGCCAAATCGGGAACCGGAATCCCTTTGTCGTCGACGGTTACGAGCGAAGCGTACAACAGCGAAGATACGTTGCCGTCATAACCGCTTTGCTGGAAATACGGTGTAAACGCCCCGCTCGGATCGGTTAGTCCGACGATGACCGTGTCCGTACGCTTCTTCGCAGGCTCAGGCAGCTTCGACAGATCCGTTGCCTTGAGCAGACCCGTAATCCCCCCGGATGCTGCAGGCGTTTCCGCAGCGTTTTGGTTTTGCGTTTGCGTCTGAGCTCCGTTGTCGTTAGCGGCTTTGTCGGCCGGAGTGTCGCTCGAGCAAGCGGATAGCGCCAGCGAGCTTGCGAGCGTAAGTGCAACCAGGGAATAAGCGCTTTTTTTCTTCATGTTCATCCACCTCATTGGTTTAATTAAAAATTCAATCAATAACTATTCCGATCTTCTAAGTATGAATTGTATCGCGATAGGGTTATTATAAAAACATTTTTCGGTTCTGTAAATAGAGAACCAGAAAAAATTTCTTTGTTCAAAGAATACGTCATCATTTTAAAAAATGAACTAAAAAACAAAAAAACCGCCTTCACCCGCGCGGAACGGTTGAAAGCGGCTTGCCCGGTCAGGGCTGCTCGATATAATCGATCAACAATTTCTGTAATTGCCGAAATGCACTTGATCTCAAGCTGTACTCGGTTAACGTCTCGCCTTCGAAATGGGCATAGATCAGGCCTGCGCTGCGCAGCTTGGAGACGTGGTCGTGCGTGATGCCTTTCGACAATTCGAGGTGCCGGACGATCTCGATGAAGCTGCGCGGTCCTTTGTTCAAGTAACGCAATATTTTGAGCCGGCTCTTCTCGCCTAGGCAGCGGATCATCCGGTATTCATGCGGCGAGATGAAGATTTCCTCATCGAAATAAATTCGCGCGGCATAATGGCAGATCGTAATTTTACCGTAATGGGCGACGACGTTTACCGGCTGAAAATGGTATTGCGGAATCAAGATGACTTCCTCCAGCCCGTTCACGGGCTTGAATTGCAGACCATACGTCGTCTCGTCGATAAATTCCGCCGTACTCAGCGCCGTAACCGTTTTCTTCCGCTCGTTCGCCACGTCGCGCAGCGCCCCGATGATAGCCGGATCGATATGCCGGAAATATTGCTCGTTCCACTGCGAGATAAGCGTCAGCATCCGTGAACGGAACGTGCCCATATGCTCGGGGAAATGATTGCCGTAATCGGACAGCAGCTCATACAGATCGCCGACCGTCAACCCTTCCAGCCAAGCCAGGAAATGTTCTGCGTCCGTGGCCGCCGGACATACATGCAAGAGCAAGTAGATCAGCTTCCAGTCCGTGCCGCCGACGTCCGTTTGATCAAGCAAGTCGGATAGTTCCGGCGTGAGCCGTGTTTGGGTTTCTTTCGCCCAAGTTGAAGTTAAGTCGATTTTTTTGTACGATTTGCGGCAGATGTAAGTATGAATGCTGCTGATCAGCTCATGCAGCGGCTCGAACTTCACGCTCACACGGTAATCCATGACGCACGCTCCTTTCCGTTACCACCATTAAACTTCACAACTTTGTCACGCGTCAAGCCATGCCCTATCCGAGTTGTCGACTTTTCCTCTACCTTTACCTTGAATCTGATTAAAAGCCTGTCGGAGTGAATGGCAAAGTTGCCATTCATTTCTTTATTCGGTATGCTAAACGTATGGCGAAACCTCAGCAGCAACGCGATATTCCGAACTTATTTCGCACATTTTTTATAAAGCAGGTGAATTGATGAAAAAATTTTTTGGGATCCTAATGAGCGTGATGCTCGCAACCGGAATCGTCCATTTTACGGATCGGGCTTCCGCAGCGGCGCCCTCGGCCGTCGTCTCCGGAGAATTGAAGGAAGAGAAGCTTACATTCGCTTATGCGGACGCAACCGGGAAACGGCTGCTAGGGTTCGAAAGCTCAAAACCGGGGCGATTCATGAAGGCGATTTATCCTCCCGGCAAATCGGTCGACATCAAGTATGTGAAGCAGCAGAAGGAAACCGCCAAGAGCAACGGCCGGCAGAACGAGTGGAATTTCGATCAGGATGGCGGCGAGTTATATTCGATCGTTAAAGGCAAGGTTACGCACAACGATTCGGTGCTGCTGGCGGAGAAGGATGCTTTTCAAGGGCATACGTTCTTGAACTACAAGCCGTTAAGCAAAGGCAGTTTCTCAAAAACGGTCGTCGCCCAAATCGAAAAGCAGAAGAAACGCAAGGTCGTCAGACAAGGGCTGATCGGCCAAGTTTCGGCGGACGTCCGCGTCGGGCTCGTCGAATTCGCGAAGGCGAAAGGCCAGAAGCCGTTGGCCAGTCTCGTCCTGTCGACGAAGAAAGGATTGCTGTTCCAGGATTTTGTCGGCAATGACGATTCGAATTCGACCTGGCGGGTGGATGACGGCGGTACGATTACTCCGGACATGTTCAAAATTTTGTTCGTATCCGAGTCCAAGCAAGGGTATAGCTTCGCTTATGAGTGGACCGGATTCGAAGGCTACTCGATGGAAGTGCTGCAGCAGAAGGGCAGCAAGTTAAGAAGCGTGCTGCATGGCGCAAGGTACGCCGCTCCGGTGTAGGGCGGAGCGGCCGTGACACGGCGGCGCCGCTAGCGCGTAAGCGGCTTGTGCGACTGCCGCGGGGCGCGGCGAATTCGTGGGCTTGTGCGCGAGCGGGCGACCGTTTGCCGCGGGCATGCCGGTTCGCGATCGGGCCTGTTCGCAGTTACCTTGGGGAGCGGTGAATTCGTGGGCGGCTTGTGCGCGAGCGTGCGCACGTTTGCCGCGGGGTATGCCGGTTCGCGGGCAGGCGCCTGTGCGCAGTTGCCGCGGGCGCGGCGAATTCGTGGGCGGCTTTTGCTCGGCTACAGAATCCTTTTTTAAAGATACGGGATGAAATACCTGCGATTTTACATCTATTTGTTCACGACGTTCAAAAAAGTATCCTATACCTGCAAAAATACAGTTATTACTCACGAAATCGAAGCCTCTGTCCGCCGCGAACCAAAATAAATGCACTATTGCAGGCGTTTCCTCGTACAATGATCATTTTCAACAAAACACCTGCACTTTTGCATCTATTCACTGGTGGCAGTAGGATAACGTCGATGTCTTCTCCACGAAGAATGCCCCTACACAACAAGGGGAAAGTATTCTTGCGAGAAGAACGTGCTCAAAAAAGGACAGCACCAACGGAAGTGTCCGCGCCCTTTTCGGTTTGCGGCATTCTCAAATTGGGCTGTCCTTTTCTTAGTGTGGGCATCGGATAACAAGTATGGTCACGGTGCGGCTCCTTTGTTCTCTCACTACTCACTACTCACTACTCACTACTTGTTACCTTACTCGCTATTCATTACTCATTAATCGTTACTCATTCCGCAGTACGTCCGTCGGCACCTTCATCCGTGCAACCTTCGACTTCCCACGCTGCCGCGGTTGCACCAGCTCAGCCGTAAACATGCCAAGATGTTTAGCGCTCCTTCACTCCGTACAACCCGGGCTGCCGCGGATACATCGGCACAGCCGTAAACATGCCAAATGGCTAAGCGCTCCTTCACTCCGTACAGCCTTCAACTTCCCGGGCTGCCGCGGATGCATCGGCACAGCCGGAAAGCGTACGGCACGGCTGGACACTGATCACTTTACTCCGCGTAGGCTTTCAGCGCGATAACTGCATTATGGCCGCCGAAGCCGAACGAGTTCGACAGGCCGATGCGCAGCTTCGCTTCGCGCGCCGTGTTCGGCACATAGTCCAGATCGCAGTCCGGGTCCGCTTCCTCCAGGTTGATCGTCGGCGGGATAATCCTTTCCTGCAAGCTTTTGACCAGCGCCACCGCTTCAACCCCGCCGGCAGCCCCGAGCATATGGCCCAGCATCGACTTGTTCGCCGTCACCGGAATGCGGTACGCATCCGCGCCGAACAGCTTGCGGATCGCCATCGTCTCCGACTTGTCGCCGAGCTCCGTGCTGGTCGCATGCGCACTGATCACGTCCACCTGATCCGGCGTGATGCCGGCATCCTTCAGCGCAAGCTTCATCGCCCGGTAAGCGCCGTCTCCTTCCGGATGCGTGGCGACCATGTGGTACGCGTCGGAGCTGGCGCCGTAGCCGATAACCTCCGCATGGATGCGGGCTTTCCGGCGAATGGCGTGGGACAGCGACTCCAGCACGACGATGCCGGCGCCCTCCGCCATGACGAACCCGTCGCGTCCTTTGTCGAACGGCCGGCTTGCGCGAGTCGGCTCCTCGTTGCGCCGTGACAGCGCCGTCGCGTTGCCGAAGCTGGCGAGCGAAATGTCCGTCACCGCCGCTTCCGCTCCGCCGGCAATGACGATATCCGCTCCGCCCGACCGGATGAGCCGCATCGCTTCGCCGATCGACGTGTTGCCGATCGAGCATGCCGTTACCGGCGACAGCGTTGGCCCAAGCGTACCCCACCGGATGCTGATCAACGCCGCGGCCATATTGGTGATCAGCATCGGCACAAGCGTCGGACTGACCCGGTCCGGCCCACGGCCGCGCAGCGTGTCGGCTTGCTCCAGCAGCGTCTGCAGTCCGCCGACGCCAGATCCGACATATACGCTGACCCGCTCCCGATCCACCTCCTCCAAGACGAGGCCGGAATCGGCAATTGCTTGTTCCGCGGCGGCGACAGCGAATTGGCAGAATCGGTCCATACGCCGTGCTTCCTTACGGCCGACCAAGCTCTCCACGTCAAAATCCCGGACCACGCCGGCAATCTTCGTTTTCAATGCGGAAGTGTCGAACGCATTAACGAGCGAAATCCCCGATTCGCCTCGAACCATCCGTCCCCACATCGTCTCGACATCGCTGCCAAGCGGCGAAACGACGCCCATACCCGTAACAACAACTCTCTCCATATCGATGCCTCCATTCAGCTTGTTAAGTTCAAACAATCGATTATGGCTTTATCTTGTCACAGTCCTTATCCTATTACAAGTTGTCATTTATTATAGTATA
This sequence comes from Paenibacillus sp. sgz302148, assembly GCF_056120465.1. NCBI lineage: Bacteria > Bacillati > Bacillota > Bacilli > Caryophanales > Paenibacillaceae > Paenibacillus > Paenibacillus sp. sgz302148. Next base: position 43,742 of record NZ_JBVYOJ010000013.1, read on the forward strand.
ATGACTACTATGATACCCCCTTTTTATTTCTAGCGGAAGGAGCACATCGTATGAATAACCAAACTCGGCTTCAAGCTTTATCGTTATTCTTGAAGACGCAGCGCGCCAAAGTATCGCCCCAGGACGTCGGACTGTCGGCGGGAACACGCCGAAGAACGCCCGGTCTCCGCAGAGAAGAGGTCGCCCAGTTGGCGGGGGTCAGCTCTACCTGGTATACCTGGCTGGAGCAAGGGCGCGACATCCGCGTCTCGGCTTCGGTGCTGGACTGTGTTGCCACGGCCTTGCGGCTCACGGTCGACGAACGCAAGTATTTGTATGCGCTGGCGCTCGAAACAAGCTCCGCCGCAGGAGCCGCCGCCACCCAAGAGCAGCAGCCTGAAATCAGCTCCTCGCTGCAAAAAATATTGCGCGAGCTCCGCTCCTGCCCCGCCATCATCTCCGACAGGCGGTGCCAAATCGTCGGCTGGAACGAAGCCGCGGCGCATGTGTTCATCGATTTCGGCGTCATTCCGCAAGAGCAGCGGAACATGATTTCCCTGCTGTTCATGCGCAAGGAATTCCGCCGGCTCGCCGTGAACTGGGAGCATTTCGTGAGCGGGTTCTTGGCCATATTTCGCGCCTATTACGGGCAATACGTCGAAGACGAATGGTACGACCGCTTTCTGGCCGAGATGAAGCTCGCCCATCCGGACTTCCAGCGTTTGTGGGAGCAAAGTCGCGTCAGCTCGGCGCCGGAGGTGCTGATCGAATTCCGCCATGCCAAAGCGGGCAAGATGCTGTTCCAATTAACCTCGCTGCAATTGCAAGGCGACGCCGATTTGCGGTGCAGCATTTACACGCCGGCGCCGGATTCTTCGACGGAAGCGAAGCTGAAGCAGTTAATGGAGCGTAAGACGATCCCCGGCGGTACACCCGGCGAAGCATAAAAACACCGTCCCTGCTTCCGCTGGACGGTGTTTCTTATCCGTAACATTTTGCCTCAGGATTAGATCAGCATTCCGTATCCAGATCAAAATTCCAGCAAACCGTCGATCGCGATGTTACGCTGCCTGTTTTATTAACTCTTGCATACTCGAATTTGATCGTCGTGTAGAAAAATTTATATTCCTCAATCGGCAGCCCCCCGGCCGTGGTTGCCGCCATCGTTTGACGGGCGATGGTAACATCGGAAAACGTGATGATCAACTGGTCTACGGTTCTTCCGGCTTGACGGACGCTCAAAATCATATTAGGCAAATGGGTACCAAGGTAAAATGCTCTTAATAACGGCGTCGTCGACGAATCAATTGTTTTCGTTACGGTCAAATCCGACGATGGATCGGATTCGAATACCTCTTGGTTGATCGAGTAGGATAACAAGAGAATTTCGTTCGCGTGAAATCGATCCGTGCTTTCACCGGGAATATTCGGTATTTTCAAAAACAAATCAAGCGCCATTCCAGCCCCTCCTTGGTTTACGGCTTGTTGTTAAAGGCGTATAAACCGATTCCTCCACTTCAGGCGTCGTGATGCTTAATGCCCATCCGTTAGCGATCTCTCCTGCTTCTGCCGGAACATCCGCGGATACGAACAGTTTCCATTTCCCGTTCGGATTTTTGCCGTTGAAGTTGGCAAGCGCGATGCTTGCCGAAGTCGTAGGCGCCGGAGCCGGGAGACTCTCGCGCCCTTCATAATTCGTTGGTCGGAACGTGTCGGGGGTAAGCGGGCCGTCCTTCGGAATAAAGCCCGCTGCGTTATCGTCAAATGTGACCGTAACATTGGTTACGCCGGGGACCCCTCCGCCCGCGCCTGACATCAGGATTGTGTTGGTAACCCCGTCAGGACCAACAAGCATAATATCCACGTCAACCGGAGTATCGAGATTCAGATTAAATAGCGTGACTGTCACCTTTGCAACCGTCCCTCCCACGCCGGAAACGGAAACGGGAACGACGGAAGGATAAGGAGCACCCGGACCAGCAGACCCTGCGGCAGCCGGCACAAGAATCCGACTATTGTTCGCGAATGTAAACGTGCCGCCAGGCAGCAAAGTGCTGACTCTTCTGAAAGAGCCAGGGGTTATTTTGGCCTTGACATGAATTTTAGGCCTGACTTTTACTTTCACGCATACGGCTTTTTTTCTTCCAGGAATGCAATGTTTCTTCTTCCTGCAAGGAGCAACGATGATCCTGTTTCGGCACCGTTTAATTCTTCTGAGCGGACATCCCATCCGCATACACCCCCCATTGGATTTTTACATCCTACGTTTCGTGCTGTAGGGGGAAGTGGACGTGTACCTAAAGCCCGGTTAGACGAACATGTATTTTCGTGAAAAATAGGTGTTTGCCGGGTGAGCATCCGCGTATTTTTACAATCGCAAAAAAAGACGTATCTTCAAGAAACACAACCATCAGACCCTCGGGTATACCCCTGATACGCAAAAAACCCGGCGGCCAAAGCCAAACCGGGTTGTCGGTTTCATCCTGTTTCATAGCATCCTGTGCCATTGCTTCATCTCATCATTCTTCCACGGCAAAAATCGAATCCACGATAATCGGCAAATTGTCCCTCACCGAAACAGCGCCGAATACCGAGCGGGCATGACTGCCCTTGTCCCCGAACACGTCTAACATCAAATCGGAAAAGCCGTTCAACACTTTATGGTGCTCCTCAAACAACGGATCGGCATTGACGAAGCCCTGCACTTTGACGACTTGCTTCACCCGCTCCAGCGATCCTAAAGCCGATTGTACGACGGCGAGTACCTCGATCCCCGCTTGTCTGGCAAATAAATATCCTTCTTCCGTCGTGAATTCGCGGCCGAGCTTCCCCTTCGGGTTTCCGGCGGGTCCTTTCCCCGATACGAACATCAGGCCGTTATGGATGACGAAGTTCGCATATTTCGCCGCGGGCTCACTCGCCTCAGGCAATGCAATGTTTAATGCCGCTAATCGAACCGCAATGGTTTGTTCGGACATGCCATGCCCCTCCTCTCGCTTGAGGAACATTATATACCAAAGGTTCCCACTTCGGTTATTTCAATTTGCGCCGCATCACGAGCGGCGCAGCCGCCGCGCACGCAATCGCGCAGAAGATCGGAAGGTATTTAATGCCCAAAGCCTTCTGGAATACCAGGTACCCCACGATGCCGATCAGCTCCGAAAGCAGCAGCCCGCCGACAAGGCCGCCGATCAAACCCAAACCAATCGAATACACAAGCTTCATGCCTCACTCCCCCTGGATTTGGACGTCAACCCTCGCGATTGCGAGGCAACCCGAATCGACAACCCGAAAATGACCATCGCCAGCACCGGGTGTGCCGCCGCGATCCAGGGTTGAACGCCGCCGATATTCGCCGTCATGTACATGGCATAAATCAGAGCAAACAAAGCCGTGCTGTACCAGCGAAGCCGGACGGGCACCTTCCCGGCAAAGCCGGCCGCCAGCATGAGCAGCGGTATGAATCCGATCCAATGGACGAAGCCCGAATGGCGTGCCCAGTGAGATGGATCTACAAAAATGGACATGCCGGCCAAAAAAATTTGAATCGTTATGCAAATCGCAAAAGCCGCCGAAAGGATGAAAAAAACGATGCGGGCGGCACGGACTCCCCCGGACACCTGAGTATCGATTGCACTCTTCATATACCTCGCCCCTTCTTATCGTTAACAAGACTATCTTATCAACGCGATGTTGCGAACTTGTGAAGGTGTTTTGCGATTCCGGTGAAATTTTACCGGTGGCCGAGGCTAAGGGGTATAATATTGAACATACATGTTGGCGATCGGGAGTGTGGAGGATGGCAGGGCATACGTTGCTGCTTGTGGATGATGAGGATCAAGTATTGACGATTATGGAGACTTTTTTGCGGCAGGAAGGATTTCGGACATTTACGGCCAAAACGGGAAAAGAAGCTTTGAAGGCAGCGAGGGAGAAGAAACCGGATCTTGTCCTGCTCGACTGGATGCTGCCGGAAATGAGCGGCATTGCCGTATGCCGCGAGCTGCGGGCGATGGGCCCGATGGGCATCATCATGGTTACCGCCAAAACCGAGGAAACCGATAAAATCATCGGCCTCGAGATTGGCGCGGACGACTACATCACGAAGCCGTTTTCTTTGCGCGAGTTGGCCGCCAGAGTCCGCTCCGTGCTGCGGCGTACCATCGGGCATCAAGAGATCGAAGAGACGATGCGGCGCGGGGAGTTGACGATATCGGAGGCGCAATGCCGCGTCAGCAAACGCGGCGAGGACATTCCGCTTACGCCGACCGAATTCAAGCTGCTGCTCACGCTTGCCGCGAAGCCAGGCATTGTATACAGCCGGCTGCAGCTGCTGCAAGGGGCGCTGGAAGACGATTTTCTGAACGACGAGCGGACGGTGGACGCGCACATTAGCCATATCCGCAAAAAAATCGAGGATGATCCGTCGAATCCCGTTTACATCCAAACGGTGTACGGCTTCGGCTACCGGTTCGGGGACCGCGTATGAGCGTTCGGTCCAAGCTGTTCTTAACGATCGCCGCTTTTATTGTCGGCATGGGGATCGCGTATGTTTTTATTACGCAAATCGTCTTGAGGGACACCTTGCATCTGTTGGTCGAATCCTCGCGGAAAGACGAGATCAAGACGCTGTCGGATGCGATGACCGATTATTATACTTCCCATCACGAGTCATGGGACGGGGTTGATCGGCTGGATTGGAGCAGCTTAACCGCCGGGACGAACAAGCTTGATGTTAGTATCCTGCTGGAATCGGGGAATTCAGGGAACGGATCCGGAGCTCAGGCTGCGCAGAAGTTGGCCTCATTCGGAGAAACCGGCGCCAGCACGGTGAAGCTGTTCGGTATTCGAAGCAAGGTGCAGCTAGGCGGTCAAACGATTGCGACCTTGTACTACTACGACAACAATGTCGGTTTTATGTCCAAGCTGCGCATCGGCATACTCGACTCGGCCACCATTCTGCTCATTATCGACTCGGTCATTTTTATATTGATCTCGCTGCTTGTCGCTTATTGGTTATCGAAACGGCTCACGAAACCGCTGCGATCGCTTATCCCGATCATCGATCGGCTCGGCCAAGGCGAGCTCGGGATTCAGGCTCCCGTCCTGACGAAGGACGAATACGGCAAAGTTGCGGAAGCGTTCAACGCCATGTCGCTGCAGCTGCATCATGCGGAGCAGCTTCGCAAAAATCTCGTTGCGGACGTCGCGCATGAGCTGCGCACGCCGCTCACCATCGTACAGGGCAAGCTGGAGCTCGTTCAGCAGCACGGCCAGCCTGTCGTGCCGGAGAGCTTGCTGCCGCTGCAGGACGAGCTCATTCGGCTTACGCGACTTGTCGACGATCTGCACCAATTGTCTCTGGCCGAGGCCAATAAGCTTCCGCTGGATCTGAAGCCAACCGAGATGGCCTCGCTGCTGCACCGCATCGTTGAACGGATCTCGCCCGATGCCGAGAGCAAGCGAATTGCCGTCGTTATCCGGCTTGAATGCGCGGCCGTGGATACGATCACACTCATTGATCCGCACCGGATCACGCAAGTGTTCTTCAATTTGCTTGTGAACGCGGTTCGTTATACGCCGGAAGGCGGCAGCGTGACGGTTACTGTGGGGCGAATAACGCCACGGCATGAGGATAACGGCAATGCGAGGCATAACCGGCAACAAGAGGATGATCGCGCGCAGCTGCGCATTGCGGTGGCCGACACCGGAATCGGCATCGATGCCGACCATTTGCCCCTGCTGTTCAACCGCTTCTACCGCACGGATGCGGCGCGTGATCGCCATAGCGGCGGCATGGGACTTGGGCTTGCGATCGCCAAGGAATTTGTCGCCGCCCACGGCGGGACGATTGCGGTGGACAGCCACCCGGGGGACGGGACGACTTTTATCATTACTTTGCCGGTGTTGGAAGTTGGATCTTCGAATCATTGATGCCGCGAAAAAGACTCTTGCAATTGCCCAACCGGCTGCTTGCAAGAGTCTTTGCTTGTACATGCTGAAGCTTGAGAGCATCTAGCCCGCTGTAAACTGGTAGGCCGTCTGCTTCTCCCAATACCGATGGAATCGCCCTTGGCGGCGGAGCAGCTCGGCGGGAGGGCCGCTCTCGACGACGGCGCCGTCTTCGATGAATACGACCCAGTCGGCCTGTCGCACGGTGGAGAGACGGTGCGCGATAATAATCTTCGTGCACGAATCAGCCCATGCGCCCAAATCCCGCTGGAACGATTCCTCCGTCTCCACGTCGAGCGCCGAGGTCGGTTCGTCCAGAATGAGCATCGAGGCGTTGCGCATAATCGCGCGTGCAATCGATATCCGCTGTTTCTGCCCATGCGACAGCTTGATACCCCGCTCGCCAACCAGCGTGTTGTACCCTTCCGGCAGCTTGCTGATAAACTCGTGCGCCTGCGCCAACCGGCAAGCGCGTTCCATCTGCTCCTGCGTAGCGTTGTCGCAGCCGAACGCAATATTATCCGCGACGGTGGAATCAAACAGGTAAATATCTTGCGACACTAGCGCCATGCCGCTGCGCAAAGAAGTCATCGAATATTGATCGAGCGGTATGCCGTTAATCGCGATTTGTCCTTGCCGCGGCTCGTAGAACCGCTGCAGCAGCTTGATCAGCGTGCTTTTGCCGGCGCCGCTCGGCCCGACCAAAGCAAGCGTTTGCCCGGCCCGGACGGTGAAGGAAACGTCGGATAACGTGAGACGGTCGTCCCTGTAGCCGAAGTCGACATGCCGGAACTCAATTTCCGGCGCATCTTCCGCGAGCGGAATGCCGCTTTCGACATCCTCCTCCGGAAGGCCCATCACATGATGAAGTCGGTTCGCGCCCGATAAGAAACGCTGTAAATTATTAATGACGTCAACAACCGTCGTAAACGGCTCGGCGACTTTATCGAGCAGCGCAATAAACGCCACAAGCCCGCCGACACCGATTTGGCCGCTTGCCATCATGACGGCGCCCACGCCGAGCCCGACAACGTACCCAATTTGCCCCGGGGCGTCTTTGCAGATGGTACGGATCGAGTTAATTTTCGTCAGCAGCACGTTATAGGCAACGCCTTTGCGCTGAATATCTTGCATTTTTTCATCGACACGACCTTCCAGTTGGTTCGCCTTCACCTCGCGGATGCCTTGGAGCGTCTCCCCGATCTGGAAAAATACGTCGCGGGTCACTTCGTTCTGCAAGCGAATCGCCTCGAGAAACTTCGATTTCAGGACAACGTTGCTGAGCAGCTGCAGCGGACCGATCAAAAAAGCGATGATACCGAGAACCGGATGGACGGAGAGCAAATAAATGCCTACGATGATAAAAGAAATCGGCAGGGCGATGAGCTTTTGGATGTCGGAGACGAGGAAGTTTTTGACGATTTCCAGTTCGTGATGCATGACGTTGACGGAGGTGGAGCTATGATTGGCTTCATGAAAGCCAAGCGGAAGACGCTGCAAATGGTTCAATATGTTGCGGCGCATCTCGTACACGACCGATTCGTTCAAGTACGAGCGCAGCCATTCGTTCCAGAAGCGAAGCGCCATCGTGCATACCGTAAGTCCGACGAATACGGACAACAGCACGGTTAATGTTTTGGCCGGGATGTTCGGCGCAAGGTCGAACAAGCGGCGACCCGTCTCCGCGAACAGCAGCGATACCAGAGTTAAACCGATCTGCGTTCCAATCGCTCCGACGTACAACCAGCGATATTTGCGAACCGATCTTACAAAATGAAGGAACACCGGGTCGCGAAACAAACCGAAAACCGTTTTCTTCTCGCTCAACAAAACTGCCTCCCTATATGGATTTGGATTACAACAATAACGTATCGATGATGCGATGATATTGCATGAGATGCGGGTCAAGCTGCCGGATTCCGTACCCTTTCAGAAATTCGGCGACTTCCTCGCTGCGTTTCGTGTATACGGTTAAGCTTTTGACCGCATAGTAAATATCGTAATAGGGGTCCGCGATACCTGCTCCTCCCATATCGATAAACGCTTGGATTTTGCCGTTGTCCACGATCACATTGCCCGACCCGTAATCCCCATGGGTAAAAACAAGCTCGCGATCGGACGGCTTGTGCCGTTCCAAATAGTCTAACAATCGTTCAACGCTAGAATCGGGAAAGGCAGCCTTTGCCGATTCCTCTGTCTCCCTCCTTCTCTCCAGCATATTGCTGCGCACCATTCCGATCAAGCGATCCGGCGTAAAATCCCGAAACGGACAGTCCTCGGCCGGAACGTTATGTATCGTCCTCAGTCCTTCGCCGAGCAAGCGGCCCATGCTTTTCTGACCGGCTCCCGGCTCATAATCTTCCGCCGTATCCCCTTCGATATATGCCATGACGACATATTCCATGTCATCCATTTCCTCATAACCGATGACCCGGGGAACGGGGACTTTGCCGTAAACCCACCGGAGTCTTTCCGCGTCGTCAGCCAACCTTCCTGCGTGCTCCTTGCTTTTCATTTTCAACACGTATTGCTCTGCGTTCCTCATTTCGATCTTGTAAGTGGCCTGGTAATGACGACCTTTATCGATCGGGATGATGTTTGTGATGTTCGGTAGGTCGATCAGATGGCTCGGCAGCTTGAAGGCAAGATGGCTATTGTCCATCATAACCTCCCGATGGCTTCAATCAGCTTGTCCCGGACCGAATCCGGCTCATTAACGACTTTGCTCTCAGGCTCTTGCCAACCGAACCCATCATTCCGGTACCTTGGAAACAGATGTAGATGAAAATGATTTAGATCGTTAAATACGCCGCCGTTCTGCATCATGCTGATTCCGTCAGGCCTATAAACTGCTTGAAGAGCATGGCTAATCCGTGAAGCAGCATCCATAACGGAGGCCATCAACGCGGCATCCATGTCGATCAGCTCGCGGACATGGGCTTTGGGCAAAATTAACGTATGTCCCTCGTTGATCGGGTCGATATCCAGAAAGCAGCTCACATGCTCATTTTCAAAAATAATCCGGACCTCTTCAACGCCATTAGCCAACCGGCAGCCTAAACAATCCATGCTCTTCTCCCTCATTTCGTCCCCGTTCCGCTTAATATTTTGAAAGCTCCCGGCGGGTCGGTTTCTATGAAATGTTTGATTTGAATCGCACATTCCCGGGCAGACCGTTCATTCGTATGGACTTCGATGTCGTACCTGCTATGTCGGTGCACGATATCGATTTGCGCCTTGGCTAAGCCGATCGGCCGGTCTCCGCGCGCACGTTCCCTTCGTTCGAGTTCACCCAGCGGACACCTTACGCCGACAAAATAAGCTCGCGTATCCTGCAGCAATTCTGCGCATTCCTTCAGCCAACCCGGCTCGACCAATACGTGATCGACGACAATGTTTTTGCCAATCCTGCAAAATGCAGCGATGTAATGGTGAAACAACGAGATGACCGGCGTTTCGATCATTTCGTCCCTCTCGATGGTTTGCACTTCTTCTCTCGAAAGCTGTGTACCGAACATATTCAACAACATGTCATTAACTCCTGCAATCGCGTTATCGACGGAAAGGTACATCCATTCCCCTCCCAGCAACTGGAGCAGCTCGTTCGATAGGCTTGTTTTGCCCGAACTGGATGTGCCGTTCAGAAAAATAATTGTTCCGTTATTCAATCTTAATCGATCCCCTTTGCGCTCTAAGCGTTCACGAACTGATTTTAATAATCAACTACAGGCGAAACATTCTATCAAATCGTAAAATTTTAACTTTTCAAAATCTACTTTAACCCCATATTCTTCATAAAACCGATTTACCCACTCCGCCCCAAAATTTCGGATCAAACTACGATGGATTGCGGATAGATCGCGATACTTATCTGAGATACCGGCATCTGCCAGATCGATAAAACCGCTGATAACTCCATCTTTTATGACGATATTGGGCACGGAATAATCCCCATGTGTGAAAACTAGCTCCTCCTTCACTTCACTACGCATCCTTTGAATGAAACCATATAAATTATCGATTCCATCATTAAATTCTTCTTCGATCTCAGCTATGTTTACTAATCCTGCATTAAGCCTTTGTTCAATCAATTTCAATCTTCCGCCTAAAGAATAATCAAAAGGACAATTTGCTATGGATAGCGTATGAATAGATCGTAATCCTTTGGCTAGAACGGCTACGGTTGCTTGAATATCGCTCTTAAAAATCTCATCCGTAGCGTCTTTGCCTTCGATTTCGGACATTAATAAATATTCGTATTCCTGGTCCTTGGAATAATAGAGTACATCCGGCACAGCGAGCTTACCCTTAAGCCATAGTAATCGATCTCTATAATTTTCTAACGGTTCCCTATGGCCGACCGGCAATACCTTCAGATATCCCGTAAATTCTCCTTGAGTACGGTAAGTCGACGCCCCTGAGTATGGAGCATCGATAGGCTTCCAATTTGAGTTATGCAAAATCTCAGCCAAATCGCTTGGCAGCACATAATAAAAATTTTTCAATGAAAATATCCCCCTTCTTAAAAGGTCTCATTCGCTTGAAGCTCCCCTAACATCATAACACCCTCCCCTTGATTCCTCTGGTAAAAAAAGATTCTAATTATTCCTTCTCGACTCCAAATATCACCCGATGGGCGGTACAAAAACAAAAAAAGGACGCCGTTATTGACGTCCTTACCCTACCCATATTTTTATTTTTTTCTAAGGCTCTGTTTATTTGCGAATAGAACAACCATATAATAGGGTATACGATATTTTTTCGATATTTCCATGCTTGTCGCTTTTGGTTTTTTTGCTAATTCATTTTGGATTAAAGATAGCATTTTTTCTTTTTTCAAATTAACTACCTCCATATTAAATGGGGATAATTGCAATACCGGCCGGGGCATTTCCTACTTTAATCTTATCGATTACTTTTTGTTTCCTTGTAGCAATCACTGAAACGGTGTTTCCTAGAAGATTAGTAACATAAGCGAATTTGCTATCCTTTGTAATCGCAACAAGAAGCGGACCCTTGCCGGCGGGAATCGTTTTAATGACCTTATTTCTACAAACGTCAATTACGGATACGGTGTTGTCGGCAATATTGGCAATATAAGCAAACTTATTATTGGGAGTAACAGCAACACCAACTGGTGCATTCCCAACTCTAATCGTTTTTACGATTTTTTGTTTCTTCGTATCAATGACGGATACCGTATTATCGAATTCATTGGTGACATAGGCGATTTTTCCATTGTTAGCAAATGCAATTTGCTGCGGTCCATCTCCGCTTTTAATCGTTTTGACCTTCTTACGATTTTGCTCATCGAATATACTTATTGTATTGCTTACAAAATTAGCGACATAAACTTGGACTTTCCTCCTACACTGATTTTGCAGTACGGTAACCCCACCGGGACTGTCCCCCACCTTGATCGTATCAACAATCTTCTTACCCTTTAAATCCAAGACGGAAACTGTATCGTCAGCGCTATTTGTGACATAAACGAATTTTTTCGAGGTTGTAACATCGTTTGGAGACTTCCCAACGACTGTCGTGCGAATCACTTTGTTGGTTTTTCTGTCAATCACCTGAAGAGTGTTGGAGCCATTATTGACAACGTAGGCAAATTTCCCTCCCGGTGAAACTGCAGCTTCAAACGGGTTAACTCCTGTTTTGATCGTCTTGATCACTTTTCTTATTTTCGTGTTAATAATCGACAATGTATTATCTTGAACATTTGTGACGTATGCAAACCGAAACGGTACTTTGCAAGGATTTTTCACTTCCAAAGTAAATTAACTCCTTTCTACAGCCAGTGTAGAATATCATATTCTAGCCTTTGACCATAGGAATCAGCACGTATCTCTATAAATAGCCCATTATTACTAGAACGGCATAGACATTAGATTGGTATATCCGGATTAAAGGTGTTCAGTTATGCAGCAAAAAAGGACGCTGGAGTGACGTCCCTTCGATTTGCATGCAAAATACCGGGAAATGGGGAAATAGCCGAGCAAAACACCCGGCTAAGCCGGGTTTCCACCCGCTAGCCGGCAGCCTCTTGATACCAGGCCGCCTGTGCGCGGAACATCGCGGCGTATTCGCCGCCTGCGGCGAGGAGCGTCTCGTGCGAGCCCTGCTCGACGATGCGCCCGCCTTGCAGCACGACGATCCGGTCGGCGAAGCGCGCCCAGCCGAGCCGGTGCGAGACGAACAGCACGGTGCGGCCGAGTGCCAGCTCGCGGAACGAGCGATACAGCTCGGTTTCGTGCTGCGGGTCGAGCGCCGCGGTCGGCTCATCGAGCACGAGCAGCTTCGCGTCGCGCAGCGCCGCCCTTGCAATGGCGAGCCGCTGCCACTGGCCGCCGCTCAGCTCGCGGCCGCCTTCGGACGTGAGCCCGGTCCGGGCGTCAAGTCCGCCGGGCATCGCTTCGAGCGCTTCGGCCCCGCTCGTCCGTAGCGCTCGGCGCAGGGCTGCGTCGTCGACGGCGGCACCCGGCAGCCCGAAGCCAACGTTGTCGCGCAGCGTCGTCTCGTACCGGACGAAGTCCTGGAACGCTGCGGACATCGATTGGCGCAGCAGCGCCGGGTTCAGCTCCGCAAGATCGACCCCATCCCATGCGATCGTCCCCGCCGTTGGTTTATATAGGCCGAGCAGCAACCGGACGAGCGTCGACTTGCCCGCCCCGTTCTCGCCGACGAGCGCTACGGTCACCCCGGGCTCAAGCGTGAGCCGGATGCCGTTCAGCGCCGGTTCGGCCGCGCCCGCGTAGCGATAGGTCACATCTTCGAATGTGATCCGGCCTATGGCTCCGGGGGCCTGTTTATGTGGCAACGGCGACGAAAAGACGCGTGGATGAGGCGAACCTTCGGTTGGGCGTTGCAGCGCGTACGATGGGGAGCCTTCTGGATGGCGCGGAAGTACAGTGGCGGAAGCATCCACTGACCTTCCAAGTCCGGGTCCGGATTCTGATTCTGATTCCGGTTCTAATCTTCGACCTGATCCTAGTCCCGACTCCGGCGCTTCGCTTAAAAATTCAACCAGATCATACAGCTTGGCCCCTTGGATGTAGATTTTCCCGACCGGAAAAGCCAATCTTCCGGAAATACCGTGAGCTTGCCGCATCGCCTGGAATACGACAACGAGCGTACCCGTAGTCACACCGCCTGACTTCAGCTGCAACGCCAGCCAAACGATCACCCCGAACAATCCTGTAATCTGCAGCGCGGATACGATCATGCCGCGCCGAATCTCCCTCCGATTCGCGTTCGTGCGCAGCGACAGCGACTGGCGCATCAACCCGCTCCATTTATCAATAAGATAATCCATCGAGCCGGAAATACGCATATCCCTTACTGTCTCGGGCCGGACGATCGCATCGCGCAAGTAGTCCGATTCCCTCCCGGACCGCGTCAAGTCCCGGTTAAGCCGTCTTTTGACCAAGTCCGATTCGAGGCGGATGCCGAACGAAACCGCAAAAACAAGGACAAGCGCAACCCCAACGACCGGGTGCGCCATCGCGGCAACCGCGACCAAGCCGATCAGCTCGCAAACAAGCTGTACCGTCGCGATCGTCTGCTGCAGCGCGCCGAACAAATCGGCGCCTGCCGTCGATTCCGCCCGCTGCAGCCGATCCGCATAGTCGGGATTGTCCATGCGTTCGAGCGGAACGGTTACCGCCTTCGCATGCACCTCCGACTGGATGAGCATCGTCGCCCGGTCGCGGAGCCGCGCATCGATCATGCCCTGCACGGTGGCGAGGATAACTCGAAGCAGCGCCGCGGCGGTCAACAGAACAAGCGGCCCTGCCGCTAGAGTGAGCAGCGTCGCCCAATCCCGTTCGCCTGTGCTGTTTGCAATAACGTCGATTAGTTCCTTCTGCGCCGCATAATGAAACACAACGAGCAGCCCCAGGCCCAGCGGAACGCCCAGCCATACCGATGCAAGCACGGGCATGTCACGCCAAATCCTGTACAACAGCCTGAGCAAGCTGCGAGCAGCCCCAGCGCGTGAATGTCGTTTCATCCCCATCCCTCCTCACACGTACCATGATGCTTGCAAATCAAACATTCGCCGGTATTCCCCGTTCCGCTCCATCAGCTCGGCATGCGTTCCCTGCTCCACCAGCCGTCCTTCTTTCAATACCCAGATAACGTCCGCCAGCTTCGCCGCACCGAGCCGATGTGTCACTAGCAAGGCCGAACGGCCTTCCGTTACGCGCAGGAACAAATCGAACGCCTCTTTCTCGGCCTGTGGATCAAGCGCCGCGGTCGGCTCGTCGAAGAAGACAAAACCCGCGTCCCGCAGCAATGCACGGGCCGTCACGATCTTCTGCCATTCGCCGCCCGACGGCTCAATCCCGCCGAATGTCGCGCCTAGCTGGACATCCAGGTCGTCAAATCGGCAGCCCGTGCATTGCAGCACATCACGCAGTCGATCATCATGTCGCAGCTCGGATAGCTTGCCGAGGGCGACATTCTCGCGAAGCATGACGTACAACCGAGCAAAATCCTGAAACACAGCGGACACCTCATGCCCCACCGTATCGGCTGCCCTCTCCTCTCCGGGCCTGAAGGCGCTCCAAATCACTTCGCCTTCATCCGGGGCGTACAATCCGGTTAACAGCTTGACCAGCGTGGACTTGCCGGAGCCGTTTTCGCCTACGAGCGCTACGCGGCAGCCTTGCGGAATCGCCAGATCGATTCCGTCTATCGTATCGCGAGCTGTACCGGGATAACGGAAGCGAAGTCCGCTTGCCCGCAGCGATATGCCCAGCTTGCTCCCTATCGCCATCCTGGGGGGATGTGCGGCCGCAGCTAAAACCTGTGAGCTTGCGGAAATAGCTCTTGGTTGTTCGATATCCCGCAACATCGGCTGTAACCCTGATGCCCCTTCCGCCTCGCCGGCACTTTCTTGTTTTCGCGATCCCCCCGTGTTTAACGCGTTCAGCATCAAGCAGCCCCGATCCCGCTCCAATTCCATATATGCGCGGAAGTCCTCCCATCGCATCGACAGCTTCCGAATGTTTACGATGTGGCCGACCAGGCTCGGCAGCTTGGACAATAACATCGTTAATGCCATGAACAATAAGGCAAAATCACCTGCGCTCAGCTTCGCTCCACCGGGCAGCAGCACGAGCATCGCAACGAGCACGCCGCCGAGCAGCGCCATGAGCAGCTCCGGACCGAGCTTGCGAAGCTCCGCCGAACGAACGGCGCGGAACGTCTCCCGTGACTGGCTTTCGGCCAGCACCGTCCATCGCGATGACAGCAGCGGGCCCAGCCCGAACAGGCGGACCTCCTTCGCCGCATCTCTGCGCGTCATCAGCTCGGCGTAATGGCGCAGCAGCCTTCGCTCCGGCGTCTGCTGACGCGACAGCCGCTCGATGCTCTGCGCCGATCGGCCGGATGCCCGAGCCAGCACCAGCGCAGCCGCACCCGCGGCAATCACCGGCAGCCATTGCCCGTAATAGAGCAGCATCGCGATCAGCGCAGCCGATTGCAGAATGAGCTGCAGCAAGTGCACGCCGGTGTTGTATAACTCGTACAGCGAAACTTGCAAAGCCCGCTCGCGCAAATCTTTGATCTTCGGCGACTCCACAGATGCAAGCGGCAAACGAGCCGTATGCCGCAAAATAAGCCGCTTCTCCTCCAAGGCGCCTAGCTCGCTTAATCGCGTCATCGCCATCGGAATCGGCACGCCGAAACCGATGTTGCCTACGAACAGCAGCGCCGCGAGCCAGGCCGCCTCTGCAATGATCGGCGCTATCGATGACGCGGGCGTCCACATCTGCACTTGATGAATAAGCGACTTGACGAGCAGCAGCTCCAGCGCCATGATCGGAACCGAAATAATTAATGCCGCCGCGAGTACGAGTACCGGTTTTTTTTCCAACCGGTACAAGGTGCCCGCAGCATCCCAAAAACTTTTGAATGATAGTTCTATGCCGATCCTTCTCCCTCCATCGCCAAAAACATGACCAAGATATGGTTACACTTGCCGGCCGGCATGAAATAAGATATAGGAAAATCGAGGAAAAATATAGACTTATAATGATCGCTGATTTATAATACTATTATAAGGAGCCTGGAACAGGTATCTGTATTTGAATTCACCCAGAAACGAGTTTCGACACCGCTTAGGTGTTTTTTTATTTTTCCGATAACGACGCTCATTCGCGCATCTGTCGTTATATCACTGCCTAACCTATGAATCGAATTCCAAACCCTGCGGCCCGGCACACAGCCAAAGCTGCGCATACGATCCCCTTGAACGGTCGGCATTTTGACCTTTCATGCGGGACTTTTTTTATCTCTTCCATTGACCCAAAATCCCCTCGCATTGACTTTATTTCGCAGGACAGGTACAAAGAAAGGAAGAAGTGCGACACTTCAAGGAAGGTGAGCCACGTGACGAAAATATTGCTTGTTGACGACGATCCGCATATCCGCGAGCTTGCGGCCTTATATTTAACCGACGAAGGGTTCGAAATCATCGAAGCCGCCAACGGCGAGGAAGCTTGGGATTACGTTGCGGGAGGCCATCCGTTCGATATGGTTATTCTCGACATCATGATGCCGAAGCTCGACGGATGGGAGCTGTGCCGCAAGCTGCGCGAGCGCGGGGAGTTTCCGATCTTGATGATTACCGCCAAAGCCGAACAGGATTACAAAATCAAAGGGTTTCACTTAGGCACGGACGACTATTTGACCAAGCCGTTCGATCCGCTCGAAATGGTGCTGCGGGTCAAAGCGCTGCTCAAGCGTTATCGCATTGCCGCTTCGCAGAAGGTGGAGCTGGGCGAGCTGACGCTCGACAAGCTCGGGTATCTAATCATCGACCGCGCGAACCAGGAGACGATTACGCTCCCGCGCAAGGAATTCGAATTGCTGTACCAGCTTGCCAGCCATCCCGGACAACTGTTCACCCGCGCGCAACTGATCGAACAAATATGGGGGCTCGACTATGAGGGCGACGAGCGAACGATCGATACGCATATTAAGCGGCTTCGCGAACGATTCGCCGGGTACGAAACGACGTCGTTCCGAATCGTGACGCTGCGCGGCCTCGGCTATCGGCTGGAGGTTTCCCGTGATTAAGTCGCTATACGTCCGGGTCGTGCTCGTATTCATCGGAGCGGTGATTCTAAGTCTAGTCGTCGCTTTGTCGGTGTCGCAGACGATCTACATGAATAAGATCAAAGGCTCGATCGAAAACGAACTGATTGCAACCGGCAAAAATATTATTCGTTCGCTTCAGATTTCCCCGGTCGGCGGCATCGAGGAATACATGAGCCAGGCCGCGATCCCTACGACCTTCAATATCGAGGTTTTTGATGCGGATAAGCGGCTGGTTTACTTGAACAACGCCAAAACGGACATTACCGCCGACCAGCTGCAGGCCGTGTTGAACGGAGGTGTCTATAGAGGGAATGTCCTCTCCAGCCAGGAGCATGGACCGGACCATATGCTGATCGGACTGCCTTTCCAGCTTAAAGCCCGTTCTTATGCGCTTTTCCTGTCGCCCAGATTTGAAGTATTGATCCGCACGTTCCAGGAGGTTGTCCGTACGCTGCTGGCGATCGCCTTGGTCGTAGGCAGCTTGTTGATCCTGATCGCCGCGCGTTATATCGTCCGGCCGCTGCGCATTTTAACCGAAGCGACCCGCAAAGTCGCTACCGGCAATTTCAACGTATCGATCCGCTCGAAGAGCAAAGACGAGGTCGGACAGCTGACGAGCAGCTTCAATGACATGACCAAACAGCTCGCCGCGCTCGATCAGATGCGAACCGATTTCGTCAACAGCGTCTCCCACGAAATCCAATCGCCGCTTATGTCCATCTTAGGTTTCACGAAAGCGCTCAAAAACAAGCAGATGGACGAACAAAGTCGTTTGCATTATTTGACGATTATTGAAGAAGAGAGCGAGCGTTTGTCACGCATGGGCCAAAATCTGCTGCGGCTATCCTCCCTCCAATCCGAGCATCCGCCCGTCTCTCCGCGAAAGTTCCGTTTGGATGAGCAGCTTCGCGGCACGATTATCGCGAGCGAGCCCCAGTGGACCGCCAAGTCGCTAGAGATCGAATTGGATCTGGAAGAAACGATCATCGAGGCGGACGAGGATTTGCTCAACCAGGTATGGACGAATTTGCTGCATAATGCCGTCAAGTTTACCCCAAACGGGGGACAAGTCCGCATATTTCTTGAATGTGAGGGGGAATGGGCGGTCGTCCGGATGGCCGACAGCGGAATCGGCATCGCGGAAGAAGAGCGGAACCGTATTTTCATTCCATTCCACAAAACGGACAAATCCAGAGATACCGCCGTCAAAGGCAACGGCCTCGGATTATCGATCGTCAAGCGCATCGTAGACCTGCATCATGGCGACATTTCGGTCGGAGGAGCCGTTAACGAAGGAACCGTCATCACGGTGAAGCTGCCGCGTTCATTCGGACATTTGTAAGGTTCCGTACACATTCGGTACAAATTCGGATGATATACTCCTCTCATTGAAGAGAGGAGAGAGAGCATGGGTTACTTGAGCAAGATAAGCTTAAAAAACGGCGTGGCGGTCATTATTTTATGTATTCTGGTGACTGTCCTCGGTCTTTATTCGACAACGACGATCAAGCAGCAAACGTTCCCCGACGTCAGCTTTCCTGCGGTGTTCGTGCAGGCGGTTTATCCCGGCGCATCGACGGAGGAAATTGAATCGGGCGTCACGAAGCCGATCGAGGATAGCTTGATGGGACTGCAAGGATACGATACGTTAACGAGTACGACGTCTGAAAATGCGGCGAGCATTTTTCTCCAATATCCGTTCGGCAAAGATATGGACAAGATTGCGACGGAAGTCGAAGCTGCGGTGGCCAAAGTTACGCTGCCAAGCAAAGCGACCGTTGCCGTCAAGCGACTTGCGGCAAATTCGATGCCGATCTACTCCGCGGCTGTTTTCTCCGCGAACAACGATCCCGAAGGACTGCAGAAGCAGCTGGAAGAAGAGATCGTCCCGAAGCTGCAGAAGCTCGAAGGCGTTAACTCGGTCGAGCTGCTTGGGACAACAACGGAACTTCTGAATATTGTCGTGGATAAAGAGAAAGCAAGCCAATACGGCATTTCGCTAAACGCGATCCAAAACGCGATTCAAGCGCTTAGCTACGCGGTTCCCCTTGGTACCGTCAATCAGGATGATACGACGATTCCGATTCGACTGGTCGGAAAAATCAACGGCATCGCGCAAATCGAAGATTTGAAGCTGCAAGCGGGCGGCGGACAAAATCCCGCCGGGCAAGCGCAAGGCCAGATGAATCAAGGCAAGGCGCAAGCCCGCGCCAATACGGGCCAAGGGAACGGCAATTTGGGCTCCGCGGCGCAATATACAGCCTCGCCTCCCGTGATCCCTGCCACTGTGAAGCTGTCCGATATCGCCGAGGTGAAGACCGTTTCGAAGCAGGACCAGATTTCGCGCTTCAACGGCAAAGAAAGCTTCGTCATTCAAGTCGTGAAAACGCAGGATGCGAACACGGCCGATGTCGCCGATGCGGTGAACGCTTTGCTTGCCGATTATGGGAGCAAGGCAGGCATGGATTTACACGTGATCAACGACCAGGGAGCGGCCATTAAGGAGTCCGTCTCCGGCCTTGTGCGCGAAGGATTGTTCGGCGCCTTGTTCTGCATATTGACGATTTTCCTGTTCCTGCGCAACGTGCGGGCGACGCTCATTTCCATTCTTTCGCTGCCGATTTCGGTTTTTGCGACGATCGCTTTATTGGATCAGATGGGGTTTACGCTCAACATCATGACCCTGGGCGGTATCGCGGTATCGATCGGTCGAATCGTCGACGACAGCATCGTCGTCATCGAGAACATCTACAGATGGCGCCAAGAGAAAGGAACCGAGCTGAGCGGCAAGGAGCTTGCCTATAAAGCGACCAAAGAAGTGATCAGCGCTGTCGGATCATCGACGCTTGCGATGGTGGTCGTGTTTCTCCCGCTCGCCTTCGTAACCGGCATTATCGGCGAGTTTTTCCGGCCGTTCGCCGTTGCGGTGTGCATCGCGATTCTGGTGTCGCTATTCGTTTCCATGATGCTCATCCCGGTGCTTGGCGCGAAATTTTTCAATAAAGTAAAGCCGCATCCGAAGGAAGGCGCTCTCGTTCGCGTTTACGAGCGGGTGCTGCGCGGCGCGCTGCGCCATAAAGCCACCGTGCTGATCGCGTCGATCGTTCTGCTCATCGGCTCGTTCGGTACGATCCCGCTGCTCGGCATCTCCTTCCTGCCGTCCGGGTCCGCGCCGGCGATTCAAATCGAACTCAGCTTGCCGGCCAAGGACGGGCTGGACCAAGTGAACAAAGCCAGCGAACAGGTCGACAACTATTTGGCGGCGGTTGAAGGGGTGGACAATTACCAACTGTCCATCGGCATGGGGGGAAGTGGCAGAAGAGGGCTCTCAGCAGGAACTCCCGCCAATAAAGCGACTTACACCGTGACGCTCAAAGAAGGAACCGATACAAACGCTTTAATCGACCGCGCGACCAAAGATATTACGGCTTCCGTTAACAAAATCGTTCCGAATACGGAGGTTGCCATCAAGGAATCGCAATCCCAGGGACCGCCATCCGGCAACAATATCGATGTCAGCCTGTATTCCGCCGATATGGAGGCATTAGCCAAGGCGGCAGGTCAAGTGGAAGCACTGATGAAGCAACGGGACGATTTGAAAAATATAACGAACAATTTGAATGATGTGACTCCGAAGTGGGAGCTGACGATCAATCAAGCGGGCAAAGACGCCGGCGTATCCTATCTTCAGGTCATGCAAGCCGTCAGCGAGCAATTGAGGCCGATCGATGCGGGCACTTATACGCTGGACAGCAAGGAATGGAACTTGACGCTTTCCTATAAGCAGCAAATCAACACCAAAGATCAACTCGAGAACGTGATCATCCCGACAATATCCGGCAAGAAGAAATTAGGCGAAATTGCCGATATTAGCGAAAGAACGGCGCCCATCTCCATTAACCATGACAGCGGCAAAACGTATGCCCAAGTTAGCGGAACGGTCAAAGGCTCGAATACGGCCGCGATCACGAAAGAAGTGCAGAAGGACATCGACGGCTTGACGCTTCCTGCCAATGTGGAAGTGAAATACGGCGGCGGACTGTCGATGATCAAAAGCGGATTCCAAAGCATCCTGCTAGCCATGGCCGGAGCGATCGGCCTCGTTTTCCTTGTCATGAGCGTTACGTTCGGCGGGTTGCGGACACCTCTGATCATTTTGTCTTCGTTATTATTTGTTCCGATCGGATCGTTTGGCGCCCTGCTGATTACCGGCCAATCGTTGTCCATGAGCTCGATGATCGGCATGCTGATGCTCGTCGGCATCGTCGTGACGAATGCGGTCGTCATGCTGGATCGCGTCGAACGGAACGCCAAGTCCGGCATGGAGCTGAAGGAAGCGATCATCGAGGCGTGCAAAACGCGGCTAAGACCGATACTGATGACCGCTTTCGCCACCATTTTGGCGCTGCTGCCGCTGGCGTTGTCTCACTCGACGACGAGCTTGATTTCCGGAGGCTTGGCAATCACGGTCATCGGCGGCTTAACGACTTCGACATTGTTGACGTTAGTTTTCGTGCCTACCCTTTATCTGTTGACGGGCAGAAAGCGCAAGTTTGTCGAAGAACATTTCTAAGCTGAATCGTGGCACGGCTGACTGAAGAGCCGCGCCTGCTAAGAATCGAATCTACTACGAAAATCCCCCTTGAACAGCCGATCGTTTGACCAATCGCATTCAAGGGGGATTTCATTTTTAACGTATAATCATCGTCCGTGGTCCGGACTTGCGGATCTCCTCGCTTACGTCGCCGAATTTCTCGAAGTTAGCGGAGAACCGCTCCGCAAGCATACCGGCCGCCCGATCGTATGCGGTCTGCTCCTTCCATGTGCTGCGCGGATTCAGCAGCTCGCTTGGCACGCCCTTCACCTGATCCGGTATCATCAGATTAAATACCGGGTCAGCCGTATAAGTCGCCTGTTCCAACGAGCCGTCGATCGCCGCGGAGACCATGGCCCGGGTGTACGCAAGGTTCATCCGCTTGCCTGTGCCGTAGCCGCCGCCGGACCATCCCGTGTTGACGAGATAGACACTCGCTCCATGCCGATCGATTTTATCGCCCAGCAGGTCGGCATATACTTTCGGCGCTTGCGGCAGGAACGGCGCCCCGAAGCAGGCGGAGAACGTCGCCTCCGGCTCCGTAATGCCGCGCTCGGTGCCCGCCAGCTTGGACGTATAGCCGGATAAGAAATAATACATCGCCTGTTCCTTCGTCAGCTTCGCGATGGGCGGCAGCACGCCGAAGGCGTCGGCCGTCAGGAACACGATCGTTTTCGGATGGCCGGCAATGCCGGGAATAACGGCGTTCGGAATATAGTCGATCGGGTACGCCGCTCTTGTATTTTCCGTCCGCGAGCCGTCACTGTAATCCGCAAGCCCGGTCGTTTCGTCGGCAACGACATTTTCAAGCACGGTGCCGTACCGGATCGAATCCCAAATTTGCGGCTCCTTCTCCTGCGATAATCCGATGGTCTTCGCGTAACAACCGCCCTCGAAATTAAAGACGCCCGTATCGGACCAGCCGTGCTCGTCATCGCCGATTAAACGGCGATCCGGGTCGGCGGATAACGTCGTTTTGCCCGTGCCGGACAAACCGAAGAATAAAGCAACATCGCCGCTTTCGCCGACATTGGCGGAGCAGTGCATCGGGAACACGCCCTTAAAGGGCAGCAAATAATTCAGAACGCTGAATATCGATTTTTTCATTTCGCCCGCATATTGCGTCCCGCCAATCAGGACGACTCTCTTCTCGAAGGAAACGATAATAAACGTTTCGGAGTTCGTCCCGTCCACGGCAGGATTGGCTTCCAGTCCAGGCAGCGCCATGACGGTGAATTCCGGTTTATGCGCCCCGAGCTCATCTTCCGTCGGACGTATAAACATCTGATGGACGAATAAATTATGCCAAGCATATTCGTTAACGACCCGAATCGGCATCCGGTATTGTACGTCCGCTCCGGCGAAACCGTCGAATACGAACAGCTCTTTATCGGCAGCATAAGCCAGCGCCCGCTGATATAGCTTGTCGAAGCGTTCAGGCGCAATCGGCTGATTGACGGTGCCCCAGGCTACATGATCGACAACCGATGAGTCCTTCACGATAAATCGATCCTTCGGCGAACGTCCCGTATATTGTCCGGTCGATACCAGCAGTCCCCCCGTCGACGAAAGACGGCCTTCGCCTCGCCGAATTGCGGCTTCAATCAGCTTCGGCACCGGCAAATTGACATGGATGTCCGAAGAGCCCGGAATAGCTGCCTGTATATCCTTTTTGCGTTCCAACCTAAGTTCCTCCATCTGCTTGCTCCTCCATCCGCTTGATCAATCATTCCAATAAGCCTTAAACTGCCACCGCATCTCTGGCCGCTTGCTTCGCTTTATCAACAACCAAATTCGCAAGACCGACGACTCTGCATGCATACGCCCATTCATTGTCGTACCAAGCCAGAACCTTGATCTGCCGGCCATGCTTCATGATCGACAAACCGTCAATGACGGCGGAATGCGAATTGCCGACAAAATCGGCGGAAACGAGCGGTTGCTCCGAATATCCGACATACCCGGCGAACTTCCCGGTAGCTGCGGCTTGGAAAACCTGCTTGATTTCCTCGATCGTCGCCTCGTTCTCGACCTCCACCGTCAAATCCACCAAGGACACGTCCTGCGTCGGCACGCGCAAGGATAATCCTTCGATATGGGGGGCAAGATGAGGAAGTACATCCTGAAGCGCCTTGCGCACGCCGGTTGTCGTCGGAATGATCGACTGCGTGCAAGCACGCGCTCTTCGCAAATCCTTGTGAGGATTGTCCAGCAGGTTCTGGTCGGACGTCACCGAATGAACGGTCGTCATCCAGCCGTTCCGCACTTGAAATGCGTCGTCCAAAATGTTCAGCACCGGCGCAACGCAGTTCGTCGTGCAAGATGCGGCGGACAATATACGATGCCGGTCCGGATCGTATTGCTTCTCGTTTACGCCCATTACGACCGTCAGGTCCATTTGCTTGCCCGGAGCCGTAATGATAACGGTCTCGGCACCTGCCGCCATATGCCGCTTGGCGCCTTCGCGGTCGTTGAATTTACCGGTGGCGTCCATCACCAGATCTACGCCCAGCTTCGCCCAAGGGATGAGCTCGGGCTCCCGTTGGCTGACGAATTCGATTAAGCGATCGTTAATTCGCAGTTTGCCGTCCTCTACACCGATGTCGGCATCCCATGTTCCGTGAACCGAATCATATTTCAGCAAATGCGCGATGGTCTCGACCGGATAGGTGCTGTTTACCGCCTTCAAATATTTCACGAGATGATCTGATTTGAACATGCTCCGGATTAATAACCGTCCAATACGTCCAGTACCGCTAATACCTATTCCTGTCATCGAAATCCCTCCTAGGTGTTCGAGAAATATGACTCACGTTTCTCTTTGATGATTGTATTATACTTATATATGATGTATTAATGCAAGTGTAAATCCTTGTATATGACGTATTATTTGAATTGTGATACGTCTATGTATCGTAATTCGGCAAAATAAGCCCTCGTCATCGTTCAGTATTCCCCCGATTTCCATTCATCCGATAAAATGTTCTCGGCCAAAATTTGTATGGGCCCGCTCGTACGATGAATGACCCTGCGAATACAAAAAGCACCCATTCCGCAGAATGGATGCTCCCTGTTGGATCATAAACATTTCCTTCTAAAAAAGCTGGCTACCGCTGCTCCAGCGCTTTCTTCGCAATTCGCTTGTACGCCATCCAATGCTCCGCATCGCTGGAGAAATAACCTTCCCCCACGATCGTTTCCAGGGCGCCTCTTAAACGCTGGACCTCATCCATTAAATATTGGATGTCGTCCACCGCCATGTGGCCGGAATCTGCGTAATGCTGCTTGGCGATGCGCTTGCGAATGACATCAATTCGGCTCATGGATTCCCCTCTTCACAGCGATGTTGTTAGCTGCCGAGCCCCCGCCGCGTTAGCCTGCGGAGCAATCTCGCGCCACTCGTTTCTGCCTCGGATGGTTCGGCAGTTCGTTCACGGAAATTATCAGCTCGTTTTTCTTCTTCGGCTTCTGCCAGTACTTCTCGCTGCCCGGCAAATCGTCGAACCACGCGGCATCCGCCGGACAATCGAGAATCATAAACTTCCCGTATTGGTCGTCCCTCGATTGATGGTATTTCAAATAAGCTTTGCCGTTTTCGATCGCGAGTATTTCGATTTTGCCCGACGTATGGCTCATCGACAATCGGACCCGCTTGCCAAGACCCGAGGTTCTGGCCTTCGCCTCTTCGACGAGACGGTAAACCCGTTCCAGCGGCAGGACAAAATCGCGGTTTCCGGCAACCGGACGGTTGATGAAAAAATAATATGGCGTTACGCCGGCCCACGAAAGCTTATCCAGCAATTCGCCGAGTACGGCGGCATTGTCGTTGATCCCCCGCAAAACGGGCGTTTGGTTCACGACGATAGCCCCGGCTTGATGCAGCGCATCAAACGCCCGCTTCGCTTCCGGCGTAATTTCCCGGGGGTGGTTGATGTGCGCCATCACATAAATGCGGCGGTCTACGCTGGAGTAAGCTCGAATCGCTTCCAGCAGCTCGTTGTCCTCGTAGATCCGCATCGGGTTGAACACCGGAATTTTCGAGCCTAACCGAATGATCTTCACATGGTCGATCGCTCTCAGCCTCTCGAATATGCCCTTCAGCTTCGCAGTCGAAAGGATCAGGCTGTCTCCGCCGGTCAGCAGAACATTGTTGATCTCCTTATGCTTCGCGATGTACTCCAGCCCCGGATCGACATTGGACATCGCTTCGCTGACGTCGTTGCGGAACAGCCTCTTGCGGAAGCAATACCGGCAGTACGCCCCGCATACTTCGGAGACGATTAATAAAGCGGTCGTTTTATATTTATGCTGACAACCGGGAACGACGTAATTCGTATCTTCGTCCGAAGCGTCCCATCTGCCGTATTCCGACAATTCGCCTTCATTCGGAATAATCAGCTTTTTGATCGGGTCGTTCGGATCGCTCCAATCGATCAGATTCAAGTAATAGTCGTTGACCCGGAACACGAATTTTTCGGTAATCTGTTTGAGCTTAATTCGGTCACGCTCGGGAATTTCGGTAATTTTGTCAATGTTCGTAATGTACTTTGGCTGCGCCATGCTTTCATCCTCCTTGAATGGTTATAGTGTCACGACTTCTTCAAGTGATATAAAGCGTGGATATCCCTCCTTTACGGATAGATCATAGTTGCGGGAAAAACAAAAATGACCCTGCATGCGGCGAAAGTCAAGACGCTATAAAGCATCCTGAAGATCGCTGCAATCGGGTCAATTGAACGCAAAAAGACCCGAATACACGGGTCAGCTAAAGTGTAATTGAACATGCAACTGTGACCCACCTACTGCTGACGAGGTTAGCTGTCGGGCTTGGGAAAGTGGTCCCCTACATGAATTCATGATTCGCCCCAAAAGAATGGTTCCCCCGCTTTCCGATTGAATAACCGGAAATTAAGCGTATTTTCATCTTACCGGAACATGGCATGGCAGTCAAGTGTTTGAGCGTGATTTGGGCCGAGCCAAAGGGGCCGCTTCATGTCGGCTGAAGGGGCGCCACACCGGCAAGGTCGGCTACCGGCTCTTGATGAGCAGCTCGACGGCTTGCGCGACCAGCTTGCTCGTATCGCCGCCCGCTTGCTGCTCTTCTAGGATGCATTGCTCCAAATTCACGGCGACGATGTACGCGATCGCTTTGTCGGATGCGCTTCTGACGGCGGACAATTGGCTGACGACATCTTTGCAGTTCGCTTCCTCGTCCATCATTTTGAGCACGCCGCGAATTTGACCTTCAATGCGCCGCAGCCGCCGTTTGACGTCTTCATCGTATTTCATGCCGGACCGACCTCCCTTCTCCGAATGCTCACCTTATATAAACAAGTTCACCTTGGCCTCCGCTGCATCGCCGAGATAAGCCGCGACTCCCGCGTATTCGATGCCGTCCAGCAGCTCTTCCTTTTGCAAGCCGAGCAAGTCCATCGTCATCGTGCACGCGACGAGCTTGACGTTCATCTCTTGTGCAAGCTCGATCAGCTGCGGCAGGCTAAGCGCATTATGCTTCTTCATCACGTGCCCGATCAGCTTCGGACCAACGCCGCCGAAGTTCATGCGGGACAAGCCCATCCGCTTCGCTCCTCTCGGCATCATCCTAGCGAACATCCGCTCGAGCCAGCCTTTCTTCACTTGCACAGGCTCGTCTTTGCGAAGCGCGTTCAGTCCCCAGAAGGTGAAGAAGATCGTCACCTCATGATCGTAAGCAGCCGCCCCGTTCGCGATAATAAAAGCGGCGATCGCTTTATCCATATCTCCGCTGAACAAAACAATGGTCGTTTTCTCTTTGTTCGTTTCCATCTTGGAGCAGTTTCCCCTTTCGATTATAGTACTTATACACGTAACCGTATATATTGCGCGCAAAAAAAACGATAGCTTGGCGGCCTGCTGGCCGTTGCGACAGGCCGCCGGCAGCGGATGAGCGCGTAATGCGCTTCGAATACAGGTTGTCCGTACAGGTTCCGGTCACGCTTTTCGCACGTAGAACACGTATACGCCATCGACCTCTTTGTGCTCCAGCATCTCGTGCTTCGTCTGGCGTACCCATGCCTGAAAATCGTTGACCGAGCCTTTGTCCGTCGCGAGCAGCTCCATGATTTCCCCCGATTGCAGCGAGTCCATGCCTTTCTTCGCTTTGACGATCGGCATCGGGCAAGCCAGTCCTTTGGCGTCTATCGTTACGTTTGCTTTCATACTCGTTCAGCCTCCTAATAGTGGTTATCGTTATTCATGATGATGAACGGCGCAGCGGTTCGGACCGATTTCCAGCTCTACGGCGCGTTCCGGCTCGACTTGAAGCTCTCCGCGATTGATCGCGATAATATCTTCGAAGTTCGGCGGCTTCTCCGTCGATGCAGCACCCGCAACCTGTTCCGTAAAGGCATCCCTGTCCTCGTTCCGCATGATGTCGTTGCGTTCCCGGATATCGCCAAGCGCTCTGCCGACGATGCCGTCGCCGTTCATTTCCGAGATGTCCGCATAATGCGCCGGCAGGACAAGCACGTCATCCGGCATCGTATTGATCCGGCGAAATACGGTATCGTACAAATCATGCGCCCATTCCTCGGCCTTGCCTCCAAGGTCGGGACGCCCCAATCCGCCGACAAAAATCGTATCCCCGGACATCAAATACTTCCCGTCAACCAGAAATGACGTCGAACCCGGCGTATGTCCCGGCGTGGGGAGCGCCAGTACTTCGACATCCACTTGGCCGATGCGGATGGAAGCGTGATTTTCGAGCGGCTCGTAGTTCAGATTCGTCCCTTTCACTTCTCCGGAGGAGATCAAGTAGACGGCTCCTGTTCGCGCGGCCAGCGCGGCTCCGCCCGATATATGATCGGCGTGCAAATGCGAATCGACCACATGGGAGATCATGAACCGATGCTGCTCGGCTAACCGGATATACTCTTCAATCCGATGGCTCGGGTCGATAATCATCGCTTGACCGCCCGATATGACGGCATAGGATAGACAGCCCTTGGACAGCCGATTGATTTGCAGCACTTGAACCTTTTCGTTCGCGGCAACCTCCATCGGAACATAGAATTGGCTCCATGCCAGCATGCCGTCCAGGAGTACCGCGGCGCGGTAACCTTTCGCATCCAACATTTCGGCTACGAATTGCGCCGATCCGCCTTTGGCGCAAACAACGACCATTTCTTCATCCTTCGGCAGCGGCTCCAGTACCGCTTTGTCCTCCTCGAGGAATGAAAAATACGGAATGTTGACGGAGCGCACTTGATGACCTTCGATTTTCCAGTTGGCGAAATCTTCTTCGTTGCGTACGTCCAGAATGAACGCGCCGCCGGTGCCATTGATAAGCTGATGCAGCTCCCGCGCGTTGATTTGCCTTATTGCCATCGGTAACTCCTCCTTGGTTTTAAAATCTTACTTCGCAACAGACCCGCTTGCGGATCAATTCTGATCCATCGGTCCGTTCCACTGCGACATGCCGGGCAACACGTTGCTTACATGCTTAAAGCCTTTCTCCGCTAGAAGCTGACAAGCCATATCGCTTCGGTTGCCCGTGCGGCATACGACATAATAGTGGTGCTCCGGATCCAGCTTGCCGCACTGCGCCTCCAGTTGGCCCAGCGGGATCGATATCGCGCCGGGAATGTGGCCGAACGCATATTCCGCGGGTTCGCGCACATCGAGGACAAGAATGTTAGCGTCACGGCCGTGGGCCTCCTCATTGGAGACTGTGTGCGGAAATTTACGTTCTTCCCTCATCTCCTCGGCTTCCGCCTTGCGTATATAATGCCGGAACACGCCGTCTGTCTCGATCAGTCCGATATACTCGTGTCCCGTCCGTCCGGCCCAGCTTTTCAAATCGGCCACCGAGCCTTTATCCGTCGCCCTAACTTCAAGTACATGGCCCGGCTGCATTTCGTCGATCGCCTTCTTCGTGCGGACGACCGGCAGCGGGCACGCGAGCCCTTCGCATACCAACGTTTGATTTGCTTGTAATGATGTCATTTTGATTTCCTCCCGTTTATAAAATGAATCGTTTCATCCCATCAGAATATCCCACCAAATCTTCACTACGGTTGCCGTGATTAGCAGCACTAGGATCCATTGCAGCACCTTCGTATTGAGCCTTTTGCTGATATGCGCCCCGATCGGCGAAGCGATTACGCTCGCCACGATCATTGCGGCGGCCGGAATGAGCAGCAAATGCCCGCCCATAACTTTACCAACGGTGGAACCGATGGAGGAGACGAACGTGATGGCAAGCGACGAAGCGATAGCGACCCGTGTCGGAATTTTCAAGACGACCAGCATGATCGGTACCGTAATGAATGCTCCCGCAGCGCCGACGATGCCGGACAAAATCCCGACAATCGACGCGGCCGCAACCGCGGTCCATCGATTGAAGGAAATCCACGTCAGTTCTCCGCTTACAAGCTCGTCTCCCTTCTTTGGCATAAACATCATGAACGCCGCGATTAGCGCCAACACGGCGTAAGTCATATTAATCGCCCCATTGGGAAGGTATTGCGAACCGAAGGCGCCGATGAAGCTGCCAAGCAGAATGGGAATGCCCATCGATAAGACAAGCGGCAGATGAATGTACTTTCCTTTCCGAAAAGCAAGCATGCCGGCCAGCGTTGCGAAGAATACCTGCACCGCGCTAACCGCGGAAACTTCTTGCGCGCTAAAAGCGATAAAGCCGAGCGCGGGCGGAATATATAGCAGCATCGGATATTTGATGATCGAACCGCCGATACCGACTATGCCGGAGATCAGTGAACCGACAAACCCGATGAGAAACAGCGTGACGATAAAACTCCAATCCAACGCGTTTACCTCCTTTCCGGGATCCATTCAATACGTATACCCCTATGGGTATATTGAAACTATATTCGATTGCGCAAATGTTTGTCAAACCCATTTTTTTGCACGGCGACATTTCTCGATTTCTTAATTTTTGCCGCTGAATTCTTAACGATTATTAAGGAAAAATCACCCATTGTTAAGTGGACGCTGCCCGGACAACCGCCTTACGATAAGGAGGTACATCACATAGAGACAGTAACCAGATTAGGAGAGAGAGGATGGAACCATCGTGTTGAAACGAATGGCTCTCGCTTTGACGGCGGGAACGTTGGCATTAACGCTAAGCGCCTGCGGCTTGTTCGGAGGCAAGGATAAGCAGGTGTCGCAAAAGGAAAATAATCAGAAAGCTACGGTGAAGGTATCTTATTGGGACGAGCAGTCGTTCATGCAAAAATACGGCTACATGTTCATGGCGAAATTTCCGAACATTGACGTAGAGGTTGTTTCGACGCGCATGATGTATCAGGAGAACGGCGGAGATAAAAATTCCACCCAGCTGCTGCGGGAATTTGTCGAGAAAGAACAGGTGGATTTGTTCATGCTTCGCCCCGATGAACTGAACCTTTTGTCGGCGGACGGGTTCCTGTACGAGCTGGACCCTGTCATCGCCGAAGACGGCTACGATATGTCATCGATCCAGCCGGCGATCGCGGAATATTTGAAGCTGAAAGGGAACGGCAAGCTGTATGGCTTAGCTCCGACCTTCGACAGCAAAGCGTTGTTCATCAATAAAGATTTGTTCGACAAAAACGGGATCGAATACCCTAAGGATAAAGCGAACTGGGAGGATATTGTCCAGCTTGCGCAGCGATTTCCGACAGGCGGCGACCCCAAAACGCGTGTATATGGCTATGCCGCCCAGGAATACGAAAGCGATCCTTTTTCGTTCATGCAGAAGGTTGCCCTCGACAGCGGTCTGAAACTGCAGACCAAAGGGAAAGCAACGGTGCAGACGCCGTCCTGGAAAAGAATTGTCGAGCTTGTTGCGAATGCCTATAAGAGCGGATCGATCTATCAGGCCGACATGAACACCGACATGATGAGCGAGGAGGAATGGCTGCTGCGCGATCCTTTTGTGGCGGGACGCTCAGCATTAACGCTCGGCGATACATACATGCTGTCTAAATTGAATCAGGCCGCATCCGTGCTGAAAGACCGGAAGTTCAACTGGGAGATCATTCCCGCTCCGCAAGGCATCGATGCGGCACAGGGAACGAACTTCTCGCTGAACGAGCTGTTCGCGATTCGCGCGAAGTCGCCGAATGCACGCGCGGCATGGGAGCTGCTGAAATATATGGCCGGAGACGAAATCGCCCGCGTGCAATCGAAAGTGCCGACGACCCTCTGGGCGCGTTCGGGCTACCAGAAGCTGAAGGACGGTAAAACGCTCGATGCGTTCTATGAATTGACCTATAATCCAAGCGAGGTGCCGGAAGGCGAGGACAAATTTGCTGCGGTCAACTACATGGTACAGGGGCCGTTTAATGTAGAGTTCAAAGAAATCATCGCGGGCACGAAAGGCGTGGACCAGGCGTTAGCCGCCATGGAGAAAGCGACGTTCGAGCAAATCGACACCTTGAAGCAGAAGGAAAATAAACCTGCGGCCCCATAAGCAGCGGGGCACGCGCTAGAGCGCCAAGCCATGAAGCACGACCGGCTTGGCGCCCTTGCTTGTCTCAAATTTGCTCGCCATCCCCTGATTCGCCTGCGTCATGGACGAC
The DNA here is from genome assembly GCF_056120465.1 of Paenibacillus sp. sgz302148. NCBI lineage: Bacteria > Bacillati > Bacillota > Bacilli > Caryophanales > Paenibacillaceae > Paenibacillus > Paenibacillus sp. sgz302148. Next base: position 75,941 of record NZ_JBVYOJ010000013.1, read on the forward strand.
CTCAACCTCCATCTGCCGCAAACTCCCCCGTCCCCCGGTCGATGGGGTCTTCTTCAATCAGAAAAAACATGCTGAATTTCAGAAACGAATTTCTGATCTTCGTTGAACTCTGCCAACAAAACATGACCATTCAGAAATTATTTTCTTCTTTTAGCCAAAACTTTCTGAATTTCAGCCAAAAGTTTCTGAATACCAGCATTTGAGTCAATTAGGACTGTAAACTTAGAAAAAACATTCTGAATTTCAGAAATAAATTTCTGACCCGTACATATTACGTCATATATGCGAAAAAGCCCCGGAAAGCAACTTCTCCTTTCCAGGGCCTTACATCAGGCCGGCGCCGGCCGCTAATCACGGTCGATATAAAAATTGCGGTCAATTAATCTAATCAAAAGTCGCCGCCGGAAGCGACATACGAGTCGATCATGGCGATGATTTGATTGCTGAGATCGAACGCGTTGCCGACCGACTGCCGCTTGGCGAAATATTCGGCCGCATTGTCTCTCGACAGCATCCCGCTCAGGAAATCAAGCTGGTTGTTGGTCAAGACGATGACCGATAGATTCTGCGCCGGGTAATACGTCAGCTGCGCCTGGAAGCCGATGTCGTCTCCCGTGTGGAACACTTTCGCCGGACCGTGCCGTTCATCGATTTCCCAGCCGTAGCCGTGCTTGAAGAGCAGCGTTTTCTCCATGCGGCCTGCAGTTTCCGGCTTCAGGATCGTCCCGTCGTGCAGAGCTTCCATGAACTTGGCTAAATCGCCTGTTGTCGTGACCAAGGCTCCGTACGACATGTTCTCTTCGTTTAACTCCTTGGCCGTTGCGGCATGCTCCACATGCGGCTTGGCGAGATCCGGCGCGTCCTTGGCGGTTAAGGTCGAGCGTTTCATGCCTGTCGGATCAAATATCTGCTTCCGCACGAAATCGGCATAAGATTCCCCGGTTATCTTTTCAATGATAAGACCAAGCAACAAATAGTTCGTGTTGATGTACTGCTCGTTCGTCCCCGGCTCAAAAGCTAACGGAAGTCCGCTGACCAAATCGATTTGCTCCGAAATTTTCACCGTACGGGAAGCGACCTCAAGCAGATCCTCCCTCTTCAGCGCCCCGCCTTTCTCGAGGGCCTTCCGTTGAACGAGCACATCCGTATAGTTTGCAAGTCCCGACGTATGCGACAGCAGATGCTTGATCTTGATCGGTTTCCAGGCCGCGATATCCGGGAAGTACTTGGCGATCGAATCTTCGATGGACAGCTTCCCTTCCTCCTCCAGCTTGGCAATGGCGACGGCCGTCAAAATTTTGGTCAGCGAAGCCGCCTTATATTGCGTTTGCTCCGTGTTGGGAAGAGACTTTGCATCATCGGCCAGCCCGTAACTCCCGGCAAAGATCGTTTTTCCCGCCTGAGTGATCAGAACCGAGCCCCTGAAATCTTTGTTTTCCGCATACTGTTCGATGTAAGCATATAGGTTATGCTTGAACGGCATATTCGTCGTGCGCAGATTAACTTTTTCCTCGGATCGATCCCACGATAATCTCCCGCCGAGCTGCTCGGCCAAGCTCCGGAGCGGCAAGCGGACGACGCCGTTCGAATCTTGCGTCACCGCCGTCTCGAGCGGAACAACCTTCCCGTTAACTTGGGCTGCGGCAGAGCCGATTTCCAATTCGACAAGACCGGCTTCGCTCGCAACGGCGATCTTCTTGCTTGAAGGGATGTGTACGACGCTCAGTCCGAATACGGCCGCAAAATCTTGTAACGACACAATCGTGATTCCCTGGCGAATCGTCGGAGCATAAGACGACGGCCACTCTCCTCCGTTTAGTGCGATCCCCGCCTCAATCGGATTCTCCACCGCCGACGCGAACGCGCTGCCGGACGACATGACGAGCGGCAAACAAATCGCGGCCGCCACAATGCTTTTTTTGAACATGCAAGATTCTCTCCTTTAATCTCTTTCTCATGTGCCTTTCTCTTCTAAGCTAGCAAAAAAAAGTCATCGTGGCGTAGTGACTTCCGGTCATAAAAAAGTCATCCGGGCACACGAAAAAGACGTGAGGAACAATCCTCACGCCTTCACATCATATGACCCGCCCGGGTTACCCAAGCTTCTTCTGTGCCCGCACAAAAACGGGAACCGCGCAGTGGACGACCGTGCCGCGGTCCGCGCTTGACTTAATTTTCAGCGTTCCGTTCACATTGGCCATCCGCTCCGACATCGATTGAAGCCCGAAGCCATGGGTCAAGCTTTCATTCCCTTTGCCGTTGTCCTCAATCCATAGGCCGACCTGCTCTCTCTCGAACGCAAGCTTCACTCGCACGGCGGATGCCATGCCATGCTTCTTCGCATTCGTCAGCGATTCCTGCATGCAGCGGATGAGCGCGATGCGAACCTGCTCCGAAACCGGATATTCGTCGCCTGCGGTTTCCATCGTTACTTGGGTACCCGTATGCAAAGCGAACTCGCTTCCGATCTGGGAGAGGCTCGAAGCAAGCGACTGCTCGTCCTTGTCCGGCGCGATTTGGTGTATGTGTCTTCGCACCTCGTCGAGACCGCCCCGCGTCACGTTCAACAGCTCGCGCAGGCTTTTTTTCGCTTCGTCCGGCGATAGATCGATCAAATAATAAACCGCGTCCATCCCCGTAATCGTCGTCGTAAACGTATGCCCGACCGTATCGTGCAAATCCCGCGACAGCCGGTTCCGCTCCTCCAGCAGCGTCAGCTTCTCGATCTGCTTGGCGTATACTTCCAGCGTTTGATTTTGCTGCTGGATGATGCCATACATGCCGTTGATTTTTTGATAGGAGGTCACCAGCTTTTGAAAGCAGAAGCCGAAACCGTACAACACAGCCAAATTGGCCATTTGATCGAGTAACTGATCGAGCGGCAGATCGGGAAATCCGCCCGCCACCACGATCGGATAAATTCCGATGGCAACAAGCGCCCACAGCGCGTGCCAACCCATGGCGAAATATCCGAGCGTCAGCACAGGGACATGAAAGAAGGAGAAGATCGTGTCGTTCGCCGGAATGATCATATACAGCGCCCCGGTGATGAGCAGCTCGGCGATAACCGGGATGTACCGCGGGACCCGTCTGAACAGGTAAAGGGCAAAAGGCACGCAGCATGAAAGGACGTAGCCCGCTACTCCGACAGCCAGAACAGGACTTGCGCCGATGCTATAGTGAAGACTTACGATGCCTAACACGCCCCATATCGCGCGTATGCCGAAAACTACATAGTCGAACCAATGCCGCGGTTGATTGAGCAAAGCCAAGAGGGTCACAGCCTTTTTTGTCGTTTACTGTAAGTATAACGGATGCCCCCTTGGCAAATCTACGCTATTATTCGACAACCTCATCGATTTCGGTCGATAGTTTTTTAATCAGCTTATCCAACTTTTTGTCGTCCGGGTGCTCAAGCTCCGCTTCTTCGCCGATGTCGTCCAGCAAGGCCGCGATCGCCTGGCTCTTCTCCAGCACCTCGTCGCTCCCTTTCCACTTCATGAGCCCCGGGTCCAAATTGTTAATAAAGTCCGTTTCCTTCTTCATCGCTTCCACCGTCTCGGCAAAGTCTGTGGCATCGGCTTCGATTCTGGCATCCTGCAGCCGATCGTTTAATTTGTCCAGCTGTTTCATCGATTTGTCGATATCCTTCACGTAGTTAACCGTTGCGCAGCCGCTAGAAAGGATGGTAATGAGGATAAGCAACAAAAAACCGTATAAACGATATTTTGTAAACAAAATGTACACCTCCGATTGAGCGTTAGATAAGGTTAGACGCGAACGTCGCGTTTCGTGAAGACGCCGCAGGATACGGCATGGAACAGGACGAAGTATACGGCCAGCACCGCGACCGAGAAGCCTAACGTCATGCCCGGTAGTGGCGAATTCCCGTCCAAATACGGCGTCAGGTCGGTATTGGCGAACAGGATGTATTTCGCCCACTCATATTTTGCGACAAGCATAGTCAGGGGCTGCCCCAGGAACAGGAACAACATCGACAGCGCAATAGCCAGCGAGCTGCTGCGGAACACCGCCGACAGCATAAAGGCGAACGTTGCAATCATGAGCAAGTTGACCGATTTCAGCAGGTATGTCCCCAGGACATGCAGGCCCATTGAACCTTCTTGCACTTGGCCGTCCTTCACGGAGAGGTAAATGTCTCCCGTGCCGCCGAAGCCGTGGACAAAGCCGCCGATGAGGGTTGATCCGGCAAACGTCAGCGCCAGCATCAGCACGCCAAAGATCAATACGGCTGCGTATTTGGCGAGCAGAATTTGAATTCGGCTGACCGGCCGTATGAGCAGCAGCTTCACGGTGCCCCAAGTAAATTCGGAGGCGACGATATCGGAAGCGATGATGACGACGAACAAGGTGGCGACTTGAATGACGGGCAGCCATTCGGACACGACGGACCACATCGATTTCATCGGCGCGATGCCGTGCTCCAGGCGGTAATTGTTGAGCTCGATCGAATCCTTGATTTGCTGCTTGGCCTTATCCGGCAAAACCGACGCCTCTTCCAGCGCTGCCTGGGATTCTTTATTTTCCTCGATGAGAGCCGAGCGCCAGTCGCCGGAATCGCCTCCGAACTGAACGAAAGCGAGTGGCAGCAGGATCGCAATCAATTGCAATGCGAAAAGCACCCACGTTCGCGCTCTCCTGTAAATTTTCATATTTTCATTCGCTACGAGCCTGATCATTGAATGCTTCCTCCCGTCATTTCCAAAAACTTGTCTTCCAGCGACTTGCTCCGTTTGGCGATGCCGTACACCTGAATGTCTTCATGGACAAGCCGTTTGTTCAATTCGGCGACCTGATCCATGCCGAGCAAGACGAGGAACCCGTCCTCCGTAAGCTCCGCTTCCGCCCCGGCAAAATGCGCCAAGACGCAGCGCAAGGCGTCCTTCGGGCGATTGACCTGAAAGGCTACCGCCGTATGCGTTTCCTTCGTCAGCTGGGCGACCTCTTGAATCTCGATCAGCTCGCCGTGCTGGATAATCGCGACCCGATCGCACATGAGCTCCATCTCCGACAGCAGATGGCTCGATACGATGACCGCGATGCCTTCCTCATGAGACAGCTTCTTCAGATAGTCCCGCAGCTCCTTGATGCCGGCCGGGTCGAGACCGTTCGTCGGCTCATCCAGAATGAGAACCGAAGGGTTGTGCAGAAGCGCTTGCGCCACGCCCAGCCGTTGGCGCATGCCGAGCGAATACGTCTTCACCTTGTCCTGGATCCGGTTTTCCAGGCCGACAAGCTTAACGACCTCGTCGATCCTAGCTTTCGTTATGCCCGGAATCATGCGGGCGAAATGAACAAGATTGCGATAGCCCGACAAAAATTTGTACAGCTCCGGGTTTTCGACGATGGCCCCGACATGCTTCATCGCCTTGCTGGGCTCCTTGGCCACGCTCGTCCCTTGTATCGCAATGTCGCCGCCCGATATCGACATCAAGCCGACCATCATCCGGATCGTCGTTGTTTTGCCCGCGCCGTTCGGTCCGAGAAATCCGAAAACTTCGCCCGGGTACACGTCAAAGGTCAAGCCTTTCACGATGTCTTTTCCCCGGATCGTTTTCCTCACTTGGTTCAGACGCAGAATCGGGTCCTTTTTTTCATGCATCGCCATTCGTTATACTGCCTCCCGTTTGTATGATCGTTATGAATGTACCGAAAAAAAGTCATGAGGACGGAGTGACTTTCGGCTAATAATCGTATGACTATCCGCGCCGCGTAACCAAATATTCGCCTCCGTCATGCGGTCGTCGTAGTCATGCCCGGGGGTGAAGCGAACCGTTCCTTGAGCGATCTGCGCGTATGGATCAGCATGACGGGCACCAATTGATCCGTCCGCCGATCGATCCGCTCTTTGCCTTCCGGATGGAGGACGGCGAGCAGCAGCCGCAAATACCGGGTCGACGTCCACTCGAACACCTTGGACCGAATGCGCTGCTGCTCGAAGCCAAGCCCGTGCGTAAGGCCGCGGTGAAGCAGCGTGACGCCGATCAGCGCTTTCACTTGCACGAATTCGCCCCGCCGGTCAAGCGCAGCATGTATTTCCCCCAAGGCGTCGCGCAGCGAGCGCGCGATGCGCAGCGCCGCGCGGTCCGACCCGCCGGCATGAAGATGCTCCAGCACCTTCGCATTGTCCAGATGGAGCTCGGCAATCCAATCGCCGCGCCGGATACACGTGCCGTCCTCACACACGATGTTATCTCCCCGATGCTTCTTCACCATCACCTTGCATATCCCATATTGCATCGTATGGAGGCTGCTCCAGCGCGCCATGACGCCAAACGCCCCTTCCCACGCCATCCATACGGTTCGCATCATTTTTTTGCCCGCGGTTCCCAACATCACGCAGTCATCCCTTCCGTTTCCCATGATTCCGCACCAAATCGTGCCTTCTGGTATACACTTTAGCGAAATAAGGTCATGATGACGCAGTGCCATTCGGCTAGAAATCGGTCACATGACGATATGACTGCGATCACCTTCGGGCGATCGGGCACAGCAAAAAAATCCCGCTTCATCCGATGAGCTGCATCGGGGCGGGATTAGCCGGTGTATATTATTGGATCGCAGCTTCGCGTTTCTCTGCATGGCCCCGGTTCAGCTTGAGGCCCAAGATCGCGATGATCGTCAGCATGATCAGCGTATTCGCGAGCCCGTTCTCGAAGCCGCCCGCTCCCCCGCTGATCCACTCATTCGGGCCGAATTCAATCTTAACGAGGCGATCGGCTTCTCCGAACAATCGATTGAAACTATTCCAGGCAAAATGCATGCCGATCGGCAGCCATAACGAACCCGTCAGTTCCCGAAGCAAAGCAAGGAATATCCCTGCCAATACCAGATTGAGCAATTCGAAGGGGTGCGACAATACATCGTGTCCCAAGGAATGGCTGACCGCAAACGGAACGGACGAAACGACAATCGCCGCCCATGGCCCGTAGCTTGTCTTGACCATGCTCTGAATATAACCTCTGAACAATATTTCTTCGGAAAACGTATCGCATAGAGCCAAAAATATGCCGACCGCCAGCGCTGTCAAGATTGTCGCCTGGGCGTCGTACGAAACGATGCTCGCCTCGCCGACGCAATATACCGCGATGATCGTGACCATCATGAGCAAGATGCCGTAAAAGAAACCTTTCGCCGATAATAAAACTCTCCCCGGCCCTTGCAAGCCGAGCGGCCATTCGCGGTCCCGCTTGAAGACCGCCAGCATGATCGCCGTAGCGCCGAGAATGACGAACAACGATTTGGGGCCGTTCGTCAGATACACCAATTGTTCCGGCAACTGATCCGGATCCGGCATAATAACGGTCAACATGAGATTAAAGATGATACCTAAGACGATACAAATACCAAACGCTAAAACTATTTTCCCTGCCACTTGCAAAGCTTTCAAAAAAAACGCCTCCCGTAAATCTGTTATCGTATTCAGCTCGTATGGCCGTTGATTACAGTGTACGGGGCAAAAGTCACAAGCGATCAGTGCCGTTTGGTCACAATGCGGATTCGTGACTCTTCTTCAAAATCCCGGCGTCCCTTGCTTTTTGCGTGGCTTCGAGCCGGCCCTTCACGTTCAATTTCGAATAAATGTTCGAAATGTAGTTCTTTACCGTCCCTTCGCTCAAAAACAGAGCTTCCGCGATCTCCTGGTTGCGCAGACCAAGCGCCAGCTTCTTCAGTACGGCGATTTCCCGGTCGCTGAGCCCGGATCCGAATGATTTGATCCGGGCCCTGTTCTCGCCTGCCGAATCCCGATCATGACTGCCTTGTCCTTCTTCCGTTTGGCCGGCTGTCTTGGGCATGCTCAACTGCCGGATGAAGTCCGAGGCCATTTCTTGCGAAATCAATGTTCCGCCCGCATGAACGACACGGATTCCCGCAATGAGATTTTTGGGGTTGATCGCTTTCAATAAATACCCTTCGGCGCCGCCCGCCAAAGCCGCCATGACATAATCGACCTCTTTGTACGAAGTGAGCATAATGATTTTGACGGAAGGGAACTTTGCCTTGATCGCCTTCGTTGCTTGCACGCCGTCTTGGTTCGGCATATGGATGTCCATCAAGACGACATCCGGAAGCTCGCGCTCGCAATAACGAGCCGCTTCCTCGCCGTCCTTGGCGAGGCCGACCACCTTGATATCGTCCTCCATATCCAGCACGATGCTTAAGCTTTCGAGAATCAATTCCTGGTCGTCCGCTATCACTATTTTGATCATGAGACTTGTTCTCCTCTTATCGGTAATTGACATTTGACTTCGGTTCCTTGCGGGCGAACGGACGCGATCTGGAATCGCCCGGACAGCTGCTCCACGCGCTCCTTCATGGAAGCCAGACCAAATCCGAAGACGATTTGCTTGTTTCCGAGTCCGTTATCGAGAATCGTCATGGACACGTCATGCGGCGAATAGTTCATGCGTACCCGGATCTCGGAAGCTTTCCCGTGCTTGACCGCGTTGGTGAACGATTCCTGGATAACCCGGATCAGCGTTTGCCTCACCCGGTTTCCCATTTCCTCTTCGGATCCGGAAATTTGCAGATCGATTGCCGTGCCCGTATATTCTTGAAAGCTACGGATCAGCTTCTGGAGCTGGTCCAAGAACGTTTCCTCCTCCTGTTCGCCCATGGCGTGGACGAGGTTTCTCATTTCATGCAGATTCGTTTCGGTCAAATCCCTTAATCGAAGCAGCTTTTCCTTGGCCGCTACGGGCTTGTTGTCCATCGTAAGAATGGCCGCATCAAGCCCCATGATGAAGGAAATATAAGAATGCCCGAGCGTGTCGTGCAAATCTTTGGACATCCGGTTGCGTTCCTCGAGCAGCGTCATTCGTTCGATCTGCTTCGCGTATTGGGTCAGCAGCCTGTTCTGTTGTTCGATCTCCCGAATCAGCTCGTTATTTTCACGGTACGCATCGGCGATAAAGCCGACCCACAGTCCGATGCCAAAAAAGAGCAGCTCATCCGCGACCAAACCGGCGACGTCTTGGAACGGGATGCCGCCCAGCGCCGAACTGACGAAGGACAGCGACAGCAATATCGGCGACAAAATAAGCATTTTCCGTGGCAACAGGTAGCCGACGGTAAGGATCGGAATGAGAAAAAAGTTGGTCCCTTCCCCCGTGAGCGTCAGCAAATAAACGTACAAAGACCCGCCGATTGCGGCCTCGGAAAGGCAAAACAATTGTTTGTTGGCAGCAAGGCGAGGAACCCAGAACGTGCATGGGACGACATACGCGGCGGCGACCCATATGACGGTCAACACGATCGATGCGTCGAACTGCTCATTGCGCAGAAGCTGCAAAAGGTACACGATATACCAATAGGACCGGAGGCCGAATATTCCCCAGTCCATCAAATCATAAACTTTCTTCATCCTACCCCCGCTCCCGCCTTGTGAAATACCAGAATCCGCCCGAGCCCCCGTAAGGCTAACCCGCATGATGGGCGATCACCAGGTCGGTCAACGCAATCTTTAAATTGTTCAAGCTATAAAATCGTGTTAATTCAAGGTTGTTATTCACACGTATGGCTATTTATTGTTTGATAAAGATAATGCTGGACAAAAATAAGAGGATTCCGACAGTCCAGCCTGCCGTTGGCGCATATTCGACGGTGTCTTTGAGTGCAAATCCGAGCATGACGGATATGATGGCCAGCATAAGAACAACAATGATTCCGCGGCGTTTGTTCATCCTTCGCTCCTCCTCGGTTGATATGGTTCGGTACCGGTTAGCGATACGTCACATATTTGTTCCTGCTATCTTGAGTGAACGTTCTTCTTCTCCAGATCACCATCGTTAACGCGAGATAACATAGGCCGACGACAATGCTCATATCACCGCTGATATACTTGGATGCTTCGGCGTGGTTGACGGTAATATAGCCTAAAATGATCCAGACGAGATTGTGCGTCGTATGCAGCATCGACGACGTCCATACGCTGCCGGTACGAAGGCGCAATTCACCGATCACGGGCGCGAGGAACATCGTGCTCAGTACGGTCAGGGGCAGGATCAACCACAGATTTTCTCCTGCGTGGTACGCGTTCGTATTGAGGATGAGTGGGAAGTGCCATACCCCATGGATGACGCCGTTCAGCAGCATCGCTGGTTTACGGTTCATGGATTTCAGCATGACGGGCAGCAAGTAGCCGCGCCATCCCAACTCTTCGCCCATCGATTGCGTGAGCGTCGCTTTTACATACGTAAACACAAGCACCAGCGGAAGATAGGCCCAGCTTACGCCTTCGAAGCTTTCGCCGACGACAATGGAGGACAAGCCGGTAGCCCATACGATGCCGAAGCTGAGGGCAAGCGGGATCGCAGGCACGACCAAAGCGAACAACCAACCCCGGAGACCGAGCTTGTGGAGGCCGAGCATGGCCCAGCCCGCCTTGGTATATCCGTCCCGGGTGACGACCAGCATCATGATCAGGACGGCGATCGTCGGCGTCATCATATACCAAAAGGTGTCAATGCCGGAGATGTAGCTGAAGCTCAAAGCAAGGAGAAGCACAAGTACGGTAAATGCAATTGCTTTCGTCGAATCTTTCATGGAGGAAAACATGTTAATCTAGCACCTCATCTATTGTTTAGTCGCGGCATTTTGCGGCCGCATCCCTAAGGTACAGAAAAAAAGTCACATGCAGTAGTGACTTACGTGGTGTAAAAGTCATGATATCGACGCACATCTTCAACATGACTTTGTAAGCCTCAGAAAGTCACTATGCGACTATGACTTTTTTTCGGTATCATAGAATTACAACAATTGAAGAGCAGGGAGGGAAAAAGCGACAATGCAAGAAATCAAAATCATGATCGTCGAAGATCAGGAGATTATCCGCAAGAGCTTGGGGATCGTACTTAATCTCAACGCCGATATTAACGTAGTCGGAACGGCGGAGAACGGCGCGGTTGCCGTGGAAATGGCCGCGCAGCTTCTGCCGGACGTTATCCTGATGGACGTGCAAATGCCCGTCATGGACGGCGTCGAGGCGACGGAACGGATCAAGAAAAGTTACCCGGACGTGAAGGTCATTATGCTGACCACGTTCCAGGATGCGGACGTCGTATCCGGGGCGCTGCACGCCGGCGCGGAAGGCTATATTCTGAAAGCGATCGATCCGATGGATCTGGCCGCGGCGCTTCGACTCGTCCATCGCGGTGAAACGATGATTTCCCAGGAGGTGGCGAAAGCGTTATTTACCCGTTCGTCGTCGACGACAGGGGCTTTCGTGAAGGAGTCGGATTACGGGTTGACGGACCGGGAGACGCAAGTGCTGAAATGCATCTCCGACGGACTCGCTAACCGCGACATTGCCGAGAAGCTGTTTCTTTCGGAGGGAACCGTGAAAAATTATATTTCCAATATTTATTCGAAGTTGAATGTGCAGAATCGCGCGTCCGCGATGAAGAAGGCGACGGAGGAAAAGCTGTTTTAATAAATATACGTTTGCAGGAATATTCCTTTTGTGGTATATATAAATTATGGAGGGAGGAACGAAAGTGGGTCAAAATCCGCGAAGGACAAAACGGCCCGACTACGACATGTTGTCCAAACTTCTTGTTCAAGCATCCGGTTCTCCCTAAGAGATTCCTATATGAAGTTCATGACGATGAGGAGGTATTATCATGTCCGACAATCAAGTAACCGGTAACGAATTGGTCATTACCCGCGTCTTCGACGCCCCGCGCGAGCTCGTATTCAAAGCTTGGACCGAGCCGGAGCGCCTGCAAAAATGGTGGGGGCCCAAAGGCTTCGCACTCGAAATCGTCAAGCTGGATCTTCGTCCGGGCGGGATGTTCCTTGGCAGCCAGCGCTCTCCCGAGGGGCACGTCATGTGGGGCAAGTTCGTTTATCGCGAAATTATCGCGCCGGAGAAGCTAGTGTTCGTCCAATCGTTCTCCGATGAGGAGGGCAATACGATCCGGGCTCCTTTCAGTCCGGTTTGGCCGCTCGAAATTATCAATAACCTGACACTGGAGGAGCAGGACGGCAAAACGTTGCTCACGTTTCGGGGCGGCCCGATCAACGCTACGGAAGAGGAACGGCAAGCCTTCGAGGGGATGCGGCCGATGGTGCAGCAAGGCTTCGGCGGCACGTTCGATCAGCTCGACGCTTACTTGGCGGGGAGTCAATCCTAATACGTCACAGCCAACGAAAAAACATCGCGGTTTGCGCGATGTTTTTTCGTTTTGGGCAAATAAGCCAAGATCATCCAACCGTGACCATGGACCACACGCATCGCTTGACCCGCTTTATTCTTTGATCGAACCGATCATCACGCCTTTGGCAAAATATTTCTGAATGAACGGATACACGAGTATGATCGGCGCCACGACGATCACAATGGTCGCCATTTTCAGCGAGTTGCCCGTCACCTGAATTTTGTCGAGCATGTCGTATTGCTTCGTTCCGGCCGCTTGCTCCAGCGTTTTGCGAAGCGCATCCGCCCGGGTGAGCATTTCCTGCAGCAGCGTCGATAGCGGTCTCAGCTTGCTGTCCCGAACGTAGAACGCGCCCGTAAACCAATCGTTCCAATGCCCAACGGCGTTAAACAGCGCAATCACGGCAATAACCGGCTTGCTGAGCGGCATGATGATGCGCATGAAGATCGAAAAATCGTTATACCCGTCAATCCGGGCCGACTCTTCGAGACTTCCGCTGATTTGCTGGAAGAACGTCCTCATGATGATGATGTTCCACGCGCTGTACAACCCCGGCACGATATACACCCAAATCGTATTCGTCAGATGCAAATCCTTGAGCAGCAAATAATACGGAATAATCCCCCCGCTGAACAGCATCGTGAAGAAGATGAGCATCGTAAACATTCGGACGCCCGGCATCGTTTTGCTTTTTAACGCATACGCTGCCATCGCGGTCAAGAATACGCTAGCCACCGTACCGACGATCGTGCGGAACAATGATATGCCGAAGGCGCTCACGATATTCGAGGAGGAGAACACTTCCTTGTAATTTTCAAGCGACCAGTCTCTCGGCCAGAAATAAATGCCACCACGCTCCGCATCTTTGCCGGAATTGAAGGACAACGCCAAAATATTCAAAAACGGAAGAATGATCGACAGGCATAACACGATGATCGATACATAGATGACGATTTTGATCACTTTTTCTCCTGCGGAACTTTTGTAAAATTCATTGCTCACGTCATTGCCTCCTTACATTCACCCTGATAAGAGAGGCCGGTTTCATCGAAACCCGACGAAACCGGCCGGCAATAGCTCAAATGTGAATTACAACGCTACTTTCGTTTTTGGATCGGAGTCTTTTTGCTCAAGCAAATCTTCGTATTCTTCCAAGCCGGAACCCTTCAATTGCTCATACGCGGAATCGAGGATTTTCTTGGCCTCATCCGAATTTTTCGCGTAGTACGCGCGAATGATGCTTTCGTCCCAGTTGTCGAGCGCCGCTTTTAACTCTGCGCCTTTGTCGAATTCGCCGAAGAACGCGCTTGGTGAATAGTTATCCGAAACTTCCGCAGATTTCCGCTTCTCGTCCCAGCCCCAGTATTCGGCGATTTTTTGCGGTCCTACGTTCGATTCCGGGTGTACGGATTCGGCATATTCGCTCTCTCCGAAATCCGCGATCCGGTCGATGTCGGTGTTGCCGAGAATTTCGCCCCAGTAGTTGCCTACGCCCGCGAATCCAAGCGCTTTTGCCGCTTTCGGATCTGTTTCTTTCAAGTCGAGCACTTCTTTCTTCACGACCGGGTTGCCTTTGGCATCCAGCGTGTAGTCTCTTCCTTCAATGCCGTATTGCCACAGCAGCTTCCCTTCGCGGCTTGCCAGGAAGTCGGCCAGCTTCACGATGTCTTCCGGATTTTTTGTCGTCGACGGAATCGCCCAAGCGCCGCCTGCCGTTTTGTAATCCAGCTTCATTTGGTAAGGCTTACCGCCTTCGTTCAGCGGGCCCATCGGCAAATAATGCATGTCTTTATTGAAATCCAGGTAGTTGTGCATATCGGCCACAATCGCAAACGAACCGTTCAAGATACCTTCCGTCGCGCGGTTTTCGTCCATCGTGTAAAATTCCGGGTTCATCAGCTTTTCGCCGAGCAGCTTCTGGACGTATTCCACCCGCTTCATCGGGATGTCCGTTTGGCTCTCATGCACAATCTTGCCTTCACTGTTCCGTTGGAACGCTTGGTTGATGCTTAAAGTCAAATCGCTGTACAGCGCCTTAACTTCTTTGCCGCCCCAATATCTCGGCCCGATGACGGAAACTTCTTTACCGTTGTTGTCTTTGAAATGGCCGGCCTCAATTTTTTTGGCCACCTCGTACATTTGCTCGGACGTCGTGATCGTTCTCGGATCGATGTTCAGCGCATCGGCAATATCTTTGCGGATATACGGACCGCCGACCCATTTTCTCGTTTCATAACCGGTTTCTCTGGAGATGTTCATGTGCATGAAGTAGGCGGCACCGTTAAATTCAGGACGGAACATAACGCCGTTTTGCGTATCCAGCGGCAGGTAGCCGTCTTGCAAATATTTGCTGTACACTTTCGTATCCTTCATGAAAGGAGCCAGGTCGGTGAACATGCCTTCACGCGCCGCTTTCAGCACGACCGGCATTTCCGGACGACCGCTATGGTTCAAATAAAAAGCGATGAAGTCCGGCAGGTCGCCTGAAGCTAGCCCGGCAATGAGTCCGTCAATCGAATGCTCGGCAGGCATAATATTGAATTCGAAATCGATACCCGTCTTATCCTTGATTTGCTTCACGATTTCCGGGTTCATCTCTTCGGTATAATCGTCTGCACCCATAAAAATCAAGCCTTTGATCTTCCGGTCGGCAATCCAAGTTGCCGGTTTCCCGGAATTATCGCTGCCGTTCTCCTGCTGTGTCTGTTCTTTGCCTGTGTCGGCCGGCTTCTCTTCTTTCGGGGAGCAGCCTGCGAATACCATCGACGCGATCAGCGGAATGGCCAGCATTTTTGCCCAAATCTTGTTTTTAAGCATGTGTTAATCTCCCTCTTTGTCTATATTGTTTATATGGAAAAACGCAGACGCGTTTCTCTCCCGGAATAAGGTTGAATCTGGTACCGTTACCAGAGCGACGAGTCGGACAATTTGCGCGCCAAACGATTGGCGATAATAACAAGAATCAAACCGACTAGGCCTTGCATCATGCCGACCGCTGTCGCATAGCCGTATTGGCCCTGCTGCAAGCCGACGCGGATCACGTACGTATCCAGAATATCCGCCAGCTCGGAATTACCCGGCATCCGGAGAAGGTACAGTTGATCGAACCCCGCTGACAGGATGCTGCCGAGCGACAGAATGAACACGATCATGATCGTCGGCCGAATCGACGGAAGCGTAATATGCCATACTTCGTTCCATTTGCTTGCGCCATCGATTTTTGCCGCTTCATACATGTCCTGATTGATGCCGGCGATCGCCGCCAAATAGATGATGGAATCCCATCCAATGGTTTTCCAGATATGGCTGCTGAACATGATCGAGTAAAAATATTTCGCCTCGTTCATAAAAAACGTGCTGCCGTCCCCGCCGAAATAAGAGATCGCTTCATTCAACAAGCCCGTGTCCGGCGCTAAAACCCGCTGCACGATCCCAACGATGATGACCCAAGACATGAAATGCGGCAAATACGAGATGCTCTGGGCGATATTCTTGAACCACCGGTTTTTGATTTCATTGAACATAAGCGCAAGCAGGATCGGAAAAGGCAATCCGAGAAAAAGCTTCATGCAGCTAATGATTAACGTATTTTTAATCAAGGTCAGGCTGCGGAAGTCTTTGAAAAAGTTTTCAAAATAGGTGAACCCGACCCAAGGGCTGCCGAGAATGCCTTCGTTAAACTTGAACTCCTTGAATGCGAGCAGCAATCCGCCCATCGGAATATACGAGAAAATGACGAACGATACGATACAAGGCAGAAGCATCAAGTACAAATAGCGGTGCAGCAATATTTTGGACCACCAGTATGCCCATCCTCGTTTGTTGCGAAGCCCCGTCGTTACGGATGGAACTTGTGTTGCCAATAAAACCTCTCCCTTCTTTCAACCCCTGCGATCACTGAATATTCCATGGTGAGCTCTGATCCTGTATGGTACCGATACCAGATGCGGCAAAAAATAAAATCATCTACATGTCATTCATCACGCGATTCGTCGCCACAAATGTTGGAAGTTTTTGATTCGTTACTATTGTTGTGGTATTTATATTGTAGTTTTCGTTTGTTATCGGGGTGTTATCGGAATAATAAGGAATCGTGAAGGCGGTGTGGTTTGTTGAGGAGAAAACTGCGCTGAGAGAGGAAGCGCAGACATAAGAAAGAAGATCATCCTCCATTCGGTCAAAGTAGCCCGTATGAAGGTGATCTCTTCTGAAGTCTTGAAACGATTAATGTACACGGACAAAAATGCTTCCGGGCAATCCGATCGGCCTGAATCTCGTCATCACGGCTTTCCTTTGGCAAGGTAAGCATCCATAATGTCCCGCGGCACCATGCTCCCGCCCGTCGCCCAGACGATATGCGTGCCGTTGCCCAGTTTGCTGTCGAGGCCATTCGCCTTTAGGTAGGATTTCCCGTCGTCCGAATGCATGACCCAATGCGGCCCCGGCATTCCGGCCAATGCGGAAGGCTCCAGTTCGATCCGTTCCGCTTCGCTCAGCGTGTACAGCAAGGAATACAACGTGCTGTCTTGCACGGTAAGCAGTCCGCTAATGAGCGGCTCGATCGTTTTCCCGACAAACCGGGAAGGCCTGCTCACCGCAAGTCCATCCGCGTCCGTTCGGTTGTCGATGCCAAAATCATACACCGAAACTTGATCGTGAAGCCCGGTCATCAGGCCGAGCAGCATGCAGGGGGAATGGGTCGGCTCGGCGAAAAACGCGTGCACATTGTCCTTGTACAGCAGCTTCAGGCCAAAAGCGACGCCTCCCGGGCCGCCGCCTACGCCGCACGGCAAATACACGAACAGCGGGTGCCGCTCATCCACCGGAATGTTCAGCTGCTCCAGCTGCGCTTTTAACCGTGATGCCGCTACCGCATACCCTAAGAACAAATGCTTCGAATTTTCATCGTCGATAAAATAGCAATTCGGGTCCGCATCCGCCTGCTTGCGTCCTTCTTCCACCGCCTTGCCGTAATCGGAGGCATATTCGACGACCGTCACGCCCCTGCTGCGCAGCAGCTCTTTTTTCCATGCCTTGGCGTCCGCCGACATATGAACCGTAACCGAAAACCCTAATTTGGCGCTCATGATGCCGATGCTCATGCCGAGGTTGCCGGTTGATCCGACCGCGATCGAATACCGGGAAAACAACGAACGGAAACGGTCGGAGGCCAGAATGGAGTAATCGTCATGGACGGATAGCATGCCGTGGCTCATGGCGATCTGCTCCGCATGCACCAGCACTTCGTAAATGCCGCCGCGCGCCTTGATCGAACCGCTGACAGGCAAATGGCTGTCGCATTTCAGCAGAAGACGGCCCGGCATCGCTTGATCGTCGAACCGCCGTTCCAGTTCGCGCTGCATGTTTGGAATCGGCACAAGCGGCGACTCGATGATCCCGCCTGCCGCTTCGGTTTCCGGAAAAGCCTTGGCGATGTAGGGTGCGAACCGCTTCAGCCGTTGCTCCGCATCCGTCACGTCGGCCTCCGTCAGCGAAAGGTTTGCTTGGTTGAACGAAGTATGCCGGGGATTGATCCAAAATGTCTCCTGTGTGGAGACGATATCCTTCAGCAGCGGGTATTCCGCGATCCATTGGCTTAACGTTTTGCCTGCGACTACCTTGTTGTCGTTCATGTTGTCATTCATCGTCTGCCTGCCTCCGATTGTCGATGTGCCGCTTGCGCGGAACAACCTATTTTATCCATAAATGTGTTTGTCAGCGCTGTCGAAAATAGATGGAACTCCGGAATATACGTCTATATCAACGGCTATCCCGATCATATACTATCGAGGTTTTCCCCGTCAACGAGGGTTCCCCACCCGCGTACCGGATACCGCGAACTAAAGAAAGCTCCTACTCGGACCTTCTCCACGATTTATACTTTCTTATCGATTAGAGAAACCGTCGATTCCGGCTTGGCCCGCCAGCGAAACGATCGTTTGGTCGCCAAGGCGATCCCGGCAAACACAAGAGAAATGCCGAGAAAGTGGTACCAATAAAAATGCTCGTGCAAAAATAAAACCGACAATCCAATCGCGCTGGTCGGCATCAAAGCGGTAAATACCGCCGAGGAGCCGGCCGAAATTTTCGCCATGCCCTGGTTGAGCAAAATAATCGCGAGGACAGTGACGACGATGCCCGAATACAGAATCAACATCCATTCCGTGGCTCCAACCTTGGCGAAGTCGCTATAGGCCACATCATACAAGGAGAACGGCAGGAATAGCGCCGCCCCGTATATGCTGGTCATGGCCGCCATCGCAATCGGGCTGGCCTGCTTCGAGGCAAGCTTGCCGAACGTGACGAAAACGGCCTCCCCCACGACCGCACCCAAGATGAGCAGATTCCCCCATAACGACTGCAAGCTCCAGGACGTGTTGAACATGCCGCCAAACACATTGATCGCAAGCGCCCCGAACACCGCGCACGCAATACCCAGGCTTTGATTCCAGCGCAGCTTCTCCTTAAAAACCACGAAGGAAATCAGCCCGACGGCCGCGGGCGTCAAACTCGTAATGATACCGCCTTCCATTGCCGTCGTAAAGGTCAAGCCGTACAGCATAAAGATGCTGAACAAAAACACGCCGAAAAACGATTGAGCAAAAAAAACGAGCCGGTCTTTCTTCTGAACCGTCGGAAACCGCCTTTCCCGGAGCAAAACGATCGCGGTCAGAACGATCGCGCCGATCAGCAGCCTGAGCTCGGAAGCCAGGAAAACCGGAAACACGCCGGCAAGAGCTTTGTTGACGACGACAAAGCTGCCGATCAGAATCATGGATGTCGCGACTTTGATGTAAGGAATCGCAGCTTTCATAGCAAGTCTATGCCTTCTTCACGAATTCGGATTTTAATTGCATCGCGCCGATGCCGTCGATTTTGCAATCGATGTCATGATCGCCCTCGACCAATCGAATATTTTTCACCTTTGTGCCGATTTTGACGACGAGCGAGCTTCCTTTCACTTTCAGGTCCTTGATGACCGTGACGGAATCGCCGTCGTTCAAGACGTTCCCATTGGCATCTTTGACAACCCTTTGTTCTTCGCTGCTTTCCGATGCCGATTCCAGCGACCATTCATGAGCGCATTCCGGGCATACCAGCAAACTCCCGTCTTCATACGTATATGCAGAATTACATTTTGGGCAATTTGGCAAATTAGACATGATATGATTTCCCCCGTTAGTATGAATTGTGTGCCTATAGATCATATATCTTAAGGGGTAATCCTGCAACTGATTTCAGTCCGCAGAGATGCCCTCTACCCGAGCCTTGGAGCGGATTTCCAGATCTCGAGAAGCTTGCTCGGCAGCTTGAAGCCGGTCCATCGCTTGTTGTTGTCCGGTACCGGAAGATAACGCGGCGCATTCTCGAAAAGCGAAATGCTTGCAGCCCAAGCATCGGTTGAGATCAAGATGACCTAGCGCATACGTGATAGCATCGCCGGTATGATCGAAGAAGCGCTCTTCCCCGATCTTCAGGTCCAACCCGGTTTTCTTCAAATAGGCTTTCGGCTGAGGTTGAATGCCCGATATCAGTATGCTGCAGCCGGCATCGTTCAAATGCTTCACGATCTGGGCAAGGTTCGCTTCACCGGTCGCGTCGATGAAAGGAACTTTCCCCATACGAAGCAGCAGTATTCTCGGAGGCACCCGCAGTGTTTCCATGATGGATCTCTCGAACGAATGGGCCGCACCGAAGAATAGAGGCCCTTCAATTGTATAAATGCCGACTTGGGGACAGTCGTGGCCTTCCTTCACCATATAAGGCTTTACTTTCTCGTTCTTCATGGACGGATCGGGCAAAACCTTCGTAACCGCCAGGCTATCCCGCATTCGTTTCACAAATAGGATAACGGCAAGGAGCAGCCCTACCTCAACGGCTGTCGTCAAATTCGTCAACACCGTAAGCAGGAACGTGATGACCAGAATGACCGAATCGCTCGTTTTCGTTCGGAGCACGTGGGCAAAATGTCTCCGCTCGCTCATGTTCCAAGCGACCATCATAAGTATAGGCGCCATGCTGGCTAACGGAATGGCCGAAGCGAGCGGCGCAAACAAGACCAAGACGAGCAAAACGACGAGTGCGTGCACCATGCCCGAAACCGGAGAGGCGGCGCCGTTCTTAATGTTCGTCGCCGTGCGCGCAATTGCGCCGGTGGCGGGAATTCCGCCGAACAGGGGGGCGGCTATGTTGGCAATCCCTTGCCCGATCAGCTCGCGGTTGCTGTCGTGCCTGCCGCCTGACATGCCGTCGGCGACGACGGCTGACAGCAGCGATTCGATTCCGCCGAGCATCGCGATAACAAAAGCGGACGGCAAAAGCTGGTTGATCGTTTCAAGCGAAAGATGCGGGAAGGCGAAGGCGGGAAGCGTATCCGGAATCGCGCCGTAGGTCGAACCGATGGTGGCTACTTTCCCGCTGAAAAACAGCGTCGCGACGAGCGTCGAAACGATAAGCCCGACTAACGATGCCGGGAGCTTCGGGAACATTTTCGGAACAACGATCAAGACGATGAGGCCGATCACCGCGGTGATGACGCTGTACACATTCAGCGTAGTTAGGTGAGTTATGATTTCCCGCATATTGGAGATAAAGTCTTCATGACGCTTGATATGCTCAAGTCCCAAGAAATTCGCGATTTGGCCGGAGAAAATGATGACCGCGATCCCGGACGTAAACCCGATCGTCACCGGCCGCGGAATGAATTGAATGAGCATACCGAGCTTGAATATCCCCATCAGAACAAGAATAATCCCCGCGAGCATGCCTGCGAGGAGCAATTTGTCATAGCCGTATTGCAAAACAATCGCCAACAAAATCGGCACGAACGCTCCGGTCGGACCGCCGATTTGAAACTTGGACCCGCCAAGCATGGAGATGAGGAACCCTGCGATGATGGTGGTATAGATTCCGAATTGAGGCTTCACGCCGGATGCGATGGCAAAAGACATCGCGAGCGGAATGGCAACGACGCCAACAATCAGCCCCGCAACAAGGTCTCTGCGCAACGCTTGGAGGTTGTATCCTTCAAATCTCCCCGACCATTTCATATAAACCCTTCTTTTTTCATATATTTGATTATTTGAATATAAGGGAAATATACACCCGCCCGTCGTCCGCTGTCAATCAACGAATCCTTGCTCAATTCGTTCAAATTACGCCCCCAAATAAATAAAAACAAGGGTTCTTGTTTGAATTCAAGATTTCCCTTGTTATTTGGCCGTTGTTATTCATTTCTCATCGTTTCCAATAGCGAGATGGCATCTACGAGATGATTGTCGAAGATGCGCCGGGCGACCTCGAGTAGATCTTTGATCAGCGGGTCCCTCAGCGAATAAATGACCGACGTCCCCTCCTTGATCCCGCTCACGACGTTCTTATTGCGGAGCACCGCAAGCTGCTGCGACACGGCCGAACCTTCGCTTCCCAAGATGGCTTGAAGCTCGTTGACGTTTTTGTCCCCCTCGGACAACACCTCAAGTATCCGAATCCGCATCGGATGGGCCAGCGCCTTGAAAAATTCCGCCTTGAACTGCTGAATTTCACGATTCATGGAACGATTCCCCTTACCTTCGAACATTTGCATATATCAAATAGAATACCACATCTAACAAGCCCTTTGTAAGAAAAGCTTCTATTCAAAGCCACTGCGTTATCTTCGGAAAACTTATAATTCTATTCTGGTAAAAAAAGCGATAGCAGGTATAATGTTTTTATATTCAAATAATCAAATATATGAACGTTAATAAAAAGAGGCTTATGAGCAGGAAAGGTGGACATCATGTCTGTGAATCCCCAACCCCCGGCGAATCCGCAGGATTTATCGGTCATAGAAGATTATACGGCCAAACAAAAAGTCATCGAGGCCGGCCTTGCCTTTCTCCATGGGATAGGGGCGGATCATATATGTCAAGTTTGTATTCCTAGCGGCGGTTCCTGTTGCTTGGGCTGTCAATCGTTGAAACACGGCGTCGGTTGTCAAGAACGGAATACGAGCTGCACGGCTTGGCTATGCGGGTTTCTGAAGTATATTTATTACGAAGCCGGCCTGCTCGGGGAATGGGAACGCTTCTGGGAGCAAATCCCGGGACGGTCATACAGGGAAGACTATACCCCCGACTATATTCCAGTCAGCCAATGGCTGGAATCACCCGATCTCCGCTTTGTATCCGAAGCATTCGCGGAGGATTTGAAAGAGCTGAAGCCGCTGCGTGATCCGTTCTGGCTGCCGGAGCTGAAAGAGAAACTGGACCGGTATGTCGATCGTCTTGGGGACTATTCCGATTCGGAAATCCGAAGAACGGTCGAGAAGAAACTGAAATCGCTCACGAAGGATTTCCGCCGTTTTCGAGCGGCGATTGAGCAGCTGTAGAGACCAGGCCAGGCATGCAACCCAACAAGGGACTGCCGTGCGGCAGTCCCTTGTTTCCGTTTACGCCGGAACGATCGCTCCCGCTTCCAATTTGAACACCTTGTCGGCGTATTCCAGAACGGCCTCGCGATGAGCTATAACGAGCACGGTATGCTGACCGGCTAGGCGGCGGATCGTTTGCATGATTTTCGCCTCGCTCTCGCCGTCCAATGCGGAAGTCAGCTCATCCAGCAGCAAAATATCCGCCTTCTTGACCAGAGCTCTTGCTATGGCAATTCGCTGCCGCTGACCGCCCGAGAGGTTCCCTCCATCGTCAGAAAGAGGCGTTTGGTACTTCTCCGGCAAGCTGTCGATATAGTCGTGAATTTCGGCTGCCCGAGCCGCGGCTTCAATCTCATGGGGCGCCGCATCTTCATTGCCGATCGCAATGTTCTCGGCAATCGTCCCCCGGAAGAGCCGCGGATTCTGCGGAACATAGGCGATGCATGCCCTCCATGACGCCATATCGGCTCCCGCTTCTTTGCCGAAGATGGTTATTTTGCCGTCACTCGGGCTGTACAGCCGAAGCAGCAGCATGGCTAGCGTCGATTTTCCGCCGCCGCTCTTCCCGACTAGAGCCGTAACCTCTCCTTTGTTCAGCGTAAATGATACATCTTTTAGGATCGGTTCGTCGCTCCGGTAACCGAAAGATACATGGCTCATTTCCAAAGCTGAACGCGGGGAGGCTTCCGAACAGAGTGCATATTTATCATCCCGGGGAACTTCCTCAGGTTCATCAAGCAGCTTCAACAATCGCTCGACACCGGCTAAGGAGGACTGCATCCCCGCCAAACTCATCGGAAAGAGCGAGAATAAATCACCGGTCGCAAACTGCAGCGTAGAGACAACGACCACCGAGCCCCAGTCCGTCAGCCCTTCCTGGACCATAAACGCGCCGACGATCAATATGCCGAAGGTGGATAGTCCGTTGATGATGCCAACGAAGCCGTTCATTTGCGCTTGCCGATCGGAAAGCGCCAGCTGGCACTCGGTTTCGTGCTTTGTCGTTTTCGCGAGCTTGTTGCCCATAAGAGCACCAAGGTTATATAGCTTCACCGTGCGCATTCCTTTCAGAATGTCCAGAAATACGGTGGTCGTTTGCCCGGCATGCTGCTGCAACCGTTCGCCGATCCGCCCGAGCGGCGCGCTGTACCGGCCCGCTACCCAAGTCGAGCCCGCTCCGAGAAGCGAAGCAACGATGGCGAGTCTCCAGTCGATGACAAACAGCATGACAAGACCGGTAAATCCGATGCAGAAATTTTCAAGCGTTTTGTATAATTGCCCGTCATAGATCTGCTCCAAGCAATCGAGGTCGTTCGACAAATGAGAGAGCGCCTCCCCCTTCGAATGCTCATCGTAATAACGATACGGCAGCTTCAAAAGATGCGCCGACAGCCTGCTGCGAATCCGGAACATCGCCTGTTTGCTCGCCCAAGCCGCGGCATAGGTCGCAATCGGCGATGCGATCCAAAACAACAACGTCGAAACGATCATCCAGAATAACACGCGATCAAAAAGCGAACCGTCGGCAAATTCAATCGCATTGATAACCCGTTTGTTCATGATAGGCCCAATCACGACACCTACTACGCTTGAAGCCAGACACATGCCGAGGAAACTTAAATAAACGGACTTTCTCTTGCTCATAAGCTCCAGGCTGCGGCGCAAGACCCCTAGTTTATAAGTGCGGCTCAGAGAGCCGCGCAGGGAACGCTGCTTACGCGGCTTGTTCATACGGCCACCTCCTCGGTTCCTTCCGGCGCGTTCGCCGCGAGGATCGTTCTCATAAAGTCGGCGTTCGACTGCAGTTCATCCCAAGTGCCATCCCCGGCAATCGTTCCGTCCTGCATGAACAAAATCCGGTCCGCAAGCCGAATCGTAGAGACGCGGTGCGCCGCAACGAATACGGTTCGGGTTGCCGCTATCTCGCACAGCAGGTTGTGCAGCCGCTCCTCGGAAGCTCCGTCGAGAGCTGAAGTCGGTTCGTCCAGCAGCCAGATCGGAGCATTTTTCAAATAAGCTCTTGCCAGACCTAACTTCTGCGCTTGGCCTCCCGACATCGCGGATCCGCCGTCGCCAATGAGGGTATCCAGACCTTGTTCCTTCTGAATCGCAAACTCGTAAACTCCCGCTTCCTTGGCCGCAGCAACGAGCTCGTCGTCCTCCGCATCTTCTTTGCCTACACGAAGATTATCGAGGATGGAAGCGGAGAACAGATGAATGTCCTGCGGCACAACGGAAAACCAGCCGCTAAGGCTGCTTTGGCTCAGATGCGACGTATCCTGCCCGTTCATCCGAATGCTTCCTTGATCCGGACGATACAATCCGGACAGCAGCGATAATAGCGTTGTTTTGCCGCTTCCGCTTCCTCCGACAATCGCCGTCATGCCCGGTCCTTGCACTGTAAAAGAGACGCCTTGGAGCACGGCAGCCGCTGGGTGGAACGCAAACGCCAAATTCTCGACGGCGATCGAGGGATGGCCGCGATCAGGTTCCGAAGCCGGCGGTTCAGTTTTATCCTCTACCACCGGTAGGTTTAGCACGTTATGGATTCTTTGCAAAGATGCTGCGGACCGATTGAGGTTATTCAGCATAAAAGGCAGCATCACCGTCGGAGGAATAATGTAGCTGAGCAGCTGCGTCATGGCGATGAACTCCCCCAACCCGAGCCGTCCTTCTACAGCCAATAAGCCGCCAACGATCATAAAAACAAGGTTCGGCGTATTGGCAACGGAAAGGCAAGCGGGCTGGAGCAGCGCATCCCAAAATTTAATCCGTTTGTCGGTTTCGTATAACCGTTCGAACGTAACATCCAGCTTCGCCGTCATGCGGCGTTCCATGGCAAACGACTTGATGACGGGAAGCGAGGCCAGCGCCTGCTCTACGGCCGTCAGCGCCTCCCCTTTCTGTTCGGAGGAAATCGGATAGAGGGCGTTCATGCGGCGGTTGATTCGGCCCGCGAGGAACATCCCCATCGGCGTGTAAGCGAAAGTAACCAGTCCGAGCCACGGATGAAGCATCAGAAGATATCCGAATGCACAACCGGCGGTCAACATCTGCGTGACAAGGGAGAACATATCGCTAGATAAAAAAGAAGAAATTTGTATGCAATCGCTATTCATGATGGAAATCGCATCGCCTGACGATGTAGCCTGAACGGTCCGGTAATCGGCGTTCATCAATTTCGCCGCTACATCGCGCTTAATGTCACGCCCCGTGTAAGCTCCGAGCCTTCCGGAAGCCATGCCGGACAAGCCTCCGAACAGAGCGGATGCCGCCACAACCAGCACGAACAATAAAGCCGTACTTGGCGTTAAATCGCCGCCCACCGCCTGGGTTACGAGTTGTTGGGTGAAAGAAGTGAGCACAAGAGCCGCTGATGCGGATGCGACGGACAACAGCAGGCAAGAAACGAGCCATTTTTTATGAGGGGCGGTTATCTTGTAAAGGGGCACAAGGGCAGAAAAAGGCCGTGAGTCTCGAAATTTGGGCATAGAAAAACCTCCGTTTGAAAGTAGGGTTAGAAGCATGCAGCTCAAATAAACCTTGGCAGGTTCGTTGAAATGCAGATTACCTTAACTTTGCAAACAGGAGGTGAATAAACATACGTAAGCCTCGTTTCAGGGTAGATGAAAGACAATACAACTGTAACGGAATAAGGATCGAGCGTCAATTGCCGAGACTTTGTTATATTTGTTTTTTCCGATGTTATTCGTTAGCCTGCGCTCTTCACCGCGTATGGAGACGGGAATATGTGATCTCCGGACTCTTGCTTGGCATACAATTCTTTATAATAGCCGCCTAACTCCAGCAAGCTATGATGGCTGCCGCTTTCGACGATCCTTCCTTCTTTCATCACGAAGATCGTATCGGCATCAAGCACCGTGGAGAGCCGGTGCGCCACCATAACAATCGTTTTGTCCCGCTTGATTTGATCGATGGACTGCTGCACAAGCTTTTCGCTTTCGTTATCCAGCGCGCTGGTCGCTTCATCGAGCAGAATAATGTCCGGATCCTTCAAGAACACGCGCGCCAGCGCGATCCGCTGCTTCTGGCCACCCGACAGCTTGATGCCTCTCTCGCCGATTTCCGTATCGTAGCCCTTCGATAACGAGCTGATGAACTCATGGGCAAAAGCTTGCTTCGCCGCCGCTTCGATTTCTTCATCCGTCGCGTCAAGCTTCGCCATCCGGATGTTGTCCTTTACCGACGAGCTGTACAAAAAGCTGTCCTGCGTCACGATGCCCATTTGCTCTCTGAGGCTTGCCAGCGAATAGTTCCGGATGTTCACGCCGTCGACGAGCACTTTGCCCCGGCCTGCATCGTACATCCGCGTCAACAGCTGCAGCACCGTGCTTTTGCCGCCGCCGCTGCCTCCGACGAACGCGTACGTTTTGCCTTTTTCGATGCGGAAGGAAAGATCCTTGAGCACTTCATCGCGCCCCTCGTAAGCGAACGACACGCGACGAAACTGGATGGAATCCGCAAATTTCGTTAGCTGCACCGGTCTTTCGATTTCCCGGATGGATGACGGCGTGGCGAGAAAATCGAACACCCTCTGCAGCGCGACGCTGCCTTCGGTGATCGTCGGGAACGCTTGAACCAGCGCGCTAATCGGACTTCTCATCCGGTCCACATAAGCGAAAAAGGCGATCAGACTTCCTAAGGTCAGGCTTCCGTCGATGACGAAGACACTTCCGACGGCGACGACGATAAAAGGGGTCGCATCGCTCAGGACGTTCACGCAAGCCAAGGAAATCGCGTTGATGACGGCTTGCTTATCCGTTAGTTTCTCGTAGCGCTCGAGGTGACGGTCCAGCTCCTGTTGGTCCTTTTTTTCCGAGGAGAACAGCTTGGATAAGAAGCTGCCTTGGATTTTTTCGAAAATAAAACCGGTTAACACGGTTCGGTAGCTCATCATTTGGCGCGTCGTTTTTTTCAGCTTCTTGGAAAGCAGGTGGGCGAGCGCAAATTGAATGCCGGTGAGCAATACGGCGAGCAGCGTCAATTTCAGGTTCAAAGTCAGCATCACGACGACGACAAAGAAGAGTACGATCGTTTCAATCCAGACGTTGGAGAAAACGGCCGTCATGAAGCCTCTTATTTTTTCGATATCGTCGAAAAATCTTGTGCCGATCTCTCCGCTCTTGTTATTCGCGAAATATTGGGCGTCCAGCGCGTATACTTTGTTGAACGCGTCTTTGCGCAGCGCTTTGATGATGTTGTTATTGCCCTTGTTCATGAAATATTGCCTGACGTATTCCATCGGCCCGCGAACGAGGAATAATACGGCAAGCATCGCTCCGACGATGAACAGCAGCTGCTCAAGCTTGTCGGCCCGGGACAATGCCTCGTTCTGCAGCAGGCCGTCGAACAAATATTTGATCACAAGCGGGATCGACAGCGGTATTAGAAACCGGAACAAGCTCCCGGCGAATCCTAATAAATACTGCTTACTCTCCTTCTTCGCATAAGGCAAAAAGCTTCGAAATACGCTCAAATGAAAGACCCCTTTCTCGCTCGCCGTATCGGCCTGAAATCATCTTATCGTGAAAGGAGAATCCGCAGCGCGCAAACGATAGACACCGCAACGCAAAAAATTGCGGCCTCCGCGCAAAGTTTGATTAGACGCAGAAAGCCCCGCAGCCGGTAACCGATCAGACCTTGTCAACGTCCTTTCGATATTGGGCCAAGGGGCCTCAAACATTGCTATGGAACATTTACAACATAAGAAACCGTAAAGACGCGGTTGTTTCTTTGGAATTGTCCCCATATTTTATAGATGCCGCTCTTCGGGAACGACGTCTCGAAAACCGCATCCGGTCCCGTGCCTTGACCTTCGTCCGCATGCACGTGCACATACTGCTCTCCGTCCTCCGTCAAGACGACGACGTGCCCGATGGCTCCTAAATAAGGCTGCAGGTCGGTGATCGGTTGCCCCGTTTTTTCATCGCGGATGGAAAACGTCAGCGTCAGCTCTTTGTTCGCCGCCAGCGGATCGATAGCAAGCTTAACCCGAATCCCGTCCACAGTTTTGTCCAAACTCGCGTCCGGGACGACCGGGATCGGCTTGGCGCTTTCTCCATCGATCCGAACCCACTCCATCTTCGTCATGGCATCGCCGCCGGCCGGCTTGAAATCGGCGATCAGCCGGTATTCGCCGCCCGCGGGGAAGTCGTTCTCGATTTCGAATACGCCATTGCCTTTATACTCGGGATGGATATGGTTGAAGTAAGACAAATCCTTGCTAATGACCATCAAATGCAGCAGCTTCTCGTGATTCGTGTCGAATTTGTCGATCCGCCCGCCATCCTTTTTCTTGATCTCAACGCGAATGAGCTGTTTGCCGGCCGTTCCGCCCGATCCGGATGCCGGGTCGCCCTCTACCTTCCAGAGTGCCCCAACATCGTCGGATAAAATCCTTTGGCTGACGGGTGTCACTTGTTCGTTCTCCCATGACTTCTCGGTTCCGCAAGCGGACAGCATCAGCATCAGCATCAACATCAGCATCATCGCCATGACAATCCAAATCGTTTTTTTATTCATATCGAAGCGCCTCGCTTAACCGGGTTTTGGCCGCTCTCGAAGCTGGCGTGAAGCTTGCGATCAAGCTGATCGCGATGCCGAACAAGCCGATGGCTGCAATGATGATCCACGATACGCCGAACTGGTAGGCGAGCGAGTTAATCTCAAGAAACGTCGAGGTGAGATAGATCAACGCTATGCCGAACAGACAGCCGATTACGGTAGCCGCAATCCCGATGCCGAAGCCCTCCAGATTGACCATGCCGATCACTTGCCTGCGCGACACCCCGACCGCACGCATCATCCCAAGCTCGCGAATCCGCTCCATAATGTTGATCAACAGCGTATTCGTAATTCCGATGGCCGAAATAATAATCGATAAAATGATCAGACCGTTGACGACGCTGAACGACCCGGTATACATGGAGCCCACCATCGAAACGATGTCTTCGGGGCCGAACATCGTCTCGGTCCTTTCCCCGAATCGGCCGAAAATATTTTCACGGAGCTGCAGCGGGGAAGTCGCCTGGTCTTTGACGATCAACACGTTCTTGTCGTATTTCAGACCGAAGTTTTCCCTGAACGCTTCTTCCTTCATGAAAGCGCCGTAACCTCCGTTTTTCATCGTGCTGACAAGGGCAACGACCTTAAACGTTCTGTTGCCCTTGAGCGTCGCAAGCTCAATGCTTTCCCCAAGCTTGCCTCCCCAGGACTCGTAAGCGGCTTTGTCCAGGACGATTTCATCTTGACCCAGACGACGAATCAATTCACTGCGTGATTCGTCCGAAACGAACAGCGGGAATCGGTCGACCCACTCCCCTACCCCGAACACCGGAAGCTTGCGCTGCTGGCCGTTCAAAGACCAAACCGCGGAATAGAGCCCGTACGGCTTGGCGTCGGCGACGCCTTGAATTTGTTTCAATTGTTCCACATCCGTTTTCTCCGTGTGGTGGAAGTGGATATCCAAATTTCCTCCGTAGGAGGAATAAACGACTTTTTCGTAAGACTGAACAAAGGACGAGTTGATCGAGCTCATCATCACGACCATCGCGATGCCCCAGCAAAGAATGACCGAGGTCATCGACGTTCGGGCCAGATTTCGTCTCAAATTGCTTGCGGCGATTTGGCCGCTGAATCCGAACAACACTCGATATACCGGCCGCAACAGGAATATAAACCATGTAAACAGGGTCGGATAAACAAGCGCGATCCCTAGCAGTAACGGTACGATCAGGAGCAAATGCTTGATGAAGAAGCTCGAGACGATCAGCAGCACACCGAGGATCACAAGCCACCACTTGCGGGAAGACGTCTCGGTGCGGTTCTCCTTGAGCACCTCGATTACGCTGGTCTTGCCGACCTGGCGAATCGGGACCAGTGCCGCCACGAACGGAACGAGCAAACCGGCCAATACGGCAACTGCCAAACCTTGAACGAGCACCATGCTGCTGCTTTCTTCGTAGATGCTGAACACCTTATAGATTAGGTTGGTCAGAAGGTTCGCGAAGCCGTAACCAAATAATAAACCGATGATGGTTCCCGCGATCGACAACAGGAATACCTCGCGCAGGACAACAGCCCGCAGCTGCTCAGGCAAATACCCGATCGTCTTGAGCACGGCAAATTCCTGCTTCCGTTCTTTGACGCTGACGTACAGTGTATTGAAAATGATAAAGCCGCTAAGGACGATGCCCAGAAATCCGGCCAAATAAAGCGCCATAAAAAACGTCCCCGATTGGCTGACGGAGCCGAAATCGACCAAAACCGGCTGCATGTACATGTTGCCGTAATGTTTGATCAGCTCGTCCGCCTGCCGCTCCATTTCACCCCGGCTGGAATCATGCAGTGCTTTGATGTGCACGGTCTGAATTTTGCCGTCCAGTCCGAACCAGTCCTGCAAAACGGAGAGCGGTACGGCAACAGCCCAATGATGGTACTTCGCCATCATCCAGCCGGAAGGGCCCATTAGCTCAACCGTATATTTTATGATGGCCGACACTTGGATCGATTTCGTTCCCTGCGACGTATCGAATGAAATCGTATCGCCCACTTTGGTGTTCCATGCCTTGGCCGTTCGGTCCGTAATTACGGCCCCGCTCCCCGTCAAGCTGCCTTCGACCACTTTGAAGTTGGTCAGCGGCGTATCCATCTTGCTGTACCCGCTCAGCTCCACTCTTTTCTGGATGCCGGAAATCCCTTCTTGCTCCAGATGCAGCTTCGTATTTTGCTTTAACACGGCGATCGCGGCCGTATCGTTCAGTTTTTCGGCATCCTGGAGTATGGCTTCCGGCATATAAGCCTCCGTACCGGAAATAAGGTAATCGGCTTTGCCGAACGCCGCTTGCAAATACAGCGGAAATGTCCGCTTCGCCGTATCGACGGAAGCGGTCACCGCGAAGGTGGACGCCACGCCGATGACGATCGACAGCAAGGTGAGCAGCGTTCGAAGCTTGCGACGCATCAAGTTGCGCCATGCGATTTGCCAAATATTCAACGTCCTGCCCCTCCTTCGCGAACGACTTCGCCGTCGCGGATCATAATGATTCGGTCCGCCGTTTCCGCGGCCTGGCGGTCATGGGTGACCATCACGACCGTAATGCCGTCTTCCTTGTTCAACCGTGACAACAGCTTAAGCACGCCTTCTCCGTTCGTTTGGTCCAGGTTTCCCGTCGGCTCATCGGCCAAAATCAGCCCCGGCTTCATCGCCAGCGCCCTTGCGATCGCTACGCGCTGCTGCATGCCTCCGCTTAGCTGCGAAGGGAAATGCGACTCTTTTCCCTCCAGATTGACATCACGCAGCAGCTGCTTGACCCTTGCCTCGATCTCCGACGACGGAGCCTTATTGGCCGACAAAGATAGGCCGACGTTCTCCGCCACGGTCATCATCGGCAGCAGCTGATAATTTTGAAACACGAAGCCGATTCTCGTTCGGCGGAACAATGTCAGCTGCTTCTCATTGAGGTCGTTCAACCGCACGCCGTCGACAACGACATCGCCCGAGGTCGGCAGATCCAGGCCGCCGATCAATTGCAGCAGCGTGCTTTTGCCGGAGCCGCTCGGTCCCATGATGGCGATGAACTCCCCTTTTTTAATATGGATATCGTTTTCCTTCAAGGCGGTGTAATTGCCCGCTTCCAAAGCGAACACTTTGGATACTTTGCTCAGCTTGATCATGAAACATATCTTCCTCTCTATGGTTAGTGAAAATTTGTCGATCGGTATGAAGCTATTCTAAGGTGAAAACGATCCGGCCAACGCGCAAACGATGAACCTATGCCCGCAAAAATTTGCGGCCACCGCGCAATGCCGCGGTGGCCGGATTTTCTTTTCACGTGTTCATTTGTTTACTTGCCTGCATTCGACTTTTCCAATTGCCCTGAATCCCGGAGCCGCATATTCATAAACACCAGGGCCAATGCAACGACCGTGAGGATTACCCCAAGCAGTCGAAATCCAGCGAAGCTGAACGCACCTCCCATGATGATGCCGGTCAACAACGAAGATAAAATGGTGCCTAGATATCTCGATGTATTGAATAGTCCGGATGCTACACCGGTAATTTCTTTTGGAGTACTTCGAAACAAAGCCGCTTGCATGCCGACCGCGTTCAGCCCGTTGCTAATCCCGAATGCGGCTAACGCCAAGCTCACGCTGATCACCGGTGAAGTTTCGGTCAATGTCACGATCCACACGGAACCTAGTGTCATCAGTACTGCGGATACAAGCAATGCGGGCCTGGGTCCGGATTTATCGATCCATCGTCCTGCAATGGGAGAAGCAACAAGCGAGCTTAAGCCTAAGGTTAGCATTAGAATCCCTGTATGGAACTCGCTGACATGGCGAACCATTTGCAAGTAAGACGGAAGCCCGAAAAAGAGAGCGTAAAAAAGCAAGTTAACCAGCATGAATTGGACATTGACCCAAGTCATGGCGGGATATTGGGCGAAAGTGCGCAGAGGAATAAAGGGCGACGTCGTTTTTAACTCGTGCCGTACGAAAGCCCACAGCGCCACGAGGCCGATCAACCCAACCATGATATTCCATAACGAGACATGCCCGGATGACTTTGCTGACAATAAGCTAACGAGCAGGGCGACCAGACCCACCGTGAAGAGCAGGATCCCAGACGCGTCAATCAAACCCAACCATTTACGAAAGGACATGTGGCGTGTAACGGATGCTGTCGGTTCGTCCTTAGGAATCATCCTCCAAGCTAATAGAAAGCTCGCCGCCACGAACGGAATGTTGACGATAAAGATCGCCGTCCAGTCCCACCACTGAATCAAGACCCCGCCGGCAAATGGGCCGATTGCCGCTGCCCCGGATAGGAAAATCGACAAAACGGACAGCGCAGTCGCTTGTTTCTCCGTAATATGAATTCGTACAATCGCCATTCCAACCGCAACCATCATGCTTGTACCGATCGATTGCACGATGCGGGATACGATAAGCCACCCAAAATTCGGCGATAATGGAGCTAGTAAAGAAGAAACGAAGGATACAACCAGACCGGCAAGAAATATTTTCCTGCGGCCGAATAAATCGCTGGCCTTGCCCATGACGGGTTGAGCGATTGCGCTCGCAATGTAGAAAGAAAAAATAATCCAGGAAACAACGGTAAAATCAAGGCGGTACACATGTTGCAGCCTTGCAATGGCAACAGCAATCATCGAAGAATTTAACGGGTTTAATAATATCCCTAGTCCAACGGATATCATCAACCACCTGCTACGAGCATTCATCTGGGGCCCCCCTAGCGTAGTATAATGATATCTTACTCGAGACCTCCTATTTACTCCAACGCATTTTATGTTATGATTTCATTGATTTGAAGGAATGAATGGGGGTTGCGACATGGAGCTTCTTCAACTGCAATATTTTCTCGCGGTAGCTCGATTGGAGCATATGACCGAAGCCGCACGAAGTCTGCACGTGACTCAATCTTCGCTAAGCAAAACGATCGGGCGCCTAGAAGAGGATTTAGGGGCCCCTCTATTCGATCGAACAGGGCGGAAGCTGCGATTGAATGAGTTCGGAAACAGATTCCTTCGCCGTGCGGAAAGGGCTTTGTTTGAATTGGAACAGGGGAAGCAGGAGATTCGCGATTGGTCCAGCCCGGAACACGGCACACTCGAATTGGCGGTGACCACGGCAAGTACGTTACCTAATATCCTTCGAGAGTTTCGGAAAAAGCGGCCTTATGTCCAATTTCATGTGCAAATGCTAAGTATGCAGGAAATGGTTACGCTCCTTCATCGAGGAGAGGTCGATTTGTGTTTATCTTCGCCTCCTGTCCAAGAGGATGACATTGAATGTCAAATCGTATTCATTGACCCTATCCTCGTAGCGGTTCCCAAGGGGCATCGGCTGGCGAACCGAAGCAGCGTATCCTTGACAGAACTAAGGGATGAATGGTTTGTCGGTGTAAAAAAAGGCTACGGTACTCGCGATTTCGTAGACTCCAAATGCCAATCGGCTGGATTTGTACCCAAGTATGTGTATGAGGGAGATGAACCTGCAAGACTAAGCGCTCTAGTGGAAGCCGAAATTGGCCTGGCCTTCATACCAAGCACGGCAAGGAATTCGCGGGAACATATCCATTATCTCCAAATAGAGAATCACGAATGGGTACGTGAGATCGCCTTATTATGGCACAAGAGCCGGTACATTTCGCGGGCCGCTCTGGAATTCCGCGAGGTCGTTGTGGAATATTTTGAGGCGATATCCAAACGAGCGGATTAATCATGCTTTGTTAGGGGGATTTTTATGCTGATGGCAATATTCGTTTTCGTGCTGGCTGGTCTCGCAGAAATAGGCGGGGGGTACTTGGTTTGGTTATGGTTACGAGAATCAAGACCTCTTTGGTATGGGGCGCTTGGCAGCCTGATCCTTATTTTGTACGGCATCATTCCAACTCTTCAAAGCTTCCCATCCTTCGGGCGAGTCTATGCTGCTTACGGCGGCGTTTTTGTGGTGCTGGCGGTATTGTGGGGATGGCTTGTTGATAAAAAAACGCCCGATCTGTACGACTGGTTAGGAGCCGCCGTTTGTATCGTCGGTGTCTCTATCATATTATGGGCGCCTAGAGGAGGATCATAATTTCTCCTTTATTTTCTACTGTCCTGCCCTTTACTTCAACGAATTGGAGCAGGTCGCCGCGGCGCCTGGAGTAAGGCTACCCTACAGTAACAAGAAATATATCGTTAAAGGACAAGAACTTATAGTTGTGCTATTTTATCAGAGCAAAGGCTGCCGGATCGATCTGCCGGCAGCCTTTGCTAGTTGTTTATTGAGCTCTCGTTGCTCGTTATTAAATAAATTTGTTTGTCTGTTTTTATTCAGTGTCTTCGTCGCTTTTGTACTCCAAAATATCACCCGGCTGACAATCCAAAGTCTTACATATCGCTCCTAATGTTGAAAAACGAACCGCTTTTGCTTTCCCATTTTTCAGAATGGAAAGATTCGCCATAGTAATTCCAACCCTCTCCGAAAGTTCTGTTACGCTCATTTTCCTTTTTGCCAACATCACATCAACATTGATGATAATCGCCATGATATTCACCTCAGATCGTTAAATCATTTTCTGATTTTATATGAATTGCTTCTTGTAAAAGTCTTTGGAGAACAGCAGCGAAAACGGCGATCACCATAGAGGCGAAAATAATGACCAATCCGATTGGCATGAAACTTGGAGGGTCAACTTTCCTCGCCATGAGATAGTAGAGTGGCATACCTAGCAGGTACAAGGTACTGATTGTGATGGCACAGTATTTTATATTCTTTAAAGCCTTTACGGATAATTCCGAGAACGCTTGGTTCTTATCAATATAGCTTAAAAGTTTAAAAGCTTGATACAGAGCAAAGTAAAAAGGTATTGCTGCCGCGTACATATCGATCAAAACGAGAGATCTCATATAAGCAATATCCGGATACGATTCTCCAGCAAAATTCCCGATCTTAGGCACCAAAAATATGCACAATGCAAGAACTGGGATTCCAATAAGAATATCAGCTATCTTCAAAAAGAGTGTTGTTCCCCGTTTCATAAAGAGCACCTCGCTAATTTAATTATATAATGACTCTAACACACAATTTATTGTTTAACAATAAATTTGTATCGTTTTTTATTATATTGTTAATGGTGCCCTTTGCTTCAACGAAATGGAGCAAGTCGCCGCGGTGCCTGCTCCATTTCACTATCGTTCTTCGTTGGTTGAATCATTAATTTGTACTATTGAGATCATAAAAAAATCCTTCTTGTATTTCACATAACTACAAGTTATTATATTTTCAGTAACAGCTGTTTCAAAAAATTTGAAAAGAGGTGGACAAAATGAAAATGCCAATTAAACATTTAACTGATAAAATCATTTTGTCCGCATTGACTTTTTAACGTTACTCATACGTTAACTTTGTCTTTTCGCGCCGCTGATTTTATCAGCGGCGTTTTATTTTGTCCACCCCAAGAGGGAGAAAATATTGAAAAGACTTTTATGGTATCTCAACCAAATCACGGACAACAACACAACTACATTTCGTTATACGGTTGTTGCGGACGGTAGTCCTGTG
The DNA here is from genome assembly GCF_056120465.1 of Paenibacillus sp. sgz302148. NCBI lineage: Bacteria > Bacillati > Bacillota > Bacilli > Caryophanales > Paenibacillaceae > Paenibacillus > Paenibacillus sp. sgz302148. Next base: position 112,625 of record NZ_JBVYOJ010000013.1, read on the forward strand.
CAAAAAGAAATTTACGATGGTGAGTGCGCAGTAACATACCTCAAGCCCTGCGGCGAAGTGCTTAACTCTGACCGCTTGGAAATACGGCGCGAGCCTGTCTATTGGCGCAATGGTATTTCATATACTTTTGAGCGCACAAACCGTATGGCTCTTGACCGTCCTACAGTCACAATAGCGATTCCCGTAGAGCGCCTCGGCATTACGGATTTTACTCCCGCCGCCGCTGATTTTTGCCTACGCAGAATCGCGTCTTATTTTGAAAAAGTAAATACCGAATACGCAAACAAAGCCCGTCCGGACAGCGATAACGGAAAATTTTATATCTACTCGCCCGGCGGAGAGGTTCTTGCTCGCAATGCGGCATATTTTGCTTTGCGCCCGGCGAAGGATTATGAGAACGGGCGAGGTGCGGGGATTATTGTGACAAAATTTATCGACCCGCTGCCGGATAAGATGTGCATCTGTGTTCGGATTGAAATACAACTTCCACACGGTAAACTCAAGAGAATGCGGAAAATGCTTGTGGGTCATTTGCCCGATGAAACGGAGCGGTTCGTCCGCGAATTTGATAGCGAAGGGTTGCGTTCAGCACTCGCGCTCGAAGCAAAGCAAAACTCGATTCGTAAATTTTTGCGTGAGGAAAATTATTGTGCGTTCATCGCCAATGGAAGCATACTGGCAAGAGAGAAAGGTACTGCATTGCCAATGAAGGAAGCGCTGCCGTTCCAGAGTACAACCGAGGACGAAATCGAAATTGCTGGTGTGCGTGGTATGGGGATTCGGCATGGTGTAACGGTTATTACCGGTGGCGGATATTCCGGCAAATCCACTATACTTAATGCCGTTTCGGCTGGAATATACAACCACGTTGCGGGCGATGGGCGTGAGTTGTGCATAACCGATAACAGCGCCGTTACGATAACAGCGGAAGATGGACGCGCTGTTTCAAACTTGAATATCTCGCCGTTCATAAAGTGGCTTCCCAGCGGCAACACCAAAGTTTTTTCAACAGCTCACGCTTCCGGCTCTACATCACAAGCCGCAAATATAATGGAGGCTGTAGATTGTGGCTCAACGCTTCTTCTTATTGATGAGGATAGAAGTGCGACTAATTTTATGATTCGTGACGCGCTAATGAAAGAGCTTATTGAAAAAGAGCCGATTACACCGTTTACCGACCGTGTACGCGAACTATCGGTGAGCGGCGTGTCAACAATATTGGTAATCGGCGGAAGCGGCGAATATCTTTCTGTTGCGGATAAAATCTACATGATGGATGACTTCGTAATTCATGATGCGACTTTGCGAGCAAAAAGTATCTCGCCAGAAATATCAAAGCCGCCGAGCAGCGCAGACTGGACAACTCGGAGAGCTTTAACGAGCCGTTTCACGTCATATCCTGAAGGAAGCGGCTCCGAAAGGCTTGAGGTATCCGATACAGGCTTCATCGTTATTGGTGATGAACGTATTGACGTTCGCGCACTGCACGATATCGCAACAGCGGCGCAAGTGGATGCTCTTGCTTTTATGCTTCGGTTCTTGGCACGCGGAGCTGATGATGGCAACGAACTTGAAACTCTTGCGCTTGCAATGCGTGGTCTTACTCGCAAAATGACCTCGCGTGAGATTGATGTTGCCGAGTGCGTGGGTAAGTTATACGCACAAATCGAACAAGAGGGTATCAATATAGTCGATTCGGGCTTTTTTACAACAATGAACCGTTTCCTGGACTTACCTCGTGAATTTGAGTTGCGCGCTGCCATAAATCGTATGCGCCGCGTAACTTGGTCAGCTACACAGAAAATCAAATAAGCGGTAAAACGTAATGCGCTTTGTGGACAACATTTATCACAGAGCGCATTGTTCAATATTCAAGCCAAAGTAAAAATCCGAACCCGTTAGAATTCCTGTAAAATGAATAATTCGCTCTTTGCACAAAAACGAGCGCCTCGGTACGATGGGGTTGCACACGAGGTCATTGCCTCAAAAAGCCCATCCAGGAGGTCGCTCTACTATGAAGTTTAAAGCTCAAGACAAACAAAATCAACTCATTGAAAACATTTCCTCATCCCATCTTGTTGTCGGGGTGGATACTGCCCAGGAGAGTCACGTCGCCCGTGCGGTTAGCTTTCGGGGAATTGCTCTGGGATCGCCGCTGGAATTTGGCAACCACGACGAGGGATTTCAGCTGTTCGGCCGCTGGATTCGAGATCTGCTCAAGTCCTTCAAGCTAAGCAAAGTCATCGTCGGTAAAGTGGCTCGAATGCTCGTCAGTCTAGCAAAGAGCAACGAAGCATACAGTTCAGCTAAAGTGTTTCCGCAAGCGGCTTAAGAGCGTTATTTCACCAGTTGATGCATTCGCAGGATGACAAGAAGCGCGGAGTATCGGAAGACGTTACGCAAAAGGGCTCGGACCCGTTCCGTTAGAAAAACCGACCTCCACCCCTTAGTTAGATGTGACGAAGGAATGATAGGGCTTGACCCGTTGAGACATGGGAGTGAAAATCGCTGGGGGCGACATGGAGACGTGCAGAATATGGAACAAATTAGGCGATGTGCTTCTCGCCTTTGTTCCTGCATGCCCTTTTGAGTTACACCAAGCAACCGTCTCCTCTGCTTCCTTCTTATCTGACACCTAGCTAAAGGCGAAATCCTGCGAATTCATGAGTCTGAGTGAGAAAACTAAATCATATCGAGGGAGCTTAACGAAGTATTGAAGATACGCCTTACGCTGTAAGACCTCATCGATCTTGGTACACCTTTGATTTCCAAGGACTGATTATAAATAAGCTGTCTCAGTCGGTATTCAAAATAGCTATCAACAACGTGATGATCGCAGTGTCCGAGCGCTTCGCCGATTACTCTTCCAGCCTTAATAAAGTCACGATTCGACCCGTCGGCATGTAGCTTCTCTATAGTCTTCAGCAAATAGGAATCGAAACAATTCTCATCGACGTTTTGGATCCTTTCTCCATCCCAAATACGCAACACGTTATGATGATTAGCAAGCGATAACCATTCATGCTCCATTAACTTTTTAGTTTCGAAATCTATTGATTCGTTGTCCTCGATTTCTCCGAAAACATTCTGAAGTTTTTCCGGAGGGATTTCGCCCGCGAATATATATTTGATATGTTGATCGGAAGTATTAAACCTTCTTTCGCAAGCTTCCACGGCATTAAAAACAAATATTTCATTTTGTTTTTTCCTTAGCAAATAAAGTGCATACCGCAACCCTATCTGTTCGTGGGCATTATTTCCGCTCCATATCACAATGGATGCTTCAGCAGGAATATGGTCTATTTGATCCATTATTCTTTGATGGTAGGTATCGTAATCATCATCATCGTCGCCATTGTTGATGTGGTCTCTGAACCATTCGACTCTATGGGCTCTTCCATCTTCCTCATGAAGCCGCCATAGAGGTCCCATAGAAAATTGATCTCGAAAACTTACCATCTTGTTTGTGTTTTCAATTCCCAGTTGCCTTATGACATATTTCAAACTCCCGGTTAAAATATCACCAAAAACAATATGCACTTTCGTGGCAGCATTATTCGGTTCCCATATCGAGATCCGATTATTAGGAACTAGCAGCTTCTCGTATAAGTCCTTCAAGTTTTTATTTAGATCTATTTTTGCATTACTGTCCCTTTCAACCATATCCAGTTGTAACTTGATGTTCGTAATAAGCTGTTTCGCTTCTTGCAGTGAAAGTCTATGGATTGCCTTCCTTATTTCTAAGTGCTTTTCCAAAAGCTGTGACCTGCCTCTCGTTTAATACTATAGGACAAACTCAGCGTATACTTCACCAGAAGGGTGGGTATTCCCTGTTTCAACAAAACCTAGTGATGAATATAGATTTTTCGCAATTAAGTTTTCTGGTTTATATGTAAGTTCAACGACCCTCGCTTCTCCATAAGGAGATGCCCTAGAAAATTCTATAGCTTTTATCATGGCTTCTTTGCCATACCCTTTGCCCTGATATCGCCCATCAATCATGATTTTAAAAACTCCATAACCGCTGTAATCGAAATTGCCATTTCCATCGTCATAATACATCATTATAAAGCCGACCATCTTCTCGTCTTTATAAATCGCAAATGTAATAATGACCTGACCTTCTTTTGAGGCAATATAAGCTTCTGCGAGTGCATGTTGGTTGGAGGAAATAAAGCGTTTCTGTTCCTCTGTAACTTGCAGCTCAATACATTCAATAAAGTTGTCCCACGTTATTTCTCTAAATTCCACTAACCAATCCCCCCACAAAATCTTTTCTAATTTCCAATATTAATTCTATAGATATTGGAAGTATCCTACTCGTCACTTCAACACGAATTGGAGCAGGTCGCCGCGGCGCCTGCTCCAATCATAAATAATTTTTACTATTGTTTCCCGTTAGCGTAGAATGGGCTATTTTGTTTCGATGACTGGCAGGACATTTACACGGTGTTTTAAATAGAATGTAATCGCAGCAAGGTCGATGTTAATAAACTGCACCGGATCGTTATGTATTCGTTCCGCCAATTCGTCTATGGTAATCCAGCGGGGGTTTTGCGTACTGTCACCTTCTTTGAGCAAATCACCTTCTGCCCTGCAAATAAAATAATAACCGACTGAATCGATACCTCCTTTAATGGTCTGGTACGCGGCAAATGGCCGAATACATTCGACAGCATAATCCGGATTGATCCCTACCGTATCAATACGTGTATCTTCTCCTTCAATCCAAGTAACATCGAGACCGGTTTCTTCCTTCACCTCGCGGCGCAACGCGACTGTTAAGGATTCGAACTGCTCCACCCCACCTCCCGGCAACTCCAGTTGCTTCGGTTGATTCGGCTTGTTTCGAGTTTGCACTATAATTTCGGTTTTCCCATCACGTTCACGCTCTACAATTGCACGGGCATTGACAAAAAACAATTGCACTCTCTCCTTTTTGAAATAATGGTAATTATCTATTTGAAATTCGTTATTCCCTACAATTTTCCTGCACTTCCATTGAGCATTACTGCCCGGTAGTTGAGAAAACTGCAACCGTTGGCCGGCTGCCGCTGTATCGTAATTTAGCTAAAGTATCTCCGTTAGTGCATTCACTCCCTAATCTTGTTCTTCAAATTCCATGATTAACTCCTGTGACCTTTTCATTGGTTCTGTTTTGTCTCTCGCTGGTCTTGTTATCATTTATCCGTTTGATGAAGGATGGCGTCATGAAAATTTATTTTAAAAAATGATGTGGCTTTTTACCTCCCTTCGGTGTCTAATGAATTGTAAGTTCAGGAGGAGGTACTACTGGTGTCACGAGCTCAAGACAAAACGAAAATCCCTGTTCTTCCGGAGGAGCAGGAACACATCCAGCATTTCGAAGACATTTATAATCAATATCAGGAGAGAATTCGAAAATATATCGCAGTAAAAACAAATTCAGCAGTTGCTGATGACTTAACGCAACAAGCTTTTTTAAAAGCAATGGAAAACTTCCACTTGTTTAAGCATAACTCCAGTATATTTACTTGGCTATTCAAAATCGCGCAGAATATCGTGAAAAACGAGTATCGTACAAGATCACGAAATAAAGAAATAGTGCACGAAGTTATTGATTTTCAGTCCCAATCGATTTCCCTCGATATCGTTAAAGATGTTGATATCCGTCTTGATATTAGTGCTGCATTAGCCCAATTGAATGAGTTAGATCAGCAAATCATATCATTGCGGTTTTTCGTCGACTGCACTCTATTGGACATATCCAAAATCATCGGGATGCCTGAAAGCGCGGTTAAGAACAGACTCTACCGCGCATTAAACAAACTAAAATTAGCATTAAAAGAATGGGGTGACATTACAATCATGTCTATCAAAGAATTGATATCGATTGTGGATAAGAACGAGGCTTCCACCAAGAATGATGGTATGAATAAGGTATACCATGACTTATTCGAGGAATTGAAATCCAATGTAGAGCGAATTCTAACAACCTATCGTCATCGACCATCTCAGAAAATCACTATCGAAATCTATCCAGATCTGTCCACTTTTCACCAAGCAATAGGCGAACCGGATGCGCCTAACTGGTTCATGGGTACCTACGAACACAACAAAATAAGAATCGTATCCCCACTGAACCCAGGCCCTGAACATACGTACCAATCGGTACTACGACACACGATAAGTTTGTTTACGATGTGGTTAGTGAAGGATATTAATCCGTTGGCACCGAAATGGCTTACTCATGGGCTTGGCGGACATGAAGCCAAACAAATGTCGCAAGAATATATCAAGTATAGCACCTCCGAAGCGATTCGAAATGAGGCTGTCCCTAGCTTTCAAGCATTAACTAATGATACGTGGGAATTCGAGAGGATGGGGGGATTTGGATTCTCGTATTTGATCGTTGAATTTCTCCTCCATTCTTACAGTTCAGATGAGCTCAACAAATTCATACGCGATGCCACTGATTTTCATGGCGCATTTCAGGTATCGGAAGCTGAGCTGCACGCGATGTGGGTGCAATATTTAAAATCTAGGCTATGTTAAACTTTAATAATGATATTTGACCATAACAAAACCACCTTCTAAAAGGTGGTTTTGTTATGGTCTCCCTTAGCTCAACAGTATACTATACATTGTTCTATCTAGTACCGCCTTATAGCTCCTATCATTAAACTATCTTGCCCGTTACTTTAACGAACTGGTTGCCGCGGCGCTTGCGCGAATACCGGAAAGCGGTGTAAAACAAGCGGTTTCTACTTTCTACATACATGACAGCTTGCATGAAACAGTTTTTTGGCCCGTACCCGATTCAGGCGAAATACCGTTTGCGTTCAGCGGCGGCGGGTTTTATAAAATTCGGGATGAAAAACAGCGGATACGCGAACAGGAACAAATTCGGAATCCACCAGGCCGGATCAAATTCCAAACGGATGGCCCAATAGGTGATGGCCTGCAGTCCCGAGCAAACAGTCAACACAAGCGAAGTTAATGCAAGGTTTTGCCAGATGGGCCGACCTTTTTTCCGCAAATAAAGGCTTGAAAGACCGGTCGCCGAAATAAACAGGTCCAGCGGGAAAAACGACCAGTTCCAGGCCACCAGCAGCGGATCGTTGTAGTTCTCGAACAAATATTCGGCCGGAATCAGGTGAAGCACCGTAATCGTCCAATAGACGATAAATCCGATATCCACGCCGAGAAAAAGCCATTTTAACGTCTTCGATTCCATGATGGTTCTCCTCTTCACTTAATTGTTGCGTTCTTGCGTCTCGACAGGTTTGCCTTCGCCATGCATGCCCCCGCCCAGGTTCAAGCCGACGACGCCGGCGATGATGAGGAGAATGGATACTAGCTTCAGCGTCGACACGGAATCTTTGAAAAACAATATGCCGATCGCCGCAATGAGCACCGTCCCGATGCCCGACCATGCCGCATAAGCGCTGCCGACGTCCATCCGATGAAGCGCAAGCGTAAGGAAGCTGAAGCACACGATGTAACACACCGCCACCGCTACGACAAATAACGGCTTTGTAAATCCCTCGGACAGCTTCATCGCCGTTGTCCCGAGCACTTCAAAAACGATAGCCGCAATCAAATAAAGCGACGCCATACAATCCCCCCTCCGCAATGCGAATGAAACGGTTAACTAAACCCGTCAAGCTTCAGGCCGTCCTTCGGCTGCGAGGCCGTTGACGAACACGTCGACCATAATAGAAAAAGACTCTGCCAGCGTCACATTGTTGTCCGCCAAATACTTTGGCTCGAATAAAGAATGGGTCGCCCCCTTGAACATTTGCAGCAATGCCGGGACGCTCGTTCGCCGCAAATGGCCCGAAGCCATGCCTTCCTCCAGAAGCCTCGCGACATAGTCCCATTCCTGCTGCATGAAAACGTCGATTTTGTTCCACTCCTTCGGATGAAACCGGCGGAGATCGGAAAACAGACGGGTAAACACAAACTTAAAGTCGCCCGGCAGCAGCGAAAGAATAGCCACGAGCTTCTCAATCACGTTCAGCTTGGGATCGTTGTAGATTTGTTCCTCTTGCCGCTGGATGTCCAGCAGCGCTTCATCGATGATAAAGCCGATCAGTTCGTCCTTCGAAGCAAAATGTTCATATAATGTACGTTTGCTTACGCCGAGATGGCTTGCCAGATCGTTCATCGTAAATCGGATGCCCTTGTCGTGAATGAGCTCGATCGTTGCTTGAATAATTCGCGGTTTCAAAAAACTGGCCACCTTTTCCAGAAAAATTATGAAACCATTATGGTTTCATTGGTACCAAAGACAACACTATAATATCGCCTCTGCTACGCCAAGTCAATCAAGAATGATACATATTCGGGAATGCCACGTAATGTGCGAGCCATGGTATAGAACGGATTTTTTAGTTTTACGGTGCTTAAATCCGCTCATACCCTTTCCAACGGCTCCACAAATCGACCCCTTTTCGCAATCTCCATTATTTGTACAGGTCATGCATGTCATTCTTCGCGAAGGGGGGTCATTTTGCAAAGGTGGAAATTTTGTAGGATCAATGTTAGTGGAAAGACGTTCCCCCGCATTGCGGAGTTCCCGAAAATTCTGTCTGGAAAAAGGTGTCCCAAAAACCTTGTTTCCTTTCACAAACAACGCGTAGAAGCGATTACTCTTTCTTGCAATGCCAACAAAATAGGCTTTTTTTGACAAGAACAGGTTCGTTTTTTATGACAGGAACACGCTCGTTTTTTATGGCAGGAACATGGTTTTTTAGTCGTGGAATTACGTTTCTTAACAGGAAGTTGCTTGTTTTGACAGGAAGAACTCATCACTACGCCTCCTTAGCTTAGATAATTACAGTAGATGTAAGCATAAGGATCGTTTCTTAGGCCAAATTGATAAATTATTATGTTCAATAGTGCCTCGATTTCAAAATCAAATTTAATGTACACGTGAATTAATGAAGTAAACTGCCAGTTACTTGAACAAACGAAAAGGAGCTGCCACGAAGGAGCTCCTCTACTATTGTATCCTTAAGGTCGCAGGTCAACCGCACAACTAAGCTGGAACGTAGGTCAGCCTGATCACCTGCTCGCCAATTCGATCGCTTGCCACGAGGCGCAGCGGCGGCCGTGGACCGGCGAAGAATGGTTTGCCGTGACCCAGCACGACTGGATGGAGATAGAGTCGATACTCATCAACGAGACCGAGCTCCGTTAGACTGTGCGCCAACTCCGGCCCGGCAACTTCAATCTCCCCTTCATGCTGAGCCTTCAGCCCACGTATGGCCGCTGCGAGGTCGCCCTCGATCAGAGAAGCGTTCGGACCGACGGACTTTAACGTCCTCGACACCACCCACTTCGGTTTGCTTTGCCACGCCGCTGCGTATTCCCGTTCCGGCGCATCCCATTCAATATAGTCTCCGTCCCAATACCGCATGGTCTCGTACATGCGGCGCCCATACAGGCAGCCCGCCAAGCCGCGCACGTCGTCGATGAAATGACGGAATAGCACGGGATCGGGTTGAAATGCCGGGTGGTCGTGGTCGACGAACCCGTCCAGAGACTGGTTCAATGCGAAAACGATCTTTGCCATTCGACTGACTCTCCTCCCTGGTATTCTCATAAATTCATCATCAGGATTACACGTCCCATATTCAGCCTCCTTAATGTCTACATTTTATCATACAACAGCATGGCCGGTTTCTCATGGATTGCTATTGTGCACAGTCCTGGCCCGACCGAAGGCAGACTGATCATCTCCTATCCTTTCAAACATTCCCTAATAGTTCATCGATGAGATTCAACTATCCTGCTCGTTAGTTCAAAAAACAAGAGGAACAGCTGCCGCGGCATACTGCTCCACTCTCGTTTTTCCCCATACGGGAATCTCGATACCATCAGGATCATACATTTTGAATAATAGTTCACATCCGCCTTGATCAATAATTTCGGTGACCTTGACGCTATTTTCTTGCAATAAGCTATGATGCTTTTCGACATTTTTAACATATAGTTCCAGACTAATAATTAATAATAATTAATAGAAAACGAACAGACGTCACTGCTCGAAATTCTACAAAAACATATCAGCCACCTCTGCCCAATCGTTTACCCTTGGTAAATCAGTAACATTCTTATTATACGGATTGGAAAAAAGTATTCCTTTACCCTTGAAGCTCTTTACATTATGTGCGCTATCATCAATCAAGTAGTCAGCTTGTATAATACTCTTATTTCCACAAAAAACGATATTTTCTCTCGGGATAAAACAAAAATGTTTTGATAGCCATTCTAGTTTATCGAGCATTGTTTTAGGTCTAAGTGTCGCGGCTGATACAATAAAAATTTCAAATTTTTTAGACAATTCTAAAATGACTTTCTGGCTATCTTTTATTACTTCAAGATCACTACAAAAGTTATCGTATTCCATGTAATTATAGAGTATGTTTCCTGCTATAGGGTTGTTGTTCAAGTGCTCTCTTATAGATTCAAAAGTTACATTCTCGCTATATTCTTTATTATAAAATGTTATCGCCTTCGAAAGGAAATCAGCAATTACTTCATCTTGATCGATTGCCAAACGCTGCTTTTCATTACTCATCGCTATCCCCCATTTTGAATAAGACATTCGAGACTCTCATAATTCCACCTTATGCCAACCAGCTTCACCTAAGAAATCTGATCTCGTCAATCCGTTTTCACCAAATAATAGCCGGAAGTTCGTTATCGTTCCGTTATGAGCAATTATATAAACTTTCTTTGTATCCAAAGTTTTTATCCATTTTATTAATTTCCACCCAAGTGCTTCAAAAGCTGATTCGCTGAGGGTATTAATTCCTTTATGCCATAATTCCTCATTATCGTTTTCTAGAACAATAAAGTCACTATGTTCGTTTTTTATTTTCTCAAGCGAATAGTTAGTATCACATTTTGAACATTAGATTCAAGACTTGCAATAAAAACATCATCCTCATTAAATGAGAATACCGATTTTAGATTAGTTACCTGCTCGCGGCCTTTTTCGGTTAAGCGCGGATTCACCACATTAGTCTGTCTGGAATATCTGTGTTATGTCCTCCCTGTCCATGACGAAGAAAAATTATTTCCAATATTTATCACCACCTCTAGTTTTTAAGTGATCTCATCGTAACATAAACTGTAAAATATATCCACACATCATACTGGTGAGCTAGAGAAGAAAAATCACTTAATTATTGGATATTTATTTTACGCCAATCTGCCCGAAAGCTTAACAAAAAGTGGAGTAACTGCCGCGGCATGCTACTCCACTATCGTTCCTCGTTAGTTCGGCCCTCATTTTTTTCTCCAAATATTTTTATATAGATCTGTAATCGTAAGTCTTACTATACCAGTATCTTCAACATTTTCTTTTTTGGGTACGTCACTCAAAAAGAAAGAGAATGAAAAGCAATCTCCGTTCTTATAATTCAAACCACATTGACCTGTAACTTGAGCGTTGTATATTTTTCCATTGTATTCTGCTGTTAATTTTGCGGTTGTTGATGTAGTGAATGAATGATCGTTAATCGACTCATGATGAACACCCGAGATCAGCGTAGCGCCTGATAAAGAATATTGTCCACTGGATCTAAATCCGATATCATATCCTCCATTTTGTGTTCTCTCAAGCCATGAAACGTAAATCCTATGTTCTCCATCGTTATAGATCTCTTTTCCAAAGTTACTCTCTAAGTTTGACAAATCAACTTTAAGCGAATATCGCCCGTCTACCAAATGACTATTTTTATCTGTAAATTCCTCTGTATTATTTGCAAGAAAAGATATTCCATTAGACCATAAGCCGAATAACCCCGATGACCAGAGGAATACAACCATCACTGCCATAAGAAGTACGGTGATGTAGAGTATCTTTTTAACTTTCATGTGTATCAAGCCTCCCTTCGTATGATTGAGACATAATGCCCGCACGGCAGAACCACTCTAATAACCAGTTCGTTTGTAAGACGGTTCACCACGAATTAATGTTCCATTTGTTTTAATTTTTGTGTTAAACTTCCCGTTATTTCAACGAATTGGAGCAGGTCGCCGCGGCGCCTGCTCCAATCATAATTATTACGCTATCGTATCCGTTAGCGCAACGAAGTACGCAGATCTGGATCGCAGCAGCCGCATTTGCTTGGATTGTATCATACAAGTCAATTCTGTCTATGACTCCGTTACGAGTTCTTGTAACTTTAATGCAAAAGTATCCCAGTTTGTATCAAACCCTCTATTAAACGTCCACCCGCTAGAACGCAGCTTCTCGCCTAAATAGATGTAATCGGCACGTTGCTTATCGTTTAGACTAATATCTAAAGCTATAGTTCCGTCACCAACCACGAACTTTTTCATGTAATCATGTAATTTCCAAAGAAGCGTTTCCTTATCGTCATCTCTTTCCATTCCCATGCGCATGATAATTGAATCCATAGCATCATCCAGTTTCTGGACAACAAGAGCTTCATTTTTCCAATTATGATCTTTTTGATCCTGTATCGTTGCTTCAAGCTGAGCCAGATCTCGATAAGTGTATGCATTCAATAACTCATATTTCAATTCTTGATTTCGGTTATCATGTTTATGATCCATAAATAAGTAAACATTCACGAATAACGATAATGCTAGAATTACTTTGATCCAATCAATTTTCCTCATACAATCCTCCAATCACTCAACAAGTTGTTTGGTGGTCAGCTCAATCGGGTATCCGGTTTGTAACCCAATGACCGTCAGAGAACTGGCTCTGCTGAAACACGTTAAACTGTTCATTTTCACACAACATGGCTTTTATGGAGGTTTGATCCCTTTCGGGTTTAGAGGATTTAATTATCAGTGATTCCACTAACATCCCCCCTTTCAATTTGGTGATCTAAAAACATGTAGTCAAAGAGGCCGTACTCATTTACATCGTCTTCGCCGTCATCTTCAAAGTAGCTCATATCGTATTGATATAATTCCATAAGATTTCGTAGTATCATTTTCTTTTCAAATGAAACCCTGATTAATTCCATGTAATCACCTTTTTGTACTGATCATACCACATGTTGGAATTAAACTGCCCGTTAGCTTAATGCCCTTCGTCAGTCTAATACTATATTTTCACGGTCTAACACTTTATTCTCAGTCTAAGACTTTATTTTCTTTGAACATCAGTCCAGTATCCCCATCGTACGCAATCGCCGTACGCCACCCGTCGCTCCAAGTAAGATTTAATGACTTCGACAATTATTCGGTTCATCATCAATGATCAGTACATGCTTTTTCTTTTCCAATTTAGTATGAACTTTTTGCATTTCCCGCAGGCTCATATCCAGGGGAGAGCTTCTATAAGGTCAGCGGAATGTTGCAGGCATTACTGTAAGCAATATAGTTACCCCGAGTATGGAAATTCGTTCGAATCCGTTGATTTTGTCCGTCTCATTGCTTAAACTTCATCATAAGAGCGCTTCCTTGATGTTGTTTTAGGTCGTCTTCAAGGCGGCGGAATACGGGACTATCCCGATTTTAGGACATGGCGCCTTCGGGGTGTACGAGGCGGAAACAGCCGGCATGCTGTGCTTCGATCAAATGAGCGGGGACGAGTTTTTCGTCACGAAAGCAATGCAAGTGGGATTACCGTCACGAATTGAAGCAAGTTGGAGCCTATGGTATTCCTGAAGCATTTCGGACCTAACCACCCGGATATGCCCCGATAAACCATTCAAGAGGAGTTTAACCATGATGACGAAACAAGTATTCGAACAGAAGAACGAGAAGATTAGAACGGCATTCCAAGAACTAAAGAAAAATCATCCGGAAAGATTGAAAAACAGGCTGAATTTGTCATGGAGCAATTGGGGCTTCGGCTTGGAGAAACTTGAGGTGTCGGCGAAAAGATTGCAGGAGTCAGGCATTGGATTTATCGAGTTGCATGGCAATCATTATGGTCCGGACCTGGGCTATCGCGTGAATGAAACGCTTGCGATTCTGGAAGGCCATGGCATCCGGACGGCTGGTGTATGTGGAATCTTCTCGAAGGACAACGACTTGTCGAGCAATCGCGCCGTAGATCGCCAGGCGGCGTTGGATTATCTCAAGCGGGAAATCGAGTTCACCTCTAGGATGGGAGGCTCTTATATTCTTGTCGTACCCGGAGCTGTCGGCCGACCGGGAAAATACGATGACATGGAGCTGGAAAGAAGCGTGGAAACGCTAAGGCTCGTTGCCGACTTATTTGTAGAATACGGCGTCAAGGCGGCGATCGAGCCGATTCGTTCCGCCGAAGTGAGCTTCGTGCACACGATCTCGGACGCGCAGAACTACATTCAAGCCGTCGATCATCCCGGTGTACAGCATATAAATGCGGATGTATACCATATGCAATCGGAGGAATCCCACATTGGGGAAGCGCTGCTGGCGGCCGGAGATCAATTGCTCAATCTTCATATGGCTGATAGTAACCGCTGCGCGCTAGGTGAGGGTTCTCTTGATTTGGACACCATCATTATGTCGCTTTACTTGCTCGGCTTTAATCGGGAAGGCAGATACTTCACTCCCGAGCCGCTTGGTCCCGGCGGAAATCCCTATCCGGCGATGTACGGGAAACCGGACAAGGCGCACTTGGACCACATGGTGATGAAGACCGCGTCCTATTTCCGCGAGCGGGAAGCTAATCTTCTTGGCTGAAGAGGAGATACTCAAGAAAGTTGTGGCGGCCGCTGGGAGTACGACGGTTCAGAGCGAAGTCATTTATACCACGTGATGGGAACAACGAACAAGGATACCGGCAAATACTCGGCTTTTACATCGAAGGCCATGAAAGCACTAACGGCTGGCAAGACGCGTTAAAAGATATGTACCGCCGCGGAGCAAAGTGCTGCTCGGTGTCTTCGATAGTCTGCCAGGGAACAGGCACCGTGGAAGTCTGCTCCCTGGTTATCTTTATTCTCCATTACTTCGCTGTGACGGCCTCGATCTCAACGAGCAAAACTGCCTGCAAACATTAAGCTGCTTTCCGTTTGTACGCGCGCATCGCAAAGATATAAGCTACGAGCATAATTCCGATGCACCAAGCAAGAGCGATCCAGATATCATTGCCTACCGGTTGATTTGATAATAGTGCACGGATGGTTTCTACGATAGAGGTCACCGGTTGATTTTCGGCAAAGGCCCGAACGACTTTCGGCATTGAATCGGTCGGCACGAAGGCAGAACTGATAAACGGCAGGAAGATTAACGGATAGGAAAAGGCGCTTGCACCTTCCACTGTTTTTGCGGACAGTCCGGCAATGGCTGCGACCCAAGTCAAAGCCAGCGTAAACAGCACCAGTATACCGGCTACGGCAAGCCAAGACAGTACCCCGGAGGGTGAGCGAAAGCCCATAATGAGCGCTACGAGAATGATGACGACAATAGAAATGACGTTGGATACCACCGAGGTCAGCACGTGCCCC
Organism: Paenibacillus sp. sgz302148; assembly: GCF_056120465.1. Taxonomy (NCBI): domain Bacteria; kingdom Bacillati; phylum Bacillota; class Bacilli; order Caryophanales; family Paenibacillaceae; genus Paenibacillus; species Paenibacillus sp. sgz302148. The sequence continues at coordinate 128,044 of NZ_JBVYOJ010000013.1, forward strand.
CATAGGACCGTGGAACGCGCAATCGGCATGGAGTGGAACCGCTCAATGATGCCCCGTTGCTTATCCAAAAACAGGCGGTAAGCCACGTAAGCCACCCCGCTGGCAATAGCCATAAGCAGTATGCCAGGCAACAGGTAGTTCACATAGTTATCCGTACCAGTTTCGATTGCGCCGCCAAACACATAAACGAACAGCAGCATCATGGCAATCGGAGTGATGCAGACCGTGAAGATGGTGTCCATACTGCGAAAAATATGGCGCATGGAACGTCCAAGCATCACGCTCATGTCGCTGAAAAAATGGTTTTTTGCCGTCTCCATTTACATGGCCTCCTTTTTACCGATGATTGTGAGGAATATTTCCTCGAGTGTCGGTTGTTTTTCAACATACTCCACCTTTGCGGATGGAAACAGCTTTTTCAGTTCCGCGAGCGTGCCGCCGGCGATAATCCTGCCCTCGTGCAGAATGGCAATTCGGTCGGCAAGCTGCTCGGCTTCCTCTAAATACTGCGTGGTCAGGAATACCGTCGTGCCGCCGTCGGCAAGCTCCTTTACGATCTTCCAAACCTCGATACGCGCCTCGGGGTCAAGCCCGGTGGTTGGCTCGTCGAGGAAAATGATCTGCGGTTTTCCCACAAGGCTCAAGGCGATGTCGAGCCTGCGGCGCATACCACCCGAATAAGTAGATGGCTTACGGTCGGCCGCGTCAGTTAAGCCGAAACGTTTCAGCAAATCTTCCGCAACTTGACGCGGATGATCCAGATGCCGCAGCTTGGCAATCATGATCAGATTTTCCCGCCCGGTCAATATCTCGTCCACGGCGGCAAATTGCCCGGTCAGACTGATCGCACGCCGCACATTCTCGGGTTTTGACGCGACGTCAAATCCGTTTACGACGGCGGTGCCTCCGTCCTGTTTGAGCAGTGTGGTGAGAATTCTGACAATCGTCGTTTTGCCCGCGCCGTTGGAGCCAAGCAAGGCGTAAATCTCACCTCGCTTCACTTCAAAATCGACACCCTTTAGGACTTCTGTGCCCTTGAAAGACTTCCGCAGACCTTTCACTTCAATTGCTTTTTCCATCCCGACATCTCCCTTTTACTTTGATTTATCCGTAACCTTTTTTATGGCCTTGTAAACTTCTTGGTCAACAGATTCTTGATAGATGTCAGCGTAAGTTTTTGAATCTTTGATTAGATTGTCGCAGAAAGCCGCTACGTCACTACCCGTCACTTCGAGCACGCCTTTCCTCGAGGCCGCTCCCTCTTCAAAAAGATCGACAATCCCCGAGAGCAAACCCGTCCCCTCGGTTAGCTCAACAGGGCCAACCTTAAAGTAATATTTTTGAATCTCTTTATAAACAATCTGATAATCTTGCGGGAGCGCTTTGACACGGGCCATGTGCGCTCGCCACTCTTTTTTGCCTTCGATGATATCCCGAATTTTCATTTTATTTCCCTCCTATTTACCTAATTTTTTAGCGATATTATCGTTGAGTTGCTTGCGCCACTTGTCGCGAACAGACATTGCCCCTTCTTCGCCGGCCAGTGCTGAAACGAAGCCTTGGATATCGTCACCCAAAACCTCTTGGACACTCTGACCGTCCGCCGCCGATTCTTCCAGCAAGCCAAGCACACCGTCAAGAATGGGCATGAGGTTGCGACCGGTGAAATTAGAATGCCGCCAAAGATTGGCATTAATTTTTTCCCATGCCGCTTGATAATCAGCCGGCAGCTTTTTGGCTCGTGATTCAAAAGCTTTCAATTCCTTAGTCATGTCGCTGCCGGTGATTTTTTCCCAAAAGTTCATTGTTTTTTCTCCTTTAACTCGTTCATTTTTGATGATACAAATCCCCACTTTTCCCAGAACCTCCGAAGCTCCTCGCGCCCCGCGTCGTTGATCGCGAAAAACTTTCGCGGCGGTCCCATGTCGGATGGCTTCTTGGTGATCTCCACCAATTTGTTTTTTTCAAGCCGGATCAGGATGGTGTACACCGTTCCCTCCACAACATCTGTGAAGCCGAGGGCGTTCAGCCGCCGCGTGATTTCGTAGCCGTAGGTTTCTTGGCGGCTTATAATTTCAAGGACACAGCCCTCAAGCACGCCTTTGAGCATTTCCGTTAGGTTTTCCAGCACAATCACTCCTTGCTATTCTGTACGACTGGTATGCAGTGTTACTTACTACAGCTATAAAGTATCACGTAGTAGTCGGTTTGTCAATAGTGTTTTGCCCTGACACGGATTTTACATTTTCAACTATCCTTCGGGACGGGATCCTTTTTGGGCTTAGACTCTAGGTATTTTGCATTCCAGTTAAGTCGTAGTAACGATTTATTTTTTAGTCCGCAAAAAAAGTGAAGCAGCTGCCGCGGCATGTTGCTCCACTATCTTTTCCGTTATTAAAAGGGTGCGGACTCCTAATTGTTTTGTCGCGATAAAAATGAAACAAGAGCATTGTCGTATTCGGAAGAGTGCTTTCCAATCCATATGAGGTGGCCCCAAGAATCAAGCATACATACTTCCGAATGGGGAATCAGCGCTATCGCTTGTTCCGGATGACTTATGGGAACCGAGCTATCGTTTTGGCTGTGCATGATCAACGTTGGCGCTTGAATAGCCGCCAACTCCTTGGAATAATCACGTTGAGTTTGTTCCAAATCAATAAAGAAACCCGAATATGAACGCTGCCGTTTATTCATTTTACGAAACACTTCAGTGGAATGGTCGTCAAGCCGTTTCCGAATTTCTGAATAAGGGAGTTTAGAGAAGGAAGATGCCATCATTCTGAATGTTAGTTTCGGAAATAGGTTATTCATCACCGCAAGTATTTTCCATGTTCTTTTTTCGGTTTCTGGTTTGAAAATACGACTCGCCATTTTGTATTCTTTATCCTCCGGTGCAAGCCATGGTTTCGTAACCGCACATTGAAGTGTGAAACTGGCAACCCGATCGGGAAACATTGAGCAAAACACGATTCCGGTAGGCCCCCCTGCAGAAACCGCAATAACATGAACTTTGTCGATGGTCAGATGATCTAATAATAATTTATAAAAGTGGCAGGCTTGTCCTAAATCCGTAATCAGGGAAGTATGGCCATATCCTGCGCGGGAAGGAGTGATGATGGAATAGCCTGAAGTTAGCAATCTCTGATAACCGAATTCCTCATGACAGCTCGAATGACCGCCATGAAATACCAATATAGGGGTTCCCTTTCCGATAACCGAATATTCTAATGTAGTATCTCCGGAATTGATTATGCAAATTTCCCGGTGCATGGGGTCACCCTCCTGAATGGTAATCTTCTTGAAATGAAATTACGTTATTTTTGACCGGAAATCAATAACGAAACAGCTGTTTCAAACGTTTCGTTTATCTTACTTAAAGGTCCTCTATGAGTTGCTCCTACGTATTGGCCAGGAGGAATAGTGGCAGCCTGTTGTCGTTGTTCTATTGTTCCCGTTGGTTTAACAAAGCAACCAATCTAGCGGAATCTCTTTTACTATGCTACAATCTCCGCGCTATTTGAATCAACAAGTTTAGGACCATCCCGCAATGGATGGCCCTTTATCAATATCAAACTTTATCAACATAAAAGAAAATGGTTCCGTAGTATTTCATAAACCTTTTATAATCGTCATTTCCTTTCATAACGATTATGGTCGGAAAAGCATTTACTTTACGTCGTTTTAATACGGTCAGTAACTCCTTCTGTACGATGCAACGAAATTTGCCTTCTTCATACTGCACGACAAGCGGTGGCGGGGCCACTGCATGGTCATCATCTTCATCTGCAAGGTTTTCCCCGATCTCTATTCCATCACGCTGAATGAGACGAAGTGGAAACTTTACGACTCCGAAATAGAGATGATCTTCCTTTATGAAATCATCTAGAATGGGAATGACTTTTTGGGTAAGAAGCAGATAGCATTGAATCCATTCTTCGCACATCCCGACATTCGCATACTGTACAGCTGACTCCAAAGTCGGAGCATATGTTAAATGTCTATCGTTTTTCTTCGAATAGATGATTTTTTTAACGGAATCCAAGGATAAAAAGTATTCGTCCGCAAGTTCCGAAACCGTAACTCCATGCGCATACTTATTGCGAATCATGAGGTTGCGCCTCTGCAGCTCATCTCGGTAACCGGATGCCTCGCCCCAGGACTTTTTTTCCTCACCAGTAGGAATATAAAGAAGTTTTCCTGCCGCGTATTTCTGGATTTCTTTCAATAGCTCCTCCGGCAACACATCGCCGGCATTTTCATATTTCATACCATCACCATCTATAGGGCGTATAGTCGATCCTTCAATTCACTAATGGATTTCATGATGGACATGCACGATTCCGTGTCATCAATCGATGCATGCCAACGCAAGACATCGATCCCCTTATAGTAAGCCATACATAAGAATCTTTCTTTAAAATCCGGTATGACGATATCCCTTTTCTTGCAATACTCAGCTAACAATTCAGGTATCTTCAAGTAAGGCTTATTTAAATCCATAATGGCAAAATCCAATAGGAAATCGCAAATACCGGATCTGCTCCAATCAGGGAAACCGACCATCGTCTTGCCATCTGTGATCATATTGACGAAGAAGGTATTATTATTAACTAAATACCGTTTTCCTTCACAATAACGAATTCTGCCCTCCATTTCCTTAAAGTATTTCTCGAAAAATTCACGTTCTAAAATCGTTGTTTCGAACATTTCCCTCCAATTAAACCAATAGCCCTCTTTGTCTTCTGCAAATGTATCGATCAAAAATTCCCTGCAGGTCCCGTATTCTGTTGTACAATCATCATTAAACCCACCATAGCCTTGTACTCCCGCTATATCTGATGAACTGATCTCAAAAATCTTGTCAAAAAACAATTCGTAGCTTTCTGCAAACTGTGCAGGACTTAATTGATCTGCAACAAATCCATTAGGTGTCATACTTACCTTTTCAGAGAGCATCGCTTTTATGATATTATCCTTACCCACCCATTGATCGTCCCTTCCATTTTCAAATTGTAATCAAATCAGCTGCGCATCTGATATGAAAATCATAACATTGGAATTCGCTGTGTTATAGGCAACGAATATCTTTACTTAACTTTGCATAGGCAAAGGGGCTTGAAGCGTTACTGCATTTTTTAATCAGGCAAGTTTCCGGACCTCGTCCCTACTTCGTAGGAAGGACGCACATGATCGTAGTGTCATAAATCATTGAATTTACCGCCAGTAAATATCCTTCCAGATTTCAGGTGCAGCTGCGCGAAGCACATCGCCAGCGCCGTCCATTCCATGCTGTTCTATATACTTTTCCATCGCATCCAACGCCTTTTTAGCACGGGTCCAATCCTTATATTTCCTTTTTAGCAATTCAAGCGTTACACTGGAATTAAGTGTGTTTATCAGCTTCTTGACGAAAGGCTGGAATGGTGTTGTATCTTCCGGATCGTCACTTTTCCTCCCCCCGAGAACCAAGATTTCGGTCTCAATATTTTCTTTGTTCATCTCATAAATTGATTCTCTGAAATTCATAGGGCTGAGATCAATATCCCCGTCCTTCCACATTGTGACCATTTTCAGGATCCTTGTTTCGCCCTTGGTTTTCAGCATAGCGAGCATGTTATCGTAACCGCAGTCGGAACAGAAAAAGTCACGACAGACAGCTACGTATACGTTGTCGTGATTGGTAAGCAGCGCCGTCGCCTGTAAGTACGGTGCTGGTGTTTCTTCGGCAAGATTAGATTTCAATAATTCGAGCATAGTTTCAAACGTCGGCATAGCTTGACCATTCCTTTCGTTTGGGCTGCTTTTTTACAATATACAATATGTATTTGGCTTAACCTAATAATTTCCTTTTTTTGAACACCGCTTTATTTTTGATAAGTGCCTCTCGACAATGAAGCTGCCGAACATTTTCGTACGGCAGCTTCATGATGTGGTTTGCTTATTGTATCCGTTAGTTCAGTCTTCCGACCTCAACTCTGACAATCGTTTTCCATGTTTTCCGGTGGATAACAATCCGCCATTGCAGGAGTAAGATATATTTCTCTGCGGTCCCCCATTACTTTGTAGCCTTGCCCCACAACGAAATCATGAACTTCCTTCAGGGTTACCAGACTATCGCTATAACGGTGATCGTGAGTGATGTGTTTAACTTCGATGATGGACAAAGTCATGATCGAAGGCAACCACCAAAAAATAACTTTAATAAAAGTTCTTATCTGTGAGAACCTATTGGGTGGAACAAACCAAAGTTACCTGAGAAAAGGAGTTAGACCGATGGGAATATTAAGCGGTAATCCAAAAGATGAACCACTTCATTATGGAGAAGCGTTCGATCTGTGGTCATCATCAACGAAAGCGAAGGGCTGCGTTTCCGTTTATCGCGCATACCTATACCATGCCGGCGATAAAGATCTTAAACAAATATTGTCAGACTTGATCAACCAGTCGGAATTAGAAGCGAAGGAATGCGACCATATCTTACTTGGCAATGGAATCGTCCCTCCTCCCGATTTACCGGCAAGGCCCGAAGCTAAGCTAGAGGAAATTCCGGTTGGAGCAAGGCTTACGGATCAGGAAATATCCACGCTGACCGCCGCCGAAAACGCGGCGAGCATGACTGCTTGCAGCATGATGATGGGTAAATCAATCCGAGAGGACATCGCTGCCTTGTATGCCAAATATCACGCCACAAGAATGGCGATAGGCTTGAAGATTCTAGAAATGAACAAAAATAAAGGCTGGTTGGTTCCTCCTCCGCTTCATGTCAATAGACCTGAGCTTGTCGAAGCGTAAGAAACGAGTGTTCTATGAAATATAAACATGAAAAAAAGCCGCTTTATTCGGAGCTGGGAACCGTTGAATCGCAGCGAAATGAGATAACCGCCGAAGAATTCCCCGAAGGTCCATACGGCTCAATCATCGAGGCGAGTACGATCGGCAAAAGTAAGTCATGGCGGGACGATCAACGTGCTATAAACCCATATGGGTATGAAAATCGAGAATTACATGAAGGGATGCCCCGCGAGTACCCGCCGGATTATGAACCCTGATTGTTCAGTAGAAGCCGAACCGTAAGGTAAATCGGCTTCGTTTTTTTTCGCATTCTGGTCTGTAAGAGCACCTCCGTTGCCAAAGAATAGTATTAGGACAAAAAGAAATAATATTCATTCTTGCCTGCGTATTCATGAGTCTGAATGAAAAAACTAAATCATATTGGGGAGCGTAATGATTATAGTCGAAATTCTACACAAAATGGATGAAATTCTTCATTTAAACAAAACTCTATTCTCTGTCTGAAGTTTCCCCATGTTACCATCTCTAAGGCTTCTTCGATTGGGAAAAAGCCTACTTCCAAAGACTCAGGGGTCGTTGTTAAAATTTTGTTACCTCAATATCTATACCGCTCTCTTCTTTTGTTTCCCTGATCGCTGCATTTTTCAAAGATTGCAGCAGAAATAAAATGCTTTGCAGCCACTTCAACGTCCTCCTATTCTGCGGTTCAATTTTAGTTCAAAGGCTGGACTGGTGACATATTCCATATAATGTACTTTTCCGTTGAAATCTAAATAAGCTTGATAGCGAGTGCGAATAGCTGGAGCCGTAATCATATCCAGCACCTTATCTTTTTCAACCCAACGACATTCCGATGTTTCCTCAGATGTACACAATTCTCCTCCTACGGGTTTACATACAAAGTCTAGCATCACTTTAGTTGGAACATCAGTTACACCATCATGCCACTTATAAATTCCAGTATTAGAAAATACACCGAACAAATAAGAAACAGTTACATCTATTCCACTTTCCTCTTTTGTTTCTCTAATTAAAGCATCGATCAGGTTTTCTCCCACTTCTACTTGACCACCTGGCCATACCCATCCGCCATGTTGAGTTTTAACCAAAAGGACTTGCCCTTTTTCGTTTTCTACGATACCACTTACTGCTACAATATGAGTTGGCATTGCCATATGCATTCACCTCTTTATAATAAGACAATGTAGACCTTACTCTACATGAATTACTTCTTTGCCATCTTTATTGTAACCGCTCAAAATAAAACCAGGATGGAATTCACTGTATTTATCTTGCAATGCAAACCATAATTTATATTCATCACTTAGTTCCACTAATTCCGCGTCCTTATCAATATCCCCGCTTGACCCCTTCTGTTTAATATGAAGTCTAACAATCGACATTCCTTTGACTACGCCATAATAAAGCTGATATTTTTTATCATTATCTTTTGCATTGGAATCGAGATTAACCCAACCCCAAGTAACATCCATTTCAGCACTTGGGAACGACGTTGTTCCACCTCCGAAACCCCATTGATATCTATTGTTAATCTTATAAACTATTCCAACATCTATTCCTCCATTTGGATTTTCATAGAATAAGATGATACCGTTGTTTACTTCATGTTGATGATAGATTTGTTTGTATTTTATTCCTCCGTTTCGCATGGCCGCTTCAATCGATGTATATCCGTTATGAGTACAACCATTTTGTAGTAGGAGCAAGCATGTCGCCAATAGTAAAATCATCATTTTACGCATAAAGAAGCCCACCTTAAAGCAGAATGGTAAATGCCAAATATTTGTACGTTGGAAACAGAACAAAAGTTACATATTCTCCGGTCATGCTCATGTAAATCAAATTATATTGAATCATTTACAATAGTGTGTGAAGAACAACCGCGACGGCGCGCTCAAGAGCGTTCCGTTTCTGGACAACGATGTATTCCGACACTATTGGCCGCTTCTGTGGATCGTTGCCGCATTTTCCATTACGAAGCAAATTATCCGAATAGTTGTGCGTTATAAATCAAGCAAGCTGCTGGCTTTCTATATCGGAATGACGGTTATTACAACGATGCTTGTGTGCATCATGCTTACGGATAAAACTCTATGGAATCCCCATTTCATTCAAGATTTGACCGACTCGAGCCTTATGTCCACCGAAGGGTAACTTCAAAACCTTAGTGTCGACTTGGCCAAGGGTGAAAGAATGGCTCGTAAACGCCATCGTGTTGTTTGCATTGCTCAATATCATCAGAGAGTCCCTTGCCTGGTACCGAGCAAAATCATCGCCCTCTCCAATCCCAAAACAAAAGCCGCTTGTGTAGCGGCTCAGGATGTTAGAACTCCCCATTTCCCGATTATGGCCGGGTAAGAAGGGGTGTCGGCAAATTCTCGACAATCTGGCTGACCTCTTGTGGTCAACAGATAAGCCTCTGTTCCGTAACTCGGATCAGAGGCTTATTTTTACTTTAATATTGTCCTTTTATTACAAAAAACGAGCCCCGAATGGTTCCGGCTAGTTTAGACTTCTGCCTGGCAAACTTAAATTTCTCTTCTAACTCCTTCGGTACCTCCATCCCCTCCGACAGCTTAAAACCAACGGCCCGCTTCTTGGGGTCATCAACCGTATACATGACATTAAGCGCAAGACCATCCTCATAAAAGACGTAGGTAAATTGGATATTTTCCACTTGAAAACGCGACGTTTCTAAAGGTTTGGCCGCAAACTCAATATTGCGTTCTTCTTTTAAAATTCGGTTCACATAATCAAGGCTCTCCTGACTTTCGCTAGCGGGGACAACCGTAAATTCATGCTTGTATTTGGTCATAAAGTATCGGGCTTCATTCGCACGTAAACCGGCAAGCGCTTCTGCTACAGGTGAAGACTCTAGACCAACCGTGGATACATTTTTAAAATCAACGATATACGACATTTGAATCCTTCCTTCCCTCTCTTTATTCAAATTAATGCTCTTAACCACCGAATATTAAAATGGCGTTCACATAGACTGGTATTAACAAACACCTCTATCGATATTCGACGTTGTGCGTCAAAAAACCTTTTGAGGAAAAACCATAATCCCCTATCGCTTAATAAGGAGGTTCATCATGTTGAGGAAGAGTAAAAATTCAGGTAGAAGGTCTGCCGTAATTACCGGGGTGTTATTCATAGCCGGGTTGATTACAGGTATATTCAGTGTTGTTCCCGTTATAGATGGAGCAGACTACCTTATCAGGGCTTCTACAAATGAAAATCAGGTACTAATCGGAGCGTTTTTCCAGTTGTTCATGGTTGCTGCATATGTTGGTATTCCTATTGTGATGTATCCGGTTTTAAGTAAGCATCATAAAGGTTTAACTTTGGGGTCTGTTGCTTTCGGCACCATTGCGGGTGTGTTCATTATGATTGGTGTAATCATTCTTTTGTTGCTATTGACATTAAGCCATGAATTTGCAAAAATTGGAACACTGAATGTTTCGTATTTTCAGACCCTGGGCGGATTGTTACGGGAAGGGCGCGATTTGGTGAACCATGTGGCCACGACACTGGCATTTGTTCTGGCTATGTTCTTGTTTAACTGCGTATTTTACCAAACAAAATTAGTTCCACGTTGGTTGTCCTTTTCGGGTCTTATCGGGTCTATTTTGTCCATATTGGCAAGCTTATTATTTATGGTTCGTTTCATCGGTCTGGATGCAACCTACATGACGTTGAACATTCCAATAGCAGTTCAACAATTGGTTTTGGCTATATGGCTAATCCTTAAAGGATTCAATCGGGTGGATGCCCTAGAAAAGTAGGTGTAACTAAATGAAATCAGAACGTTTTTGGGACAAAACAGCAAGTCAATATGATCAAATCGAGATGAAGGACGAACAGACTTACATCAATATCATAAAAAGAACGAAAACCCATCTCAAAATAAGCGACGTTGTTATGGATTACGGCTGTGGGACTGGATTAATCGCAAATGAAATTGCCGAATATGTGAAAGAGATTCATGCGATGGATATATCTTCGAATATGATAGCAATTGCAGAAAAAAAGGCACAAGAGCGAGACATCGCAAATATAAACTATGCTCATGCGGCCATCTTTGATGAAAGGTATAAGAAAGGCTCATTTGATGCCATCTTGGCCTTTCATGTTCTGCATTTGCTCCAAGATGAACCTATTGTTCTGCAAAGAATGAATGAACTGTTGAAACCAGGAGGATTATTAATTTCCGCAACACCCTGCGTGGGAGAAAAGATATTTCTACGTAGTTTGTTATTCCTTGCAGGCAGGGCTGGTCTTACGCCGAAGATAAGATCATTTAAAATACGCAATTTAGTCGATACAATTGAGGAAGGGAATTTTTCAATTATCGAGTCGGATTGCTTGAAGAAAAGTTCTCAGGAATATTTCATTGTTGCTAAGAAGATATAACACATAATCGGAAATTCACCTTGTTCATCAGGCTTCTCTCCTCTTCCTTTAAGTCCTCTTACGCTATCCAGCTCTCTAATCCAGCCACCCCTTTTTTATGATAATATTCATAAAATTTCATTTCGCACTTGAAACTTACGTGACGTAATGCATTATGATGCGGATACCGGTAAAAATCTCGCGCGAAAAATAAGGGGATGATTATGGAACGGAAATGGAGAGTTGGAGAACTTGCGAAAGTAGCAACATATTCGGATGAGCCAACCTATAGGAGGACGAGATAAACCATGAACGAACGAGCCATAAATCACTCTACCTTTGTTATCAAACGTAATTATAACGCATCACCCGAGCGGGTATTCGCCGCTTGGTCGGACGCTTCGACCAAAGCCCAATGGTTCCCTAAAGCCGACGAGTTCGAATTCCAAATCGGCGGGCGGGAGATTAACCGCGGTGGTCCGCCGGGAGGGCCGATCTACACATTCGACGCCCGCTACCAAGAGATCGTGCAGAACAATCGCATCGTTTATACTTACATCATGGACTTGGGAGAAGCACGAATATCGGTCTCCGTGACAACAGTGGAAATTATACCGGCGGACAGCGGTACACAGCTTATCTACACTGAACAAGGCGCCTTCCTTGATGGCCATGATGCGCCGGAACAGCGCGAGCACGGGACGAAATATATGTTAGACAAGCTGGGCGAGTTTTTGAAGACCAAATGAAGAACACCATGAACGGAACTGAGATGCAGGCCGGCATGCGTGAATGGATCGGGCTCGCAGTGCTTGCCCTACCCGCCCTTCTTGTCTCCATCGATCTCTCCGTCATGATTCTTGCTCTGCCGCACATTGGCGCTGACCTCGGCGCCGACAGCGCCCAGCAGTTGTGGATCATCGACATCTACGGCTTCATGCTCGCCGGGTTCTTGATCACCATGGGAACGCTGGGAGATCGGATCGGTCGCCGCAAGCTGCTGTTGATCGGCGGGGCCGCATTCGTCATCGCCTCGATAATGGCTGCATTCTCCCGAAGCGCTGAGATGCTCATTGCGGCCCGCGCACTGCTCGGCATAGCCGGGGCAACTGTATCGCCTTCTACTCTAGCCTTGATAAGCAACATGTTCCGCGACCATAAGCAGCGCTCGCTTGCCATCGGCATATGGTTAACGTGTTCTGTGGGCGGCATGGCGCTCGGGCCTGTGGTTGGAGGAATCATGCTAGATCACTTCTGGTGGGGCTCGGTGTTCCTTCTGGGCGTGCCGGTCATGTTGCTTCTACTCCTAACCGGGCCCATGTTGCTGCCTGAATACCGACACCCCGTATCCGGCCGGCTGGATTTGACCAGTGTTGCTTTATCGCTAGGCACCATCCTACCGATCATATACGGACTCAAGGAAATCGCCAAATACGGTCTGCAGTTGGTCCCAACGCTGCTCATACTAGCGGGTGTCGTGCTAGGCACGGTGTTTGTGGCGCGGCAGCGCAGGCTGACGAATCCCCTTCTCGATTTACGCTTGTTCGCGAGTCCCGGATTCGGCGCTGCACTGGGAGGCATGTTCGGTATAACACTGACAGGAGCGACCATGCTCTTTGTCGCGCAGCACCTCCAATTCGTGCAAGGAATGTCGCCGCTTCAGGCAGGGCTTTATACACTCCCTGGGGTATTTGGCTCGATGGCCGGTATGTTTTTCTCACCGCTAATCGCACGCCGGATCCGACCGGCCCGTCTTATCGGAACGGGACTACTGATATCGGCCGCGGGCTGTTTTTTGCTTACCCAGGTGGGTGTTGAGTCAGGTCTCCCATTTCTGGTACTCGGGTACATCTGCTTCAATATGGGTTCAGCCCCACTCCCGAGCCTGTCCAGCGACCTGATTATCGGCTCGGCCCCGCCAGAGAAGGCAGGATCGGCGGCTTCCATGCTGCAAACCAGCGGCGAATTCGCCTTCGCGCTGGGCATCGCCGTCTTGGGCAGCATCGGCACGGTAGTTTATCGCAACCAAGTGGCGAACTCTATTCCCGCCGACTTGCCGGCATCTGCAGTGGAAGCTTCTCGAGACAGCTTGGCCGGTGCCACGGCTATAGCGGGAGGCCTCTCCGAACAAGTCGGCAAGGCACTGCTCACGGGGGCACGCGAAGCTTTTACGAGCGGGATGCATGTCGTTGCGGCTGTCAGCGGCGCCATCATGCTTGTTATCATCGTTCTTGTCGTTACGCGGCTTCGGCACGTACGGCCAATCGGAGAGAGACAGCCTAGCCAAGCCGACAGTATTCCGGAGGTTGCACCCAGCGCTGTCAAAGGATCAAGCTAGTTGCAAAATAGATGCGATGCGATTTGGTTTTACGCGTTGAAATATGAAATGAGACAATGGTATGATTGTTATTAATTTCATTTCATAATAGGTGACCTATGAGAAAAAAATTACAAGTCTACATATCGTCTACTTTTTACGATTTAATTGAGGAAAGACAAGCCGCTGTAGAAGCTATACTTCATACCGGTCACATCCCTGCTGGAGTTGAGCTATTCTTCAATGAAAGTCCATTAAAAACCAGGAAGAGATGGATCGACGAATCCGATGTCTTTATCCTCATTCTCGGAGGACACTATGGTCTAATGCTTCCTGACGGATCAAAGAGTTATACGCATTGGGAATATGATTATGCCGGAGAAGTCGGAAAACCTAGATTTGCTTTTGTTGTCACAGATGAAGCATTAAGACAGAAGCCATACGACTTTGTAACAGCGGAACACTATCAGAAGTTCCAAGCGTTTAAACAATCCGTATTTGAAGAAATCCCTACATTTTATGCTGAAAACGAACAGCACATTAAGTTGGTTATTCATGATAAATTGCCGGAATTTGCACGAAGGGACGATTTGTATGGCTGGGTTTCCCGCAAGGATATCCCAGATGTCCAAAAGTTATTGGAAGAGAATGCACGTTTGTTGAGTGAGAATGCTAAACTAATTGCTGAGTTAGAGAAAAATAAAAGCAAAGCAGCGACAAATCTAGGACTTCCCGGTTCCTAGTCTGTGTCACTGCTTTTTTATATGCATCTATTCTAAGCATTTAAAGCATTTCTCCAGTTGCCTGTCAGCTATGCGTCCTTACGTTAGCATTACGTATGCGTGATACAAGCTGGAATAAATACGTTCCGATCACAACGTCAACCCCAGCGCAAAACAACGGGTACCATTCTGGAACGCCGGGATTGACGAATAATCTATCGTGCACGAGATCGAACACCGCATGCACGATCCAAAGGATCCCGATGATTCTAGCTGACATCTGCACACGTAAGATCAGGCACACCGCTCCTCCGATGATAAAAGGCGCTCCGGCTAGCAACTCCATTGCAGCCGCGGTATAGTCCGCAGCGACAAGGGCAAAGGTTACGTAGATGAGGGGGAGTGAAATGACAACGGCCGCGTAGAGCCAGCTTTCCCCGTTAACTTTGCGTATGAGGAAGATCGACAGGATTCCAAGCGCTATACCGACAAATACTTCAATTAACATTCGGTGCTGCCTCCTTTGATTGATGCACGGCGGTTGCTTGGCCCTTTCTTCATTTTTCGAATGAATCGTCTATCCAGATAGAATGCAGTAAGCAATGCAGCTAAACTAAGCAAAACGGGTATACCGAAAGCTTCATAGGAAAACGGTTTGCCTTCGAATGTTAGATGGGTCGCACGGTATTCCACTCGCTTGGCACCATATTTGGCGGTTAGGACGTCCTCCTGCTTCGCTAAATCTTCAAATGGAGCATCAAACATAAATCTGTCAGCGTAGCCGCTGTGAATGAACTCAGGCACCACGTTGTTACCCCTTGCGTTCCACTGCTTGACTTCTTCCGCAGCTAAAGACTCGGCCTCTACCCCCGGAACGAACATTCGGTCCAGTTTCGGTGCATTCGACGTTTGATATCGGGTGACTAGGTTAAGGTGATACTTCGTAACGATCGGCTGCTTGGCGTCTGAGACGGTGTAAACCTTTGTTGTTCCCGAAGTGGCATACGTATCAAAAATGGCCGAAAGCGCTCCGTCATCCATCCCGTTGTACAACAATACCCCTGATCTCTTTTTGCTCCATTGGAATGCTTGGTTGAACAAAAAAATCAATTCGGTTCGATCAACATAATTAGGGTCTACCTTCGGATTTTTTAAGAAATGATAAGAAGGGTAATTCAACTCTTTCGCTATTTTCTCCGCCATGGGTTCGCCTAATTGCTGTGAGATCACATAGAGGACGGCATCGATTCCTGAAGTGATCGCCGCCGAAGAGACGATGTTCCCGTCTGCGACATAACGCAGATCCCTTCTCCACTTTGTTTCAGGATATTTGTCGATATCATGATAAGCAAAGCTTTTCCAGTCGGTCGCTGCTTCTTTCCCTTGTAATAATCCTGTATCGGCCAGATTCAACGCTCCGGCGCAAATGCTTAACAATTTCGTATCCGAATGTTTTTGTATCCATTCCCGGACCGGTTTATACTTTGCTTCGTCAGCCATAGGCATGGCCGGGATCACAATAAGGTCGGGACTTTTTCCTAATAATCGATCCAGCTCGTCAAAAGAATAGTGCGGCATCAGATCCAAACCGCCGGAGAGTGTTTTTACGTTTTTGTCCGGGGCAACTGCATATACGTTATAAGACTCCGTCATCGCAAACATTTCATACGGAACCATAAAATCAAACACTTCTGTCGTCGGATCGGATAAAAGGACAGCTACTGTTGGCTTTTTCGGATCATGTTCAGGCACGCTCACGCCTTGTAAAGCAGGCATTGGGGTTTGCCGGGTGGGAAACCAATATCCCTTATTGGATTGAATATACCCAAACGCACCGATCCCTCCGAAAAATATAACGAACATCATGACATAAACAACTACACGTAACAATAACTTCATCTTTCATTCTCCTCCGTTTTAATGAAAACCCATTTTTTTCGAACCATGCGGTGTTACCAACCGAGCCTTCCCTGCCAAAAAACCGAACACAAACATAATCAAAGCAGCGGCAACCGAAACCGCAAAAACTTGAAGTATTCCTGTACCCATCCCGTGTTGCAGAACATGCAGCGCCTGATCCGGAACCGTCTTCTGAAGCGTAGGATCCATGAGTAGGTTCGGGTCTTGAAGCAATTCCATCTGTGCACCCGAAAGGTTAACCGTATCGATTGTGGAAGCGGACTTTGTCAGTTGATTGTTCACCAAAGCGGCGAGCGAACTGCTTCCAACCGCCATTCCGATATTGCGGAAGAAGCTTAGCAATGAAGTTGCGCTTGTTGTCTGGTGATGGCTCACGGAAGTTTGGGCCAGTAGCGTGGTGATTGGAAAGAGCGGCCCAAGCCCAAGCCCCATAAGCAACATGGCAACGAAGAAGATTAGATCCGGCGTTTGAGGATCGATTTGGGTCAGCATATACCCGCCGATGCCGATCAAGACGACGGAAAGCCAGATCATGGTGCGGGCCGGAACCTTTTCAAGAAGATGACCGCCGATTCCCGTTCCGACAATCATCGCGACGATCATGTGGGTTAGAATCGTTCCGACATGCGTTACCGTGCCTCCCATTACCCCTTGAATATAGAACGGGATATAGACCATCACCGCAATCATAACAATGCCCTGCAACGATCCGATAACAACGGAGGAGACGACTTTCTTTTTAAAGAGGTTAAGGGCGATAATGGGTTCTTTGGCTATTCTCTCGACACGTATAAACAGATAAGTGAAGATTGCGCTCAGACCAAACAAAGTAACGATCTGCCAAGATGCCCAATCAAAATCCCTTCCGCCCATGACTAACGCAACCATGAAAGGTGATATTGCACAGACAAGCAGAGCTGCGCCGGCATAGTCGATGGAACCTTTGGAACGATGGCCCTTTTCTTCCTTGTAAAAGAGGCTGATCATGATGGCCGCTGCTACACCGAACGGAATGTTAATCCAAAAAACCCAGTGCCATGAATAGTGATCGGTAAGATATGCCCCGATGATGGGTCCGAGAATCAACGAAAGACCGTTAACCGCGGCGAATAACCCCTGAACCTTCCCTTGCCTTTCCGGTTTTACCAGATCGAAAATCATGCTGAACGCAATTGGCATAAGCGGTGCCGCGCCTAAGCCTTGCAATGCCCGGTAAGCAATCAGCTGCCCTATCGTTTCCGCATTCGCCGATAAGACCGACGCAACGACGAAGGTTGAGAAACCAATCAACAGAAAGGGCTTCTTGCCGAATTGATCCGCCAATTTGCCAAAGACCGGGATAAAAATCGTTGAGGTGAGCAAGTACACGGAAAATACCCAAGGAAAAACATTCATTCCTCCAAGCTGAGCGACAACCGAAGGTACTGCTGTTGCCATAATGGTGTGATCCAGATTTTCCATGAACACGCCGATAAACAAAGCGGCCAGAATAATCTTGACGTGCGTTGTTTTCATAACTAAGCTCCTTATCATAAATTTTCTCATTCGAAACATTTGTATACATACAAATATAAAGCATTATTTTTTATTGTCAATACTCAATTGTTGTACATTTACAATTATTTTTTTAATAAAAAACGGCTGCCTGTGAATTGAACTTCAGTTCAGCCGTTACTTGTTCAATGCTTAACGTTAGTATGCTTGATGATTTTCAATAAAATAGCCAGACTCTCCTCCACTTGTTTTCGCTTATTTTCGGGAACTTGGTTTAAAATGTCGGCAAACAACTGGTGATGTTTTTCATGAGCGACCCCAATCGCTTCCAAGCCCTTTTCGGTGAGTTTGATCAGCACTTCCCTTCGATTGTCCGGGTTGGGTTGCCTGTCCACCAGGCCGGCTTTCGCAAGTGGGTCCAGTGTTCTTGTCAACGTGGACGGGTCCACCCCAAGAATGCCTGCCAAATCTCCGTGACGGTAAGTTTGTGAACCGATTTCCATCAAAAGATGCAATTGTTTGGGGGTAAGCCCTTCGACAAAAGATTTGTCACCGCCGAGTACACCCGACATTTTAATAATGGAGTACGCGAATTCCCCGAATGTATCATGGATCATTTGTCATCACCTGTCTCGAATGTTTTATAATTGGTATATCAAAATAATTTCACTTTTGCAACAATTGCAATTTTGCTATTGACACAAAAAAATTTTGATTTATATTTGTATGTATACAATAATTGTTCCTAGGAAACAGTTATACAACATCAATCGCTGGAAAGCAATTCAAAAGGAGAGAGAACATGAACATCCACTTGTTAGAATGGGCACTCGTATCTTTTATCATCGGTGTTATATTGTCGCTGCCGATTGCTGCGATCTATTACGACAACTCGCCGCCTTGGGCCAAACTATTCACCAATCCCCGTAAGCTTAAATCCGCTCATCTCGATTTTTTTATGCAAGCATTTTCCGCCGGGCTTGTTTACTTGCTTGAGTTGTCAACAAAATCAGAATTACCTCTATTTATTGCTATACCTCTGATTTTCGGGATCATTTGTAACCCATTAATCCTTTTGATGGAGTCGACATCCTATTATCGTTCCGGATTTACCGGGATATTTTATCGATTACTTAAATATACAAGCCCTGTATCCCTGCTCTTCGCATGGATGGCAATCGCAATATACTTTCTGCCTCTCCATTTAATTATTTTTCTTTCCATCCTTGTGCTGACCGGGCTGATTATCATTTGGAACCATCGGCGCAAAATAAACTCGGAGGCGGAACCTGCATGAAACAGACGGTGTTAATCACGGGTGCATCAAGCGGTATTGGAAGGGCGTTAGCTGAACAATTCGCTGCCGATGGCTGTCATTTGGTGCTTACAGCGCGTAATAAAGCTAATTTATTGATACTTAAAGCGGTTCTGGAAGTGAAATATACGGTTTCGGTAAGCGTGATCCCAATCGATCTATCGATACCCAATTCACCCGATGTATTGTTTAACGAACTACAAAAAGATCGTATTACGGTCGATGTCCTCATAAACAATGCCGGATTCGGTATCCATGGCGCTTTTACGGAAACTCATTTGCCGGATGAGCTATCCATGATTGATTTGCATGCCCGAAATCTAACCCATCTTACCAAGCTGTTCTTACCCGGCATGTTGGAGCGCAAGCAAGGCGGCATCTTGAATGTCGCATCCACTGCGGCTTTTCAGCCGGGGCCGTTGATGGCGGTTTATTATGCAACCAAAAGCTATGTTCTCTCCTTCACGGAGGCACTGGCCAATGAACTCCGAGGGACCGGCATACGCGTGTCCGTTTTATGTCCCGGCCCAACGGAAACCAAGTTTGCAAATCGTGCAAAGATCCAAAACTCCAAATTGTTCTCGAGCAGTCTAATGAATGCAAATGCAGTCGCCCACGCCGGTTATGTCGGTTTTAGGGAGGGAAAAACCGTTATCATTCCTGGTTTTCGAAACCGCCTGATGGCTGCTTCCGTTCGATTTGCGCCACGGAATATCGTGCCCATGATTGTTCGGCACTTACATACAAAGTGAACAAAAAGCGGAGCAGCTGCCGCGGCAACCTGCTCCACTCTCGTTCCTCGTTAGAAATCCTATTCGTCGCAATAGCCCGTCATGTTCCTATCCCTTGATACGCCTCATTCCTTGCACGATCTGTTCCCTCTCACATTCTCCCAACGAATAGAGCACAGGCGCCGCAGGAATCTCAAACTTCAGATGAGAATGAGGAATTTCCGTCAATAACGCTCCAACCGGTTGTTGGCTTTTTTTATGACGGACAACATTCCAAAATATCCTGGATCTATTGTCTTCGGTTCCCCATTTTTCAATCGAATTTCGAAATAATAAACATTTGCCGATCACGAAATCATGCTCCACGAGGGGTTCCGTTGCTTCGAAACCGGCGTCCTCAAGGCCATCGAATAGCGCAGGCATTAACTGGTCCAAATACAGCCCATAGGCAGCGTCCTCGATTTCACGAAAAGCAACCGTTAATTGATCATGCATCGAATCATACAAGGGCTTCCATACCGATTCAATATACCGATTGCCTGCAACGCCGATCTCCTCGATTGTCATGCCGTCATGGAATACTGGTTTTACGCTCATATTTATTTCCTCCTTGAATGGTTTGCTCCCATCATACAACATGTAAGCAAATTGGAAGCTTTTGCGAAAAAGTTTGAAGGAAATTAACAAGAAGATCCGAATAACATTACAATGGTTTTAATGTTTGGGCATTCATTATAAAGGTGGGATTCGCATGGGCTTGCTCCCCAAAAAATTGGCGGGGAAATTTGGGATCAGCGCCAACACGTTGCGGAACTATGAAGCGAAGGGGTTAATCCCTCCTGCGGAACGATCTGCCACTGGATATCGTATGTATACGGAACGGCATGATGCCTACCTGGCATGTATTCAAGCCATGGCCCCGGCATTTGGGATGGAAGTGACGACCGAGGTGCTGCATTGTCTCCGAAGAAATGAGTTGGACGATGCATTGTGGATCGTTAGGGAAGGGGAAGTCATACTGCATCGGCAAAAAGCAGATTTGGATCAACTGATAACGGAGTTGAAATCGTATGCCGATGGAAGTCAAGCTTACGATTTGAACCAGCACTTCAGCATCCACGAGGTCTCAAGACGGACAGGGGTTCCCAAATCAGCGATCCGTTATTGGGAGAAAAGCGGCCTGTTCGCTACAGAGCGCGACCCTGATAACGGCTACCGTCTATATCAGGAATCACTTCTTCTTAAAATCAGGATGATTCAGGTGCTGCAAAGTTCTGTATATTCCGAGGATACCGTGAACTTGAAGCAATCGATTGCGCTTCTAGATTTGCATAACTTCGAACATGCGATAAAGCTGGCGGAAAGTATCCGAACCTATCTGCATAAAACGATCAAATGCCAGATGCGAGGTCTCTACTATCTATACCGCTTGATTGGATCGTTAGGCCTTTCGGAACCAAAATAACTACTTGTCTCGATGTTCTATCCCTTTCGTCAGCCCCTCTTCTCTGGCGGGCCACTTCAGGACGAGGATGAGCAGAATGATCGACATGATCGCGACGGGATAATCTTTCACCAAATGAACCTCGGACATCCCGAATGCTCCGAACACGACCAGCAGCAGCGACACAAACAACGATATGCGCTCCGTTGTTTTACGCAAGAAGATCAGCAACCCGGTTCCAAGGTATGCGAGTGTCGTCAGAACGTCACAGATGAGCGCGTAGTGGCCATAACCTTGAAGCGAGAATCCGTATCTCGCAAGCGCGGGAAGCTGCTCCTCACGGATCTGAAGGTAATTGCAAAACACCTAGCGAAACTCGATTCTCACTTATTTTTCCATCATACCATGCGAATTGTTCCTAAGGAAGTAACTCCATTATATCGAGTGAAGAGATGGAATGGATGTGATCTGCGTCCTGACTTCTCCAGGAAGAAATGTCCCTGCCGCATCGAACCATTGGGACATCGAGTCCTGAATGCGCATCAGCGAACATGTCCGGCAACAGGGTTTGGAAATGGATATCATCGGACAATTTTCGATCAGCTGGATTGTTCGTCTCAAAAAAACAGTCGCAGAGTACCGGCGGTCATGCCGATGCCCTGCGACTTTTCGGTGCGTCTTATTTATTTGCCTTCGTCGTCAGCCGAGGGACCGTAGAGGCCCGGCACCGGAATATCGAGAAGCCGCAAATAAACTCCGAGCTGCGCCCGGTGGTGAACCATGTGGCTTAATCCAAAGGAGCGAAGCGCGATCGCCCGCGGTTGGCGCAGGATGATATGGTCGCCGTTCCGCAAGGTCCATTCCTCGCCGAGCGTTTTCTCGTCGCATTCGGCTAGCAGCTTTTCAAGCTTGACGATGTTCGCGTCGAATTCTTCCAACACGTCTTCGCGTCTTTCCAAAGCTTCGCGCCGAAGCGGCACGGTCGAAAGGTCAAATTCCGGGTAAAGAAAAATCGCGATTTGCCAGTTCAGCAGGTTGATCAGGTGCGTAGCCAGCCCGCCGAGCGTCATCGACTTCACGTGCGGCTTCCACGTCATATGCTCATTGGGCAAGCGCTCCAGGATGCGGCGCGTCGTAGCCAGCTCATGCATGGCATCTCCGACAATCAATTGTTTCGCCATAGTTTTCCCCTCCTCCCTTATATGTCCAGCATACTATAATCCCGGTCCAGTGGAAAGGCTTGCCTTGGATAAAGCCTCCGGGGATGAATGAAGGGGAAAATCGTTTTCATTGTTTCTTTCGTACGGGAAAAATAATATCCGTAATGGATTCCTCTGACTCAGGACCATGATTTCGTTCATCGTAGATTTCGATATTATAGAGTCCGGAAAGTTCATATCCGCTTTGTCTTAACCACGTGGAATATAAGTAAGCATGTACAGCACCTGCATTTTCAAACGGACCTTTGAATGTAAACAACACATATGTATTTGCCGGAATCTCTCTAAACACCATTCCTTCCGGAATCTCCTCATTTGAGGAAACTTCGACTCCAATAAAGAATTCGAACGGGTCGGTTTCAGGGTTATAATCCTCAGGGTCTGTTGACAGCCCAAATACTTCTCTTTCGTTTCTACAATTCTTAATCTCCGATCTTCTCTGTACAAAGGTTTCCGCTAACTTTAGAGTCGTCCTGTTCTGTTGCACATCATATAGGGTAACATTCGTGGATAATCCAATGAATCTCATCGACGGCTTCTCTATAATTATCGCTTCCATAGTCAACCTCCTGTTTGTTTAAAACAAACATAGCAATAACTTCAAGAATATTATGTCGCAATTTTTCTTTATAGTAAACTGTTTTCCTCATGAAATTCGCATTGTGCAGTTTCTTGATCTGTGATAAAATGTGGACTTATTAAAGATATTTAATAAGTTGTGGTGGTGAATAACATAAAGCAGCCTTTTGTTAATCCGAAAATGATGGGCGATCTGATTCGTCAACATATTCGTGCAACGCTCTACCGCGATATGGAATCGACCAAGGCTGAGCTGGCGCAGAGCACGGGCATCAGCTTCCCTACAATCAGTAAAGCGCTTGATGAAATGAATGATTCCGGCGAGGTGCTGCTAACGGGGCTCGGCGTATCGAGCGGAGGCAGACGGCCGAAAACCTATAAGTTGAATCCCGACTACATGTCGGGGTTAGCCGTATATCTGGAGAAAGATTTCTCCTCCTACTCGATACTTAACTACGTGGGGGAAGTCATCGGACGGGAGACGCTTCCCGGTGTGCTGCAAGTCGGTCCGGAGCTCCTGACCGAACAAATCGGGGCTTTCTTGGCACGTTACCCCTCTGTTCGTGTTCTAACGCTGGGTGTCCCCGGTGCGGTGAATGACGGTCGCGCGTTCCACATTCCCGATTACGAACGGTTTAAGGATTTCAACTTCAAAGCTTTTTACGAGGAGCGGTTTTCCCTAAGGGTCCAAGTCGAAAATGACATGAATACTACGGTTATCGGTTATTACGACCGCATCGGCAACGACGATTCGCTCTCTCTTGTGTACCTGTATTTGGGCAAAAACGGACCGGGTGCCGGAATTATTATCAACGGGCACGTTGTGAGAGGCAGAACCTTTTTTTCAGGCGAGGTTTCCTATGTGCCGCTGTCCGGTACGCAGAACTTCGTTCAAATGCTTGATGATGCTTTATCCATACAGGACAGCAATGAGAGCCGTCTGAAGCTTATGGAAGCCATAAGCCGCCTCGTCGCCGCTTTCACGGCCACGATTAATCCGCATACCGTCATTTTCTGCAGCTCGGAACTCACCGACGTTGAACTTGTGCGGATCCGTAATCGAAGCGCTTCGTTTGTTCCGGAAGAGAATTTGCCGGACCTTGTCGTTAGCGACTGGGAGCAGGATTATCTTCATGGACTTCATCAGTTGACAGTAAGGAGTATGCTGACAGCGGATTGAAGCCTAACACCTTAGGAGGAAATTTATGAACCATTCATTAAGCGGTCGTCAAATTCATTTGTGGCGAATCGCTATTTATTTCATTTTTGCATTGCCCGGGTTCACGATAGCATCATGGGTATCGCGAACGCCAACGATTCGGGATGCTCTTGGGGCTACAACGGCACAGATGGGATGGATTATTTTCGGATTGGCCGCAGGCTCCATCATCGGTCTGTTGAGCGCTAGTCACCTGATTGCGAATAAGGGCGGGCGCTTTGTCATGGTAGCTGGGCTGGCGGTCAGTTCGGTTGGACTTGTCGTTGTAGGTATGGGCGGCTCATGGCTGATTAACGGCATCACGGTATTTTTGGGATTGGCCGTCTTCGGCTTCGGGAACGGAATATGCGATGTGGCAATGAATGTGGAGGGAACGGCCGTTGAAAGAGCTGCTCAAAAGTCGCTCCTAACCGGTTTCCATGCCGCGTTCAGCGTAGGTACGCTGCTTGGCGCAATGGCCGGATCGGCTGCGATTAAGGCCGACATATCGGTCGCTGTTCACATGGCGTTGGCCGTTGCGGTTACCTTGCTGTCTATTCTATATTTATACCGTCTCGTACCCGCAGGCACCGGGAAGGAAACCGGCGGTGATTCGATGGATCCGCCAATGAGTGCCAGGGGACGCATGGCCGTATGGAAAGAGCGGCGTACGGTTCTGATCGGTATCATTGTGCTTGGAATGGCTTTTGCGGAAGGCTCCGCCAATGATTGGCTGCCGCTTGTTATGGTGGACGGCTACAAGGTTACGCCGGCCATAGGTTCATTCGCTTTTGGCCTATTTGTGGCCGCGATGACGATTGGCCGCGCGGCAGGCGGCCTGCTGCTCGACCGGTTCGGCAGAGTTGTCGTTCTGCGGGCATCCGCGCTTTTTGCGATTACAGGACTGCTTATCGTTATACTGGGGCAAAGTTACGCGGTTGCAACAGTCGGGATTATGTTGTGGGGACTTGGCGCGGCGTTCGGCTTTCCGGTGGGGCTGTCCGCCGCTGGAGACGATCCGCGCGGAGTAGCCGCAAGGGTAGGCGCCGTATCGACGGCCGGTTACCTTGCATTCCTTGTCGGGCCGCCTTTTTTGGGGATTATCGGCGAATCGGTCGGCCTGCTTCGCGCCCTGATCGTCGTGCTTATCGCCGTCACCGTCGCCGGCTTGCTGTCACAAGCCGCGAAACCCATTGGACAGCACAATAAATGAAGCGGAATTCATCTGCCCGTTCTTGAACAAAAAGTGGAGCAATTGCCGCGGCAGGCTGCTCCACTTTCGTTTAGTATAAATCTTCCGTTGGCAGGATTCCTAAGCTTTTCGCTTTTTTGATGACCTCGACCCGCGAGCCTACATGCAGCTTCTGGAACAGCTCCGTTAAGCTGTATTCGAGCGATCGCTGGCTGATCATCAGCGTCGTCGAAATTTCCTTGTTGCTTTTTCCTTTCGCAAGCTCCCGAAGCAGCTTTTCTTCTTCCGGGGTAATCGTGGTTTTGTCGCTTTCCGTATCGCCGAGCACGACGATTTCCTGACGCCTTAGCTGCCTGAGCAGCCTCATCGGGACAATCGCCTCTTTCCTGGCCGCGCAGCGGATCGCTTGAATGAGCTGCTCGCGGGTGGACGTTTTGGCGATGAAGCCGGACACGCCCGACTCCATCAGCAAATTGAAATGAGGGGCGATATCGAAGCCCGAATAAATGAGAATGACCGCATCGGGAACATATTCGAGTATTTTTCGGGTCAAATCAGCGCCGTTAATATTCGGCATATATAAATCGAACAGCATGACGTCGAATTTCTTCAGCCGCACCAAATCGGACACGCAGTATACATCCGTTTCAATCGTAACGCTCATATCCGGCTCGGATTCGATCAACATTTTCGTCCCCTCGACGACGGATCGATGATCGTCAACCAATAAGATTTCCATAACGCTCACCTCCTTTAAGCTGCGTCGTTGTCGGAATCCGTATCTTCACATGAAACCCTTGCTTCGGAGCGGACGTTAGTCTCACTTCGCCCTCCAAGCTAAGAACCCTTTTTTCGATGCCCGCAATGCCCATATGCTGAAACGAGCCTTCAAAAGCGGATAAATCCATCCCGATCCCGTCGTCCGAATACGAAAAGTACAGATGGTCCTCCGTAACGGCCAGAGTCATCGTTACCTTACTTGCTCTCGAGTGTTTGTTCGCATTGTTAAGCAATTCCTGCACGATCCGGTATACGCCGAGAATTTGGTCCTCCTGCAGTGAGCAATCCTGGCACTCGGGCAAAAATTCGATCTCGTAATTGGCGAACATGCGCGTATACGAAAACAAGCTTTTGAGCGATTCGACGAGCCCCATTTTCATCAGAAAAGGCGGACGAAGCTCGTTGCACGTAATGCGAATCTGATGAATCGTATCCAGAAGCCCCTCTTCGATTTGCTTCAATTGCTGCTGCGTGTCTTGGGCGAATGCCGCGGTGGAACGGAGCGATTCCAGCTTGCGATACCAAATGATCAAATTTTGCAGCACCGAGTCGTGCAAATCGCCGGACAGCGAAGCCCGCTCCTTCTCCGACAATTTAAACAACAGTCTTAACATCCACCTCGGCGTTTCGTTTTTGGCCACCATATCCTCGAGACGCTTCATCAAATCTTCGAGCAAGTGAAGATTATCATACAGGATGGTCACGTAATGGACGGCCGTCTCCAGCCATTCCTCCTCGATCCTCAGCATGGTATGGTTCCCCGCGATCCGCAAATAAACGGGCTGCTGCTTCTCTCCGATTTTGACCCAAATGTCGTTCGTGTTCGCCAGCTCATGTTCCTGCCCACGCGGCACCTCTTCAATGGAAACGCCGGTGACCTGCAGGACCGTTCTTACCTCTTCGATAAGCCGGTTCTCGAGCTCCGATACTTTCATGACATTGGCAAGGTCGCTGGAGAAGCGATTCAAGCTTTCCTGAAGGCTTCTATATCTCTCTTCACTTTGGATCAGCTCTCGCTCTTCTCTTTTCCGTTCCGTAATATCTTTGACAATGCCGTGAATGCCGTGAAGCTCTCCGCCAAGAAGGATCGGAACAAACGTAATGCTGACGATCGTCTCCCCGGGTCCGGATTTCGTAATGCGGCATTCGATATCTCTGGATTCATTGTTCTGTATGACGGAAAATAAAGCCCCATATATCGCCGGATGATCTTCATCCAAGATTAAGCCGAGAAAGCAGCGGCCTTTCATCGTATCGATCGGAATGCCGGTGATCCGCTCGAAGGACCGGTTGGCATTTACAAAATAAAATCCGTTTAATTCAATGGAGAATACGCCGTCCAAGTTATTTTCGAACAACGATTTATACCTTTGTTCGCTTTCTTCAAGCGCCAGCTCGGATCGCTTCTTCTCGGTAATATCCAGAGTAATCATGTCGATTCGTTCAATCGCACCGGAATGGTCAAGATACGGGTGGATGATCATATTCCCCCACCTTGTTTCCCCCTCGGGAAGAACCCAGCGAAATTCTTGGCGAACCGGGGTCCCTTTATCGAGCTTTTCCTTCACTTCGGTCATGAGGACAACGTTATCGTCCGGATGAATGGCATCATGCGTACGCATCGGATTGTTCATAGCCTCAAGCCGCGGAATGCCCGTTATTCTCTCGAAGTTTTCCGAACAATACGAATACCGGGTAAAGTTTTGGTCCGTTGATATCACAACAGCGTTAACATTATCCAAAATATTTTCAAGCAACCGCTCGCTTTGTTTTCTTTCCGTAACGTCCCTGACCACGGCGACCACATATTTCACCCGATCCTCAGCGTCCAGCACAGGCCTTACCCGAGTCTCGATGTAAACGGTATGGCCTTGCTTGTGCAGAATCCGGTATTCCACATTCACCGACAGCTTCGATCGTACCGACTCCGCATGCAACAAACGAACGCGTTCCCTGTCGTCCGGGTGAATGCCTTCAAATGCGTCTATGCCTTCGTATTCGTCGACACGATAACCAACAATGGACATAAAGGACGGGGAAACATACCGTACGATCGCATCGTTATCCACCACGACAATCACATCCGAAATATTTTCGGCAATAATTCTATAAATCTCGTCCGATTGCACGGAATCCTGGTCTATCGCAGGATGCTTGGACTCGCGGAATTTCACGACGTGCGAAACGATTGCTCCGTCGTCTTCAACGGGGACAAGCTCGAATGCACTGTCGATTGCGTCATCGTCCAAATGTTCGATATTGCCGCCGAACCGGCTGCGGAAAGCGTCGTTACCCCATAAGATCCGACGATCCGGTCGGATGATGCACATCGGCTCGGGCATATGTTTCAGCGTCAGCTGCGCGCTTCGAATGACATCTTGAGATGGATCCACCTTATTCCTTCCCCCTTATAGATCACAACAATCGACCACACGACTATTATAAAGGAATCATCGCTCATTTAGCGCGCAAAAAAAAGCGGATGTCCGCAATTTTTGCGCTTGGCCCAAATATAAAGACCCGCGGCAACATACTGCGGGCCTTATCTCTCTATCTATTTGATCGTCAGTTCGAGCATTGTATTCTTCTTGCCGTTTAAGTACTTATCGAGGAACGACAGAATGACGTTGTTGGTGACCTGATAAAAATCGTTTGGTTTAACGGCCCCTGGAAGCGAGACGAAGCCCGTGCGATTGCCGTAATATGGCTTGAGCAAAGGATGATCCGGAAAGCTCAGGTGGTCCACCATTGTTGTTCCGCTTATTGTCATGTCATAAGTTTCGTCTCCTTGAATCGCCTGTTCGTACCTTGTTGCAAACTCATTAAATAATTTCTCGACCGCCTTCGGATCCACGCCCGGTTGTTGCGGCAGTGGGATTTGGCCGTGCAATTGTTGATCATGGGTTACCACCTTGATGAATGCAAACGGTTTGGACATCTTGGCCGATGGATCCGTCATGCCGTATAACGATCCGTCAAGGTTGATCGCCGCTTTGACCCTTGGATCAATCTGCAAAGCCCGCGCTGCGGTCGCCCCGCCCACGGAATGTCCAACGGCCGTGATTTTGCTTAGATCCAGCTTGTTTTTAAAGCCCAATTTATCGTCAGCTTTGTTTAAGACATCCAGTTGATCCATCACAAATTGCAAATCCTTAACCCATATATTATTCACGACATCGTCCGAATTTTTAATATCCAAAGCACCCTGAAGGTCATTGTTCTTCGTGTCGAACGGAATGAACTTGCCGTTTTTAAATTCGACCCCTAAGCTGAAGTGAGTATGCTCGATGCTGAATACGATAAACCCGTGGCTGGCCAGCTCCCGGGTGATCGATTGATATTCCCATCTGGCGTCGCCCATACCATGGGAAAACAAAACGATCGGATACTTGCCCTGTTTTTTCGATAACAATGCCTCTTTATACGTTTGGGTATCGACTTTGTTGATTTCCGCGAATTGCTCCCCCATACCGAGGCTGGCCGCAAAGCTCTTGATCCCTTTGACCGGCGAAGGAACGTACGTCTCCTTCTCTTTGCCTGCGCCGCTGTCAATCGGGTACCACGCTTGAACCATAATCTCCCGGTAATCGTTCGGGTCCTCGGTCAACAAATCTTTTCTCGATTTATCGGTCCAATCGAAGTTAACGGTTCCTACTTGATAAGGACCCGCCATTTTCGGCAAAACCGGTACGGAAACAACGGGCTTCGTTTGGGCGCTTTTTGGCGCGCTGTTTTCACTATTCGCTTGAGCGTGAACCGAAAGTCCATTGGAAAATAATGAGACTGCTGCGATCATGCCGATAACTGCTTTTTTCATATGATTTCCTCCACCACTATGATTTGAAATTGAATTTCTTTGTTTCTTGGTGCTTATAATCCGTCAATCGTCAACCTGAGTAGGCCCGCATATGTATCCATGGATCACCTCCCTCATCTTTACCGCCGCAAATCGACGCAATCGAAGAATGAATTAGGAGGCGACATCCCTTCGGGTGAACACCAGCCAGGAAGCTGCCATAAAAATGATATAATGGACGATCAACACGGCGATCGAAAACGACAGGGTCATTCCGGCGATTTTCGGCGTTCCGTTCAAATACACGGTCAAATCGGTATTTTCGAACAAAAAGTATTTCGCCCAAGAAAACGACGTCAAAAAATTCGCCACGGCCGAACCGACAAACATGATGCCGATCGAAAATCCGATAGCCAGCGAGCTGCTGCGAAAAACAGTGGAAATCATAAACGCCATCGTGACGATGATGATCAACTGAACGCATTCGTAGCCGTATGTACGAAGCACGTGGTGAATCATATTGACTTCATGAACGGCGCCGCCCTGCGCATACAGATACGGTGTCCCCACGTCGCCGAAGCCGACAAGCATGCCGGATAGGATGAAAGCGGAAGCGAATATCACTAAAAATTGAAACAGCGAAAAGGTAAGCGTGCTAAAATACTTCGAAAGCAGCACCTTGGAACGCGATACCGGACGGATGAGCAACAGCTTGATCGTCCCGGAGCTGAATTCGCCGGCAACGCTGTCCGCCGCTACGATCACCGTAAACATCGTGACGAATACGATTAAATTGGATGCCGTCAGCACATTGCCCCATAACGTATTCTCCGTTGGCGGGATATCGTGTTCGAGCCGATACTGATTCATCAGCAAGTCCGCTTGAAGCTCCGCTTTCCGATCGTCCGGCGTATCCTTCTTCGCCATCTGGCTCTGAGCGTCCTCGATCTGCTGCCGGACATTCGCTTTCCAGTCGCCGCCCACGCCACCATGCATGGAGGCAATATGATTTTGCACGAAAATTAAAGTAACCGCCGTAATGAGGATCAAGCCGGCAACCAACATCCATGTACGCAGCCGCCGATAAATTTTCATATTTTCATTCAAAAGCAAATTAAGCAATCTGCTCGCCTCCCGTCACTTGCAGGAACTTCTCTTCGAGCGTGAGCGTCATCTTCTTGATGCCGTAAACCTTGACTCCGCCTCTAACGAGCAGCTCGTTCACGGGGGCGATTTTCTCGCGCTCCAGAGCAAGCGCAAGACCCTCTTCCGTATCTTCTATTGCGCTAGCGAAATGAATTGACGCGAGCAGCTGGCGGGCCAAGTCCTTGCGATCTACATCGAATACGACTTGCGTGTCCGCTTCGCCGCCGACGAATTCGCGAATCGGCTGGACATCGACCAGCTTGCCTTGTTGAATAATGGCGACACGGTCGCACATGAGCTCCATCTCCGAAAGCAAATGGCTGGAGACGATGACGGCGATGCCTTCTTCCCTGGTCAGTCTCCGTAAGTAATCTCTTAGCTCGCGTATCCCCGCCGGATCCAGCCCGTTGGTCGGCTCATCCAAGATGAGCAGGGACGGCCGGTGCAGCAGCGCTTGAGCGACTCCAAGACGTTGTCTCATCCCCAGCGAATACGTCCGCACTTTATCGTGAATCCGGTTTTCGAGCCCTACAAGCGCGGTAACCTCCCGGATTCGCTCCTTTGTAACGCCCGGAACCATCCTCGCGAAATGGAGCAAGTTCCGATAGCCGGACAAATATTTGTACATTTCCGGATTTTCGACGATTGCGCCCACCTTTGCGATCGCTTGCTCATATTTTTTTGCAATGCTGTGGCCTTCGATCAGGATGTCTCCCTCGCTCATCCGCATCAAGCCGACCATCATGCGGATCGTGGTCGTTTTCCCCGCTCCGTTCGGCCCCAAAAAACCGAACACTTCCCCCGAATTGACATTCAAGCTCAGCCTGTCAATTAACTTCTTGCCGCCCATGATTTTGGATACATTATTCAATTGCAGGATTGGTTTCAAGCCGTCATTCTCCTCTCCAATCGAGTTCTCGTTGGCAATGCCGCATGGATCTATCATACCGAAGGGAAGAGTTTCGAAACCCGCAATGTTTTGCTATACTCCCGCATTGTTTTGCTGCATTCCCGCAAATATTTGCGGGATGCGCGCAGCTTTCTTAAAATATTTTTTTAATCTGTCGATTTTGTCATTTCTCATTCGTTGTCTCCATAGAGGCTGAATTTCGAACAGTCCAAACTAATGGAGAGAGGATGTTGTAAGATGGCAAAACACACAACTTATATTATGTCGGAGGACGCAAAAACTCAGGCCGAGTTCTACACGCATGCGCTCGGAGGAGAGATCCTATCGGTAATGACGCATGGGCAGCTTCCTGGAGCAAAGGAAGAACTCAAGGACAAAGTTGTTAATTTGAGTCTGATGGCCGGAGGAATTAACTTCTTAATGTCCGATTCCGTATTTGAGCCGATCATTCGGGGGAACGCCATAAATCTCTGTCTCGAGTATGCAACGGAAGCCGAAGCCCGCGAAGCCTTCGATAAGCTAGCTGAAGGCGGCAAGGTGAAGTGCCCTTTGGAGCCGGCATTCTGGGGCGCCTTGTTCGGACACATCGAAGACAAATACGGCGTCATGTGGATGATCACCACCGCGGGACCGACTGCCTAATAATAAGAGCGAGAGAACAAAAGCCCACCCGAAAATATATCTCGGGAGGGCTTTTTTCAGCGAATAAAAATAGTGGAATTATCTTCATGCAGCTTGTCCACATGATCGATGATTTCGTAAATATTATCACTTTCGAACTGGAAGCGATCATTTAAAGTAACAATCCACTTATCATCCATGTAAGATACTAAGATCACTCCGTTGACGGCTTTAATGGCAACGTTTCGCATCTTTACATCTTTCAAGCTCATAATCTCATCATACAAAGGATGAGGTTCGCCATCTCTGAACAGTTCCATAAAAAACCTCCGTTTTAGAGTTAACGTTCCCCAAACGTAACAGATTCATTCTCTTGCGCACTTATAGACCACAGCGGTTGCAACGCCCCTGCCTCCGGTAATAATAGAAAATCGTAGCTACTCCCAGCGCTATCCCCCAGATCGGAAACAACAGGAGCGGGGTTGAAGCTCCCCAGTTTTGCAAATTCTGAATTGAGAACCCGAGGACGACATCAATGCCGGTAATGGTCAACATGATAGAGACCAGCCCAGCAGGAACGACGGCCAGAGCAGGAGGGACGCGCTTTCCGGCCCAAAACGGAATCCAACGAGGGAAATCTTCACCCCACGACTTAATAAGTCCACGTGTCAGGATGGTGCCGCCGATCGATACCAAGGCAAGGCCCGCTCCTGCCCATACCGCGCCTGTATCCTGAAGACTTTGAAATAATTCCTTTGTAATCCCCAGAGGGATTCCGAGCAGCCAAGCGATACGGGTGATATCGTAATAAGCGGGGGCAAGGATGGCAACGTAGGTAATCCATCTTCCCCAACGAGCCGCGGAGTCGGAAACCATCCAATGGCTCGAATCGCTTTTGCGACCACAATAGCGGCAAGCGTCTCTGGATAGGCGTTGGAAGGACAAAGCCGTGGCTGCCCACAGCAAACCGCCGGCAATGCAAATAAATTGGTTTACCACTGGCCATGTGAATTGATCGAAATAATGGATCGGCAACGTCCAGAAAAGCGACCCAATCAAAAAAATGGGAGCGTATGCCACTACAATAAGCGCCCGGGCATCAGGAATGGCTAAGCAGAAAATCGTCGCAGCGCTCCAAGCATATAAGAGGAGCATCGTACGGATAAAACCGCGCGCTTTGAAATTGCACTTGAAAAGTACGATCACGCCAAGAAAGCAGAACATAGAAATAACGGGTCCAGCTTCCGCGGCTGTGACATGTTTAAAAAACGAATTTTGCGTCTTTGGGTCGTTCACCAATCCTAATGGAAAGCCAAAGCCTCCAAGCGACCAATACAACCCCAGCGCACCATAGACCAGCGTCCAAACGATGGCTGCGTACCGGACCCATTCCGGCCAACGCCTCCACCAGCCAAGCGATGAAGGCTTCCGTTCCATCGTCTCCCGGGTACGCTTTCTCGTTCTAATGCCGTAAGACAAAGCGGCCAAACAGATCGTAATTCCCCATGTGAAGAATCCCCCGTAAACCGGGAGCAGTACCCAGGGAGAAAATGTCGGGGTGTTGGAAAAACTTATATCGCCGACGATAAGCTTATAAAATGTTACGAGGCTAATGTAAACGAATGACAAGCCGCCTCCCCCCGCTGGGACGAGCAAAAGCCAGCGCGGGATTTTCTGTCCCCAATCTTGAACCAAAGCAAGCGCAAGCAGAGAAGCGATTAAAGCCAATAGGGCGGTAATATCGATTCCGTGAGCGTATAGAAAACTGATGGTTGGACCAGAGTCGCTTTTCATAGCGGCATGAAGCTCCTCGATGCCTTTCCCCGAAGCCAGAACGGTGAAGCCCATCGCCCAAAGGCTTTTTAAAATCGCATAGGGTACTAGTGCGACAGACGCTGCATATCCCCATCTTGTAGACAACCACCATGCATGTTTCTTCATCATTGCAAGTCTCCTTCCTAAAAACGGCGTCGTTACCGTTATTATAAGGAGCGCAAGTAAACAGCAGGTAAACGGAAAACTAACTTCATCCTAACTTTGCATCAATGGCAACCTGATGGACAGAGAGGTTCCTTCATTCGGCTGGCTGACGACGACCAAATCTCCGCCATGGGCTTTAATGAGTTGCTTGGCAATGGACAGTCCCAAACCCACACGTTCGAAAGAGGGTATGGCTGCATCGCTTTTAACGAGCGTCTCGCTGAATCCGATTCCGTTATCGTCGATCCGGATCTCCGCCGTTCGGTCACTGGAACGTGAAATACGAACCGCAATCTCGGTGCCTTCCGGATTATGAACGACCGCATTGACGAGCAAATTACGAATAGCCCGTGTCAGTAGCTTCGGATCAAAGGATAACGGAATTTGTTCCGACTTCGCCTCCATCATAAAAAGATAGCCGTTTGCCCAAGGCGCACTACTAACATCCGCCACCGTTCTGCGTACCAGCTCAACGATATTGGCTTCCTCGGGTTTTAGAGGGATTTGCCCTTGAATCGTTTCATTGAGATCCTGCACCAATTCTTGCAGATGAACCGCTTTCTGCTGAATGATAGCTAGAAACTCCTTTTGTTCCGCTTCACTCCACCGATACTCCGTATTCATCAGCATGGTGGAATAACCGGATATGTAGGTTAACGGCGTTTTTAAATCGTGGGATATGCCTCGAATCCATTCTTGTTTCGCTTGCTCCGACTCCCGTAGTTCCTTTTCGTTTGTTTGCAGCGTGTTCGCAAGCATTCGTAAATGCTCGAACAATTCCTTGTAGACTGCATACGGAATTTTCAATGTTCCTTTCTTAGGGGAGTGGATCTTATCCCACCGTATGGGAAAATCATATTGACCGTTCGCCAAGCGTCTGATCCATACGATGATAAAATAAACCGGCTTCCCCAAATACCAACCGATCAGGAGAAAAGTCAGAATAATAAGTATGGAGCACAAGGTTACGACAAAGATCCCAAAGCTGCTTGAACTGTTTCCGGTCAAGATCGTCTGCGGCCAAAATAACCATGCCACTCCTATGACAAGCGCTTGAATGCATGCAAACCCGAAAACGAAAACGACCAACAGCTGTAAAGCTACACGGAGCATAAAATTCATTATCCTAACCTCCCGAGGGCGGAACAAACTTATATCCGATCCCTCGTAGCGTAACGATTAGCTTGGGTTCGGACGGATCGGCCTCCAGCTTCTTTCGAAGTCTGGAGATGTGGATCACGACCGTTTTCTCGTCCCCTAGCACCATAGTGCCCCACACTTGTTCGTATAGTTGTTGAGCGGTGAATACCCGGTTCGGATGTTTGCAAAAATAGAGTAATAATTCGAGCTCTTTGGCAGGACAAGGTGTGTCCACATTGCCTACGATCAGTTGGCCAGTGGCCCGGTTAACTGTAAACGTATCGTACCGATACATCTCCTCAGCGCTTAAAACATCAGATGAATACAATGAGCTCCGCCTCAAATGGGCCTGAATCCGTGCGATAACTTCCATCGGGTTGAACGGTTTCGTCACATAATCATCTCCGCCCAGGTACAGACCCTGCAGCTTATCCAAATCGCTAGAGCGGGCGGTAAGGAACAGGATCGGACTGTTTACGATTTTACGCAACTCCACACATAAGGAAAACCCATCCATGTCCGGAAGCATGACATCCAAAACGATCATATCGAAACGCGCCGTCCGCACAGCCATGAGCGCCTCAGCAGCGGAGCCGGCTTTTGTAATTTGGGTATATCCTTCTTTTCGAAGAAGATTCTCGAGCATGATCAGAATGCCTTCTTCATCATCGACCACTAAGATTGCTTCATTTCGCACGATGCCGACCTCCTTTTGCTTGTATATTCTTCATCGGTGCCGCGGAAAGCCATTCCACAATCGTTCTACGTTAGTTCAGCGATTAAGTCGATTTCATACCTACTGCCATGTTATGGGAAGTTAACCCCAGAAGCGATTCTTCACTTTCGACTTTCCTTATCGACTCCAGTAATAACTCCAGCTTGCTTTGATCATTTCGAATTTCATGCAAATTGGGCAAATATTCAGCAAAACTTTCGATTGCATATAATCCCACTAATGTAAAGTTAGATTTACGAATCTCATCCTTAATCCAAGACGGGTTATGAAATATCGTATCCATGAAGTATTCTGCACTTGGCGGGCGATGCTGACCATCAATTAAATCCCTCTGCATCATGGTCACAAACTCCGGATCTTTTATAAAATTAAAATAAAATCCATTGAACATCGAAGCGAACTGAGAAATCGTAGCCGCTAAAACTAATCCCCCGGGCTTTAAAACCCTGTTAGCCTCTGACAATGCTTTTAAACGGTCTGCCTGCTCGGTCAAATGATATAGGGGGCCTAGCATAAGGACAACATCAAACGAGTTATCAGCAAACTTTAGATCGCGTGCGTCACCCACAAACGAATTCTTCAAAGGGAATTTACTCGTTTTTGATGCTGCCTCAGCCTGCTCTACATGCAAGGGTACAGGATCAATAAGTGTAACGCTATGACCTAATTCAGATAACCAAAAAGAATAAACTCCGGACGCTCCCCCGATATCAAGAATTTCTAATGAATGATCCTTTGAAATATGGCGACTTATTAATTCTCTTGTTCGGATCTTCTCCAATGAGAAGCCATCCAAACGAGTACTTTCTTTACTGAGATTCGTGTAATGATGAATTAATTCTTCGTTCTCCATCTTATTCCCCTCCCAAAATAAAAACGCCCCAAAGCCAATGCTCTGGGACGATATGAATCGCGTACCACCCAGGTTGCCATGTTTTCACACAACCACCTTAATTGACTCACGCACCACAGTCAATTACTTTCTGAAGAAAACTGCCAGGTACATATTCTTGCTGGAGTTCATTACAGTCTCCCTTTGCGGATATTTATTGGCCTAGCGTGTATTTTGTTAAAGTGTCGGCACTTCCCCTTAACCGCTCTTCCAAAATCAAGCGCAGCTCATCAGGAATCCGTTCAAACTCGACCCCTTTCCCCAAAAACAAAAGCCAATCCGCATAATACTCTAGCGCCTCAACATCGGTCACATCCAGTTGAACATTGAAAATCCCACTCGACTGGAACATCCCTGTAAAGGACAAAATAATCCCCGGCGGGTGCAAGCGCTTGAAGCGCTGAACCCCAGTCTTATCAAGCTTTACAACCAGATTGGATTCACGTGCGCCAAGCCGTTTTTTGCTTAAAATCTCTTGCTCAGACCGCTTCATCTCCTGCTCAGAAATTGCCGAATCCCGCAGCATCTCAACAGGCAAATAACGAAACTCATCGGCATCAAGATCATAAACCTCGACCAGCCAATGAGCGTTTGAGTTAAAAATATGAATCAAAAAAACGTCCATCAACTGCGGCCAGCCGGGACTCGGCTCATAGGTCAAGCGCAAGTGCTTATCTCGCACAGCAAGCGAAATCAACTGGTTCAACTCCGCAGGCGCCGCATCATCAAGTTCCAAAAGATTCGGATTAGCAGGATTTGTATTTTCAAAAAGCAAGATATTATTCAACTCGATCAGCTCGTCGTGCTGGGTTTGCGACGCAATGCCGATGAGTTTTTCAGTGATGGAGCGGCGATTTTGCAAATAAGGCAGCTGCGAATTTTTCGAGGCGATAAAGCTGATAAATATCGCTTTCAGCTCTTCTGGCGTGAAACGGACGGCGGACAGATACTGATTTTGCAGGACATTGTAGCCACCCCCGCGCCCAAGCTCGGTCGTCAGCGGAAAACCCATCGCCTGAATCTCGTTAATGTCGCGGATCGCCGTCGCACGAGAAATCTTGAACTCCCGCTGAATCTCTGCAATCGTAAAATGCGCGCGGTTATTGATGAAGCGCATGATCAGGTTCACTCGTTCTGTCTTCTTCATGATTTTATTGTATCAGAAATGTAGCATCAGTACTGATTTTGATTCTGTTTTTACATTACTTTTTTGATATTCAATAAAAAGTATCGTTTTTTGATACATTTAGCGAATAGTATCAATCTTGTAAAGAATAATCCACAAAGGAGATAACAAAATGTCTAACTACTCTATCCAAACAATCTCGGAAAACTACAAAATGACTGCTTATGGTGTTTTACTTGAAGACTACAATGATTGGGCAGGTAATGCAGCAAAAACAGCAGCGAAAAAAGCTGAAATCACTGAAAACGGCAAGCTTGCCGAACTTCTCGCGCTCGCTGACGGGCAGGAATATCAAATCAACTACGTCATCGACGGCAAGGCTTGGCGCGGCTTCGGCGTGATGGGTGCATACGACGTGGAAGGCGCGGTCGTCCTCGACTTCCTCGCCGGGGACTACCTCGTGGTGCCTGGCACAGGCGCTGACAAAGACCGCCTTGCTGACGAAATAACAGGCAAAGTTTTTGGTGGCCTGCTACAAGAAATCACAGACTACAAATACGTTGGTCCTGGTAACTCAACATTTGTCAAAGCAGCTGAAGACGGTAAATTCTACGGCGAAATGTGGCTTCGTGCAAAAAAAGTAGTAGGCTAATCTCAGTCCTATACACCGCTTAAACCTGGATAAAGGAGCACTCCCATGACAAATTACACAGTTGAACAAAAAAAATCATTTACA
Source organism: Paenibacillus sp. sgz302148 (assembly GCF_056120465.1). NCBI lineage: Bacteria > Bacillati > Bacillota > Bacilli > Caryophanales > Paenibacillaceae > Paenibacillus > Paenibacillus sp. sgz302148. The sequence continues at coordinate 167,247 of NZ_JBVYOJ010000013.1, forward strand.
TTGACCGCTTATGGTTTTTCAATTCAATCCAATTTCCAAGACGCTCCAGCTTTGCAAAAGGAAAAAGCAGAGTTTTGGGGAGGACTCAAGGCTGACGGGCGTTTTGATAAGCTCAAAGCGGCCGCAAAAGATGATCGCGAATGGTCAGTCAACGAGGTTTATCAAGGCAGACCGTGGAATTATTTCGCGGTAGAAGCTAGCAAATCGGTGGCTGACGCTACACGCATCATCGAGTTTCCAGAGAGCGAGTACATCGTGGTCGCAGGAACTGGCGACAAGGAAACTTTGTTTGATCAGTTGACTTACCGCGCTTTTGGCGAAGTCTTGGCACAAATCACGGACTATGCTTATATCGGCGGTCCAAATGCGACTTATCGCAAAGAAAACGGCGACGGCACTTTCTACGGCGAATTTTGGGTTCCTGTGGTAAAAAAATAGTAGGGTGGGCAAGAAGAAACTCACTGTAAACGACATATTTCTCCAAAGATAACTCTTATAGCAAGCCAAGAAGGCTGCCCATGAACAGGGCGGCCTCTTTCTGTGGATACAACTTTAATAAAAACGACAGTTGATTCTTCTGATCGACTGCCGTTTTTTGTTCCGAACTATCTGTACCCGTTAGCTTAACGAAGTATTGAAGATACGCCTTACGCTGTAAAACCTCATCCCTCTTGGTACACCTTTGATTTCCAAGGACTGATTATAAATAAGCTGTCTCAGTCGGTATTCAAAATAGCTATCAACAACGTGATAATCGCAGTGTCCGAGCGCTTCGCCGATTACTCTTGCAGCCTTAATAAAGTCACGATTCGACCTGTCGGCATGTAGCTTCTCTATAGTCTTCAGCAAATAGGAATCGAAATAATTCTCATCGACGTTTTGGATCCTTTCTCCATCCCAAATACGCAACACGTTATGATGATTAGCAAGCGATAACCATTCATGCTCCATTAACTTTTTAGTTTCGAAATCTATTGATCCGTTGTCCTCGATTTCCCCGAAAACATTCTGAAGTTTTTCCGGAGGGATTTGGCCCGCGTATTTGATATGTTGATCGGAAATATTAAACCTTCTTTCGCAAGCTTCNCCGTTGTCCTCGATTTCCCCGAAAACATTCTGAAGTTTTTCCGGAGGGATTTGGCCCGCGTATTTGATATGTTGATCGGAAATATTAAACCTTCTTTCGCAAGCTTCCACAGCATTAAAAACAAATATTTCATTTTGTTTTTTCCTTAGCAAATAAAGTGCATACCGCAACCCTATCTGTTCGTGGGCATTATTCCCGCTCCATATCACAATGGATGCTTCAGCTGGAATATGGTCTATGTGCTCCATTATTCTTTGATGGTAGGTATCGTAATCATCATCATCATCGACCTCATTGTTGATGTGGTCTCTGAACCACTCAACTCTATGCGCTCTTCCAGCTTCCTCATGAAGCCGCCATAGAGGTCCAAAAGAAAATTGATCTCGAAAACTTACCATCTTGTTTGTATTCTCAATTCCCAGTTGCCTTATGACATATTTCAAACTCCCGGCAAAAGAATCACCAAAAACAATATGCACTTTCGTGGCAGCATCATTCGGTTCCCATATCGAGATCCGATTATTAGGAACTAGCAGCTTCTCGTATAAGTCCTTCAAGTTTTTGCACAGATCTATTTTTGCATTACTGTCCCTTTCAACCATATCCAGTTGTAACTTGATGGTCGTAATAAGCTGTTTCGCTTCTTGCAGTGAAAGTCTATTGATTGCCTTCCTTATTTCTAAGTGCTTTTCCATAAGCTGTGACCTGCCTCTCGTTTAATATTTTTAACGCAACGAAAGCGATGGATCGGTTTCATCGCTTTGCTCTCGTATCCGTTAGCGTAGCAACGAACATTATGATCTTAAGCCCACAAAATCAAAAAGGCTATATAATAACTCTAAACTTCTTATTGGGCTTACTTCTCCTTCTTTTTGCTCTAGGTTATCTATGGCAATATGTACACGCCGGTGTGTTTGGTTCAAAAAGCCTCCACCAAACCCATGGCAACCTTGAGCTACTGCCCAAGCAAAAGCTATACTTTTATTTCTCTTCATCTTTGTATCTTTCAATCCAGTTGAACGTTTCCAAGCCCATAATGTTGCCAGGTTTATGAGATAAAAAATTTCGTTTTTCCAATCTCCTTCCTTAACAGTAAAACCCTCGCTTTCTAAGATACTCCCTATCTCCTTAGCAGTTAAAATATATTTTCCGTTCAATAAGTCGGATCCCATTCTATTACGCACTGCAGAGACATTCATAAATGGTTTTATATAATTGGGGTTTGAGTTCCAAAAATTGTGATCAAGCTCCGATGCGTAAATAGGAAGTTGAATGAGTTCTGACTTTACAACATCTGTCTCATCTAATTTCGGAAACTCTTTAAGCTCTGTGGTAGAATGTTCAGAAACTTTTCCGTTATATTCGAGCCAATATCCACTTTCATCTTCAATAGATAGATGCTTCAGCATTGGCTTAATTTTATAAAATAATTTAACAACTTGTATGTGGATCTCTGTTGGGGCAAAACCAGTTTTAACAAAACCAGAAAACTCTTGGTTTTTATTCAACTGTATAGCGATAGATTCGCTATCTGGATGTGGTGAAACCATAATTGAATTGTTGTCGCTATTGTTAATAATCCACTCATTACTCCTAGCGTAATCTTCTACGTAGCGTAATAACTCAACTACATTATCTTTTTTAGCTATACCTTCATAATGAATCGTAGTTCCCATTATTCCCCTCTCCAAAATCATTGTATATATTCTTTAGGGGTAAACCCATTCTGCCCTGAGCTTTCCTTCTCTGTTTAGATCTGTTTGACCGTGCCTTACCACATAAAACAATCAGCAGCCCTCCTTGAAATTGCACTTCATTAACCAAATATACCACATATTAACGCAATCCTGCCCGTTAGCTGGAATAGTTGAGCGAAATTCAGACATTCCCGCCGCTGGCTTTAATCCTATTACTTTCCGACAAAGATCAGTTCATTCAATCTTTTTGTTCCGAAGGTGCCTGTCCATATGGCGTTAGTGTTCCCTCATCTTTGTCAGTGCGATAAAATCCTCTCTGTCACGAAGCACATCAAACTCTTTTGATTCAAGTTGCCAGAGATTATGTTCATGTAGGGATGGAGAATCAGATGTATCGAATACCAATCTGTCGAAAATTGGCGTAGTATAAGGAGGATTTCCTGTTCCTTTAAGCTTTCTGTACTGCATGACGTATTGGATTGATTTTCGCAGTGATTCCACCGCCTCGTCATAACGATTTTCAGCGACAAGGAGCTTTGCCCAACGAAAGTAGATAACCGTTAAGGGGGAATAATAGTCAAGATAATTACCGTCACTAAAAATCAGGTTGATAATATCCTCTGCTATCTGAAGATTAGCATAACTTTCATAGTGGATCATCTTGTGGATAAACTCATGCGTAGCTTGATTGAGCATCTCTTGGCGATGCTTGAGCAGTTCTTCCCCCGTCAGACAATATTCGAGCGCAAAATTCCTTTCTTGGGGATCCTTTAGAGTTTGAACATATGATAATGCTTCTTCATACCGTCCGAGCTTAGAGAGCGCCTGGACAAGCATACCAACAGGGTTGAAATCGGGATATTCGTCAATGAGTTCCTTGAAATGCCTGACCGAACGTTCTAAATACTCCCGTTTCTGTGCCTCATCCGTTGTTTCTTCAGCACAAAATAACTCATCACAGGCGCGTCTATATAAAAAGGTTTCGTCATGCGGATATTCCTTCAATGCAGCCTCGGATATTTTGAGTGTTTCGTGCACACCGTGCCGCAATGCTTGTTGCCACTGCTCTTCCAGATCCGCGCGGCGATCCGCCGTATATCCTAAAAGCTCATCCGTGCTGATATGAAACAGTTTTGCCAATGGAATAATAAGTGACAGGTCAGGTGATGCGGCACCGGTTTCCCATTTACTCACCGCTTGGTAGGAAATACCTAAACTTTCTGCGAGCCTTTCTTGAGTCAGACCATTTTTCTTGCGTAATTCCTTTAGTCTCTCACCAATCCCATTCAACGCATCTTACCTCCAATTATTTGTTGATAGTTCGACATTTGATCTATGATTTAATTAAATCACAATAAAATAATAAGCACACTAGCGCATTTTTTGATTTGTCTCAACCGTTCGAGTTTTGGATAGTGCAGTATAAAAAAACCGTTATAGAAAAATGTCCAGAAAGCCTGGATACGGGCCAAAGTTTCGGAATCCCACAACGGGGTATTTTGCTATTGTGAAGATTTCGCATGAGTTCGTTGAATAGGGAGCCTCTGCTACGGCAGTATGCCCTATGCCCCCGGTTATTTTTTTAGTTTTTGTGGCTATTTACAACTTATTGGTGTCTAATCATATGTGGAGACAAAGGAGGTTCACATGTGTCTGGGCCCAATGACAAATTCGATAAAATCTATGAGCAATATTATAAAAAAATCCACCGGTTCCTCTCCCTGAAGGTCGATAACCAGACAGCAGAGGACGTTACTCAGTTAGCATTTGTTAAAGCTATGGAAAACTGGCACACTTTTCGGGGAGATTCAAGTGTATTCACTTGGATAAGCAATATCGCTTATAACACATTAAAAAATGAATTTAGAAAAAGGCACCGAAACTCGGAAACTTCGATCGATACGGTGGACATGGAAAACCGATTTATTACGATTGAGTTCACAAAAAATGTTGAATTACGAATTGATGTAACTGCGGCGCTGCTTAAACTTAGCAAGCTCGACCGCGAAATAATCTCACTGCATTATGATGTAGGGTGCACATTTAAAGAAGTATCCGAGATCGTTGGGATGCGGCTCAGTGCAGTAAAAAATCGATTATATCGGGCATTAGCAAAGTTAAGAAACGAACTTGATGATTGGGAGGCTCAAAAAATAATGTCAATTCTAGATTCTATATCTTTTGTCAGTAAAGATGTCGGATCAACAAATAACACCACAACAGATAATAAGATTTATCAAGATATCATCGAACATCTAAGAAGTAACGTTGATCGAATTTGTTCAAAGTTAAAGCATCATCCGTCAAAAAAAATAACCATTGGGATTTATCCGGATCTTAACTCATTTCATCAAGCAGTAAACGAACCTGACGCTCCTTATTGGTTTATGGGCATGGTTGAAGCGGATACGATAAAAATCACCTCCCCTCTAAACCCAGGCCCAGAGCACACTTATCAATCCATTCTAAAATCGACCGTGCACCTCTTTACAATGTGGTTAGTGAAGGATATAAATCCCTCAGCTCCAAAGTGGCTATATCAAGGGATAGGCGGTTATGAAGCCGGATTAATGACAAGAGAATATATAAATGAGTCGATTTTGGAGTTAGTTCAACGAGGAGATATCCCAACGTTTTCGGATCTGGAAAATAACACATGGGATTTCGAGAAAATGAAAGGCTTTCAGTTCTCCTACCTCCTTTGCGAGTTTATTCTACAAAAATACGGGTCGGAAGTTCTTAATCAGATCATTAGAACGCCGGACGATTTTGAAGGCGCCTTCTCTTGTTCCGCCCAGGAGGTTCATAAGCAATGGGAAACAAATTTAAGAATCCAGTTGGGCGCGTGATTTCTGAATAAAGAAGGCACCCCTGGTGGGTGCCTTCAAAATTTCCACATAGTCGAATAACCGCGAAGCAACTACTCGAACTTAATAACCAACGAATGCCCGGCATTCATCCGAACGTTTGAAGAGAACGCGAACACCTCTTCTTGCCAGTTACAGTCAAGGACTTCCGTGCCGTTCAACGAAATCCCGTTGACGTTCTGCCCTTTCATAAACGGCAAGTTCAGGTAACCTAATTCCAGTTCCCCGTAAAGCACGTTCAGTTCGATCCGGCCGTTCTTCCGCACGAAGGTTCCCCAGCCTGAATCCAGTGACCAGAAGCAGCGGAAATCCCCCTCCCCGGTAATAGGATGGAAGCCGATCCTTCTCTCCGTCATATCATATTCGAATCCGCTGAAAGCAAGCAGCAGCGCATAGCTGGCCATCGATCGTGCATAGTTGCTTCCGCATTCGAATTCGTTCCACGGATTTCGCCGTTCTCCGTCGTACCGGCCGCGGATCGCTTCGACGATCTCCATGCCCTCGGCGACCATTCCTTCCTGAATCATATGAATCGCCGCCTGATATTCGAAGCCGTTCATCGTTTCCGTCGAATAGGTGAGCGGGACGGTCGGTCTCGCGGTGCCTTCCGGCCATGTGCAAATCATTAGCCCGGCCTCGTCGTTCAAGCTGTACAAGCGCCATGGGTTGAATATGTTTCGCATGCTTTTTTTGAAATTGTGGCGGTAGATGGATGCGAGCGACTTCCGGGTCTGCTCCGGATCGAAAATCTCGCCCAAACCGCACAGGTTAGCATGCCACTGGGCCAACACCTGATCGATAACACAGCCGTCCGCGACCTGATATTTAATTTCCTTCGCTTCGTCGTTCCAATAATCCCTAACGGCGCTCTCGTCGTACTTCTCCAGAACGGACCGATCCTTCAAATCGACGGTTTGGACATAATAATTGCCGTTAAACAAATGTTTATCCGTCCATGCTTTCCCTTTGGCAAAAAGCGTCAAGTACTGTTCCGCCGCCTCCGTTTCCCCCAAATGACGGGCCATTTCAGCGCCTGCTTTAAGCGCGGCGAGATAAAAACCGTTCAGCCAGGCGTTTGGTCCGTACAGCTCCATATCGAGGGTATGGTGCTGCCTGCCCTCCAGCACGCCGTCCCGGTCGGCGTCCCAGCGGTCTTCGTTCGTATCGGCCCAGGCGAATTCGATCGACTTTTGGACGGCCGGCCAAATCGATTTCAACCAATCGGTATCGCCGGATATTTTCCAATCGCGGTACGTTTTGATCACGCCGCCGAACTGGCCGTCCGCGCACGCCCGGAAGCCCGATGTCAATCTGCCGAGCGGAAGCTGCAGACGAAACGCCATTTTGCCGTCGTCCCGGAAGTTGTAGGCGTAATCCAGGCTGCGCATGGATCGTTCCAGCTTCGGGAATAGAAACGGCAGCGCATAGGCGTAGTTCCATACGTGAGTGCAGGAGCCTTCACAGCAGCCTTCGTTGCAAATGCAGCCTTCGAAGCCGTAGAACGAACCGTCCGGCAGCCTCAGGCAGGTCGGCGATTTCAGGATCGAAATGTTTGCCGAAACGGCGTCGAGCGCGGCGGGAGGCAGGGTGGACGAGAACAGTGCATCTTGGAACAGCTTCGTTTCGCCGTACAGCCGCCCCCAATGCTCCAACGAATACATAGCGCTTTGGGTGGAATCGGAAAACAGCGTGGCGTAATAATTTTTCCACGTCGCGGGTTGTGACGGCTTGCAAGTGTCGTCGTTGCAGCCGCAAGATTCCGGATTCCAATAATTGTGGCAGTTCGGGAAGCTCCAGGTGATCACGAATCGAACGTTATTGCTCTCGCCCGGCTTCAGCACGAAATGCGCGGCCAGGGAGCAGACGTCCTCGCCATTGCCTTTCGTCTCGGCTGGGTCATAAGTGCGGTTTGTATATTTGGCCGCCTCGGTGAAGTCCTTCCAAAAAATCTCCAGATTGTCGCACCAGCCGCCGCGGTACCAATACTCCTGATAGCTGACGTCATCCGCATCCGTTGCAATGGACAAGTCGCCGAATTCGGGAGCGTTGAAATCATGGCCGCGGGACGACAGTTTGATCAGTTGAATTTTGCCTTTTTTCGCATAACGGTGGTAACGTTTATGGTCTTGCATCGGGTTCGTCAGCGAAAGATTGACCGTATACGTAATCGTCCGGTCGGTTGTATTATGCAGCGCAATGTCAAAAAATGCGCCGGGGATGCTTGAATCTTTATCGTTAAGCGGAATGAACGGATTAAACGCCGTAAGCTCTACCGCGCCCGGGAAATTGTCGTCGGTCGCTTGCAGTTGGGCAAACGGAAATTCGCCGATAAAGCGGGTATGCTGAAAATGCGGGACGCCCGCCATGGTCGCCCGATTGGGCCCGAAACCGAAGCCGCCGTGCTTCCTCGTTTGAATGTTGCCGATGTAAGAGGGATAAAGATCGCCGTTCAGCACGCGGGCGTCGAGAAGTTCGCCGTCCGCTTCGGCTTTCACCGCAAAAAAGCTGAACCCGTTCTCGCTTTGCTTGTTCGGCCTGTTGAATATTTCCCAGTCAATCAACCGGCCGTTTCCGGCAAGACCGATACTGCCTGTTCCAATGCCTCCGAGCGGAAACGAAATTTCTTTCGTTTTGACCCCTTCATAAATAAATCTGCTCATAGCCGCATGTCTCCTTTTTGAACAGGAAATTGTATTCCGTTCACGTGAACGACACTATCTTAGCATAGGGTAAAAATGTTGTAAACTTATTTCGTTCACGTGCACGCCTATTGCTAAGTTTATCCGGCTAGACATCAACACGATTCCCCTGCGATAATCTGATGATCAACGAGCGTTGTCAGCGGCACTTGCCGACCTTCGATTTGTCCGATCAGGCAGTCAATGATCCGATTGCCGATTGCTTCCAAGGAATACGATATCGTCGACAAGGCAGGGGAAATATATTTGAGCGTTTCGATATTGTCGAAGCCCATCAGTCCGACATCCTCCGGCACGCGAATCCCTTTTTCCTTCAAATGGAGCCAAATTTTCAGCGCGTATTTATCGCTTGTGCAGAAGATGGCTTTTCGTTTACCGCCCTGCGCAAGGAGATTGTCGATCTCTTCGATGTACCCTTTATGGTCGATGACATGAGATTGGAGATGGTTGGCCTTCTTCAGCGCATCCTGGAAGCCCGCGAACCGTTGTTCCACGGCATAAACGTTCGTTTTGCCGCGAAGTGATAAGGGGGGGCTGACGTAAATGATTTCCTCGTAGTTTTTGGCTGCGAGCATAGCAATCGCGTCGCGGACGGCTTTCCGGTCGTCGATCCATACGTACGGCACAGTTTTGGACACCCGGTTGCCGAATGTGACGACAGGAATATTCAATCGCTGAATATATTGCTCGAAGGCCGAACCCGTGTTTACCGATATCAAAATAATGCCGTCCACCTTCCGATCCGCCAAATGATTCAGGCATTCCCGTTCGATGTCCGGATTTTTGCGCGTGAGCGTCAGATTGATGAAGTAGCCCGCTTCCCTTGCCCGCGATTCGACGGCATTGATCAGTTGCGGAAACAGCTGGTTATCAATGTCGAAGATGACAGCCCCGATCGACATCGTTTTGCCCTTAACGAGGCTTTGGGCGAGAAAATGGGGCCGGTAGCCCAACTGTTGGGCCGTATCCAGAATTTTTTGCTTGGTAGCTTCGTTCACTCCCGGACGGTTATTCAACGCCCGGTCAACGGTTCCTCTGGAAACGCCGCATATTTCTGCAATTTCTTTGCTTGTAATATTCATTCGTTTCACCTTTGAACATCATATTGTATTCCATTCTGCATGCTATCATACCATTATTCAGCGTGCAAAGTAAAAGGAAATAAGAGTCGTTCACGTGAACGAAAAAAGTATTTACGAATATCGAACGTCATGTTACACTGTAGTCGTTCACGTGAACGGTGATCATTTGGAAAGTTGGTGTTCGACTTGAAACTTGGTAACGCAGGTGATCATAACAGAAAGAAAGGGCTGCTTGCCGAATGCATCAAGCACAGAAATCTTTTACTTATGATTTTGCCCGGCATACTCTTCTTTTTAATTTTTAAGTATGCGCCAATGTACGGAATTCAAATTGCGTTCAGAGATTTTAAGTTCAACAAAGGGATTACGGGGAGTACGTGGGTAGGGCTGCAGCATTTTTACGACTTATTTGCTCGCCCGAGCTTCAAAGAAGTTTTTATGAACACAATACAAATAAGTACGCTTAAACTTATTTTCGGCTTTCCTGCTCCGATTATTTTCGCCTTACTCTTAAATGAGCTCCGAATGGTTAAATTCAAAAAAGCGGTTCAAACCATCAGTTATCTTCCACACTTCGTTTCATGGGTAATCCTTGGCGGTCTATTCCTTCAATTACTTTCACCAACTACAGGTCCGTTAAATATTTTAATCAAAGAATTAGGGATGAAGCCTATATATTTCTTAGGCGACAATGATTGGTTTGTGAGCACGCTGGTTGCTACGGGCATTTGGAAAAGCATTGGTTGGAGCTCTATCGTTTACCTTGCGGCGATTGCGGGGACCAACTCCGAATTGTATGAAGCAGGTAGTCTTGATGGCTGCAATCGACTCCAGCTTGCCTGGCATATTACCATTCCGGCAATCATGCCGATTGTCACCATTATGTTCATTTTTGCTGTTGGCGGCATCGTTGCAGACGATTTTGATCAGATTTTCAACCTCTATTCTCCAGCTGTATATAAAGTTGGCGATGTGCTTGGTACCTATACCTATCGATATGGAATAGAAAGCATGGATTATAGTTTTGCTACGGCGGTGGGGCTGTTTACGAATATTGTATCTTTGATCATGGTCTTCGCTGCAAACTATTTTGCGAGGAAATTCAGCGATTACGGAATTTGGTAAGGGGGTGTGGCACAATGAACAGTTCGATCCGAATAAAGAAAAGCATCGGAGAGCATGTCTTTGATTCTTTCAATGTAGTATTCATGATTTTATTATGCTTTACTACAATGTATCCATTCTTGTATCTGCTCTCCCTTTCTTTAAGTAGTGGGAATATCTCCTTAACGAAAATCTACTTGATCCCTCCTGAGTTTTCGCTTGCTAATTATGAAAGCGTTTTAAGCTACGGATATATAAAAACCGGTTTTATGAATTCGATTATGCGGGTTGTCCTTGGAACAGCGCTGGAACTATTTTTTTGTCTACTCACTGCTTACCCGCTTGCCAAAAAATATCTTCCCTTGAGGAATTTTTGGACCGGAATCATTGTATTTACGATGTTTTTTAGCGGAGGGCTAATTCCAACCTACATACTCATGAAAGAATTGCATCTCATGAACTCCATATGGGCGCTGGTTCTTCCGAATCTGGTTCCTGCTTTCTCCATGATCCTGATTCGAAATTATATCATGTCACTTCCTGATAGTATCGAGGAGTCAGCAAAAATAGACGGTGCGGGTGAATTTACGATTCTTTATAAAATCATTGCGCCAATGATTACTCCGATTCTTGCGACAGTTGCGCTGTGGTCGATTGTCGGACACTGGAATGCATGGTTTGACTCGCTGCTCTATTCAACGTCCCCCGAGAAGCAAGTATTGCAAGTTGTTATGCGAAACATTATTCAAAAGGGAGATGTAAGTTTGGAAGCCGGGTCAACCTCCACAACACTTTCCGGCACCGTTAATCCAACAACAATAAAGGCTGCGACGATCATGATCACTTCGTTACCCGTCATCGCCATTTATCCTTTTTTACAAAAGTATTTCGTTAAAGGGATTATGGTTGGTTCTTTAAAGGGATAAAAAATCAAGGGAGGAAAAACGTATGAAAAGTTTTGTGACATTAAAAAAGAGCATGGTACTTATTCTTTGCGCTGCAATGCTCGCATCGTTCACAGCTTGCGGTAACAATGAAGAAAAAACAGAGGCCAACGCCGAAGCATCAAATTCGTCAGAATCCGCTACTCCAAACCTTGACAAGAAAATTAAAATTTCTTGGGTGGGTTGGTCCGATCCTGTTGATAAAAACGGTGAAATTGTCAAAGAAATTGAAAAGAAATTCAACGTTGAAATTGAAATGATCGATGCTAGTGATTCAGCAGCCTTTGACGTCAAAATCGCAGCTGGAGAAGTTCCCGATGTCTTTCCGCTTGGTTTCTCCAAATTCCAAAAGTACATTGACGATGAAATTGTAAGCCAAATTCCATATGAAAACATTGAAAAATATGCCCCCAATTTATACAAAGCTTATCAAACTGAAGTGCCAACCTATATGGATTTGACGAAGGTTGATGACAAAAACTATGGACTCGTTGTACCGAACCCGGAAAGCGGAAACTTTAGGCCGCTCGTTGTTTGGAGAGGGGATTGGCTTGAAAATGTAGGCATCACAAAGGTGCCGGAAACATTATCTGAGTTTGAAGATGCAATGTATAAATTCACAAACAATGACCCCAACCAGAATGGTAAAAAAGATACCTATGGTTTGTCTGAATCCATGATGCAAACCGTTTACGGCGCATACGGTTATCTTCCGACTTCATGGTCAAGAAAGGATGGAAAGCTCGTTTACGGCGCTGTTCAGCCTGAAATGAAAGAAGCTTTGAAAGTTTTAGCCAAGTGGTACAAGGACGGTGTGCTTACGCCGGAATTTATCAATGGCGAGAATAAGGGCGGAGACTGGTCTATCGCCACTGATTTTGTTAACGGTATTATTGGCGTAACCAGCTACCCGGAATATCTGTACTGGAAACCGGCAAAAACACCTGGCGATCGAGAAGGTTCTAACATTATGGAGTTGAGAAAAACAATTCCGAATGCTGTTGATAAGCTTGTCTACGGCAAACCTGTCGCAGGTCCGGACGGTAAGAAAGGTCTTAATATGAGGAATTCGCTTCAAGGCAGATTTATCGTATTCGGTAAGCAAGTGGAGAAAGATCTGGACAAGCGGGCTCGTATCTTAAGCATCCTGGATTACTCCTCATCTACTTATGAAGGTTATATGCTAACTCGTTACGGCAAAGAGGGCGTGCATTACAACATGAAAGACGGATACCCTGAGGCGGTGGCGCCTTACTCCGATTGGAATGAAATCACTAAAATCGGCGCCGGAGCAACATTCAATAATGCAATTTGGCTGCCGTCAATCATTGAGAAAGTCAACCGTGAATACGCTTGGGGCAAATCGCTTGGAACACTTCAAAGTGACGGTATTATGAATGAAATCATCTTACCCTTGCCATCAAGCGCAAAATATCAAGCGGAAATTGACAAAATTAGATCAGAAGCATATGTAGATATGATAACTGGTAAAAAATCCATTGATTACTTCGACACATTCGTCGAAAGCTGGAGAGCTGCAGGCGGAAGTGTTCTTGAAGAAGAAGCAGCTGCAAAATAGTAAGCGCCTTTTACGAAAAAAAGCTGACACCTGTATGAACAGATGTCAGCTTCTTTCATTTCGTATGATTTAAAATGCCGGCAATACCGCTTCACCGTATTTCTCTGCAATGAATTTTTTCAGTTCCGGCGAATGAAGGGCTGCTGCCAGCTTCTTCATCGCATCGGAGTCTTTGTTGTCCGGACGAGCAACAAGGATATTCGTGTAAGGGGAGTCCGTTCCTTCGATAAAGAGCGAATCTTTCGTCGGTGACAGATCTGCTTGCAGCGCATAGTTCGTGTTAATAATCGCAGCATCGAATTCGTCAAGCACACGAGGTAGCATTGCGGCTTCAAGCTCTTGGATTTTTAAATTTTTCGGGTTTTTGGTAATATCACGAATCGTCGCATCTGTACCTTTACCTTCGGCTAACTCAAGAAGACCTTGCTTCTGCAATAACAACAATGCGCGTGTGCTATTCGAAGCATCGTTCGGAATCGCAACCGTCGCACCGTCTTTTAATTCATCGACGGATTTGATCTTTTTGGAATAGGCGGCTAACGGCTCAAGATGGACACCAACGACACTAACAAGGTTCATATTACGATCTTTATTCATTTGATCCAAGTACGGCTGATGCTGGAAGAAGTTCGCATCAAGCTGCTTCTCGAACACTTGTACGTTCGGCTGTACGTAATCCGTAAATTCCTTCACTTCAAGCGTAACGCCTTCTTTCTCCAAGATCGGCTTCACGAAGTTCAGAATTTCAGCGTGCGGTACCGCGGAGGCTCCGACGACTAATTTGTTACTATCCTTACTGCTGCTGTTGCCACAACCCGCTGCTGTCAGTGCAATGACGATAACTGCTGTTAATGTGATTAACCATTTCTTCATTTGTAGTTCCCCCATGATCGTGTGAATTTGTTGAATCTATATTATTTTCTAGAAAACCGCTGGACTAGACGATCGCCAAGCACTTGGATGAGCTGAACGATCACAATCATTAAGATGACGGCAACGATCATGACCTCGATCTCATACCTTTGGTAACCGTATCGAATGGCCAAATCCCCAAGACCGCCGCCCCCAATCAATCCGGACATCGCCGTGTAGGAGACTAACGTTACAATCGTGATGGTGATGCCCGCAATCAGACTCGGCATGGATTCCGGCAGTAATACTTTGCTCACGATCTGTCCTTTTGTAGCTCCCATCGCTTCAGCCGCTTCGATCACCCCGCGATCCACTTCACGAAGCGAGGTCTCCACGAGTCTGGCGAAGAACGGAGCCGCTGCGAGCACAAGCGGCGGAATGGAGCCAATGACACCGATCGAAACCCCAACAATTAATTTCGTCAAAGGGATGACCGAGATCATCAGAATGACGAAAGGTACGGAACGTAAAATATTGACGATGAACGAAATCACCCGATAGAGCATCCGGCTCCAAGCCGAATTTCCTCTTGCCGTCATGAACAGCAAGATCCCGATCGGAAGGCCGATAATCAATGTAAACAGACCTGAGAAGAGCAACATTCGCAAAGTATCCCATGTTGCCGTCCATATTTCGGACCAATAAATTTTCGAGAAATCAAACCCCGTAGATAAGAGCATTATCCGATCACCTCCATCTCATGAACCTGTGGACGCAGCAGCTCATGCGTCTTGGCAATCGCTTCTTTAGCCCCTTCAAACCGCACGATGAGCTGGCCATAAGGGACGTCCTTCATGGTAGCGATCGTCCCCTGCAGGATGGCAAAGGAAACGCCTGTTGCCTGCACCACTTCGGATAGGATAGGCTGGTACGTCGATGTTCCTAGGAAGTTGATCTTCACTACCTCCGTATGATCGTTCGACGGTAGCGAAGCGATTATGCGGTCCAGCAGCTCTGCGCTTTCGTTCTCTTCCCGGATGAATTCTCGCGTTACTGCATGCTGCGGCTTCAAGAATACCTCAGTCACAGGACCTTGTTCTACGATGCGTCCATCATGTATCACCGCTACCTTATCGCAAATCGTCTGAATGACGTGCATCTCATGGGTAATGAGAACAATCGTAATCCCGAATTGCTTATTAATATCAAGCAGCAGCCGTAGGATGGATTGGGTCGTCTGCGGATCCAGTGCGGAAGTAGCCTCATCGCATAATAACACCTCGGGATCATTCGCAAGCGCACGAGCGATACCTACACGCTGCTTCTGTCCGCCGGACAGCTGAGATGGATATTTGTTGCGGTGTTCTTCCAGGCCGACAAGCTGCAACAGCTTGCCCACTTTCTCTTCGATTTCCGCTTTTGGTGTCCGGACTAACCGCAGTGGAAACGCGATATTATCGAAGACCGTGGCTGACGACAATAAGTTAAAATGCTGAAAGATCATCCCGATCTTCCGACGCGCTCCCTGCAGCTCTGCCTCGGACAAAGCGGTGAGATTGGTGTCGCCAATCCATACTTCTCCTGTCGTTGGGCGTTCCAGCATATTGATGCTGCGCAGCAAGGTACTCTTGCCCGCGCCCGAATGTCCGATAATCCCGAAGATTTCGCCTCGATCAATCGTGACATCGACATCTGTAAGCGCCACGGTCTGTTTATGTTTATGGCCGTAGGTCTTTGACAGTTGTTTAAGCTGTATCATGATTGTCCCCTCTCGTTTCTAATCGGGCTATTGCAAAAGCCCTTTTCCGGCACAACGGAAAAGGGCTGACAAGTCATCATCGTCCTCTTCTCATCTACCAGAATTCTGACATGAATTCTGAAGGATTTAGCACCATGACACTCCAAATCCACATATTCGCTGGATCTAGAATCGGTTGCCGGGCTTCACAGGGCCTGTCCCTCCGCCGCTCTCGATAAGAAAGTATCGTTTGTATTCAATTTAAATTGAGTATAGTGTTGATCATAACAGAAGTCAAATGGAAATATTTTGAATGTTGCGATGATGCTTATTACGCTGCATCATTTCGATCTATTCGAACGCTCTAAGAGCCTCGAATTTCCGAGATGATGGAGCTGAGGAACTTTTGCTGTTCAACACTAGCTTTTTCACATGCCCCTTTCTTCGACCGCCCGAAAATAGTGCCCGTCCGGATCATAAAAGGTGAAATAACCGAAATCATTCGTAAATACAGGTTCTTTATCAATATGGGCTCCGGCTTGTTTCATCCGTTCATGCAAAGCAAGCAAATCCTTCGTTAACAGCTCAACCATCGTCACATGTCCCGTGCTGTTTGTGATAAAGAATGAACGAGGGAATACAAACTTCAATTGCGTGACATCTTCCGGTCTGGTTTCCATTAAAAAAATACCCGGACCGTTTCCATTTTTCAATGCAACATGTGCCTCTCCGAACGAATAATCTGCTGAAATCAATTCATAACCCAACACATCGCAATAAAAATCCACCGACTTTTTCAAATCCGTGACTGGAAATCTCATGCAACAGTAACCGCTCACATCCGCAGCATCCGTTTTTTTGCTCGGCATTTTCTACATTCTCCTGTTCTAATATTCGTTATGAATTACTAAATTATCACTTGTGTTTTCAATTCGTTAAATAATTCCACAATCCTGCCTTTTTATGAACAGCCTAATCCTTTGAGGTTTGCCCGTTAGCGAAGCGAAGGGCTGCACGCGGCAGCCCTTCTGTATCGAATCAAACTTTGGGGTAATCAACGACTATCACGTTTTCCAGTATACCGTCCAACGATTTCACAAATTCCTGATGGACGGGGTGCGGCCCGTATGAACGAAGCGAGGCAAGATCTTCGAACGTAACCCGTAATCCGAGCGAATAGCCGTGAATATTCTCGACTTCTTCCGTTGCATTAATCCCTGCACTTATATCCAAAATTCCGGGAATACGTCCCCGGAACGCGAGCAATTGATCCAGCAGCTCCTGTTGTTTGGCGGGGGTGACGTTCGTATTGAACTTGAATACGACGAGATGTTCGTACATCGCTTAACGACTCCTTTTTTATGATAAATATTCGCTTGGCGGTCTGCTCAACCGGGTGTCCGGTTTATAGTATTTTGTTAGCCAATGGGTTAAGGATTTCTCTTTGAAACCAAGACGCTCATACAATGTTTTCGCAGGATTGCCTTTGACCACCCCGAGCTTCACGATTGTTTCGCCCCGACGCATCATTTCATTGACAAGAAATGAAACAAAAGCTCTGCCGTATCCACGCGATTGAACATCAGGGCGAACGGAGACATGACTTAGTTCATTCCCGTCAATGATTCCGACTGCCACGATTTCACCGTCGACAAGCATCACGAATCGATTGTTTTTGTCTTCCGCAAAACGCTTCCGCTCCCTCTCATTCGGAGGGAAATAATACGATGGCAGAATACCCACATGCTCATGCATTTTGTAAAATGCGATTTCCCAAATCTGATGACATACTAGATAATCATCATCTTCATATTGCCTGACCGTAATATTGTTTTCAGGAAGAGGCTTGCCTTCACGCTCCATGATATAAGACGAATAACTGATATAATAACCGTTTTTATATAAAAATTGCAGAGAAGAACGGTCGCCCTCTACACATGCGCCCATCGAACGTTCTACTGCTTCGCTTTGGGAAAGCAATTGATCCGCCTTGGCAATCAGCGCGGTGCCTATACCCATTTGTCTGTATTCCTTGTTGACGAATATCGTTGTCTCCGCTTTTCGTTTAATACCGTCAAACGAAAGAAAACCGACGGTCACGCCGTTGTAACGAGCCACAGATATACCATCAGAGAACGTTCTTTCGCTCGCTTGGAACATGTCGTCAAACTGTTCGTTTCCGCGCAACATCGCTTTGATCGCCGCTTTATCCCTATCGGGGATATAGGGTTCTATGAAAAGATTTTCTACCACGGGCGTCTCCTTTCTATTTAGTGGTAAATTCATTGATTATATTTTACCACACAGTTTCTGTGCCGCGACATGCTGCTCGAATCAACGTACCCGTTAGCGGAGAACGTTCACCGCAACCTGATTTAGCTCTCCAAGCAGTTTCCCTCGTCGAATCCTAGCATGAGATTCATGTTTTGTACCGCAGCACCTGAGGCACCTTTACCTAAATTATCGTATCTTGAGATGATGTTAATCTTATCGTTTTGTCCAAAAACAAAAATCTCTAGCCGGTTCGTATGATTACATTCCGAAATCACGAAGTGCCCTTCATCAAGGTATGCTTCTGAATCATACGGCATCACATGTACAAAACGCTCCGATTCAAAATACGTTGCTAATACTTCATGTACATTTTTCGCAGAAGCTTTTTTAGGCAAAATCCTGCTTAGTAAGGGAACTGACATGGCTAGCCCTTGTGCATAATTAGCTTTAATGGGTGTGAATAATGGCTCGTATAGAAGTCCTGAATACAACACCATCTCAGGTATATGCTTATGATTGTGTTGCAACGCATAGTGTCTGGGAACATTCAGTTTTCTTGCGGCAACTAACGATGAATTCTCATATTCCTCTATGCCGCTTCGTCCGGCTCCGGAATAGCCTGTCACGGAATAACACGTAACAGGATAATCTTGTTGAAGAATACCAGCTTCAATTAGCGGTCGAATCGTAAGGATAAAACCGGTTGCATGGCAACCTGGAACGGAGACCCTCGATGCAGTCCGTATGAATTTTCTTTGATTTTTTAATTCAGGCAAACCATACACCCAATTTTTATCGGTTCTAAATGCAGTGCTGGCATTTATAATTTTTGTTTTTTCGCTTTTCACAAGTGCTACGGACTCTCTAGCAGCTGAATCGGGAAGACAAAGAAAAACGATGTCTGCCCCATTAAGAAATTTACTCCGTTCCTCAGGATCTTTTCTTTTATCGGAGTCAATCCTGAGAACTTCAATGTCCGATTGTCTTGACAGATACTCAAATAGCTTCAAACCTGTCGTACCTTCTTGTCCGTCAACAAATACTTTATATTTCATACCGTCCTCCTCAAAGAAATGAATATAAATACCCGAATATGTATAAATATACACCATTTTTTTGTCTCCGGCCATCCCCTCTTGCAAATTTATGCCAATAGTTTTTGCCTAACCTGCCGCGGCGTAGCTGGATGAATAGAAAAAAGCCGAGCAAATGCCGGGAAATGTCCCTGAATTTGCTCGGCTTCTATATGACTTTTTGCTGAGTTTATTTGCTTTTCTTTCCCTACTCCACCGTCACGCTCTTCGCCAAGTTCCTTGGCTTATCCACGTCGTTGCCCAATGCCAGCGCTGCATAATACGACAGCAGCTGCAGCGGCACGACGGACAGCGCCGGCGTAAGCATTGGCAGCGTGCGCGGGATGTCGACCTGCTGGTCGACCGACTTCGCCAGCTCGGCGTCGCCCTCGAAGCCTAGTCCGAGTACGTTCGCGCCGCGCGCTTTGACTTCCTTGATGTTGCTCACGGTCTTCTCGAACAGGTCTTCCTGCGTCGCCAAAGCGATAACCGGTATACCTTCTTCGATCAGCGCGAGCGTCCCGTGCTTCAATTCACCCGCCGCGTAAGCTTCGGAATGAATATACGATATTTCTTTCAGCTTCAGCGACCCTTCTTGCGCAACCGCATAGTCGAGGCCGCGGCCGATGAAAAATAAGTGCTGATGTTCAGCGATCTGTTCGGCATAGTCCTTCATCCGTGCGGATTGATTCAAAATGTGCTCGACTTGCTCCGGCAATGCCTGCATCGCGGCAATCATTTGCCGGATGTACGCGGCATCCTGCGTGCCGAGCTCTTGGGCCATGTACAGCCCAAGCAAATAAAAAGCGACAAGCTGCGTCGTATACGCCTTCGTCGAAGCGACGGCAATTTCCGGACCGGCGTGCGTGATGATCACGTCGTCGGCTTCGCGTGCGACGGAGCTGCCGACCACGTTCGTGATCGCGAGCACCCGTGCGCCGCATCGTTTCGCCTCGCGGAGCGCCGCCAGCGTATCGGCCGTTTCGCCGGATTGGCTAACGACGATAACAAGCGTGCGCTCCGTAATGATCGGCGAACGGTAGCGATATTCCGACGCCACGTCGGTTTCGACCGGAACGCGCATCATCCGTTCCAGCACCGTCTTGCCGACCAGCCCGGCGTGATAAGCCGTGCCGCATGCGACGATATGCACCCGCTCCACGGAGCGAAGCTGCTCTGGCGTCATGCCGACTTCCGGCATCACGACGCCGCTTCCGTCGGCGGCAATGCGACTGCGCATCGTATCGCGATACGCCTTCGGCTGCTCATAGATTTCTTTCAGCATGAAGTGATCGAATCCGGCTTTTTCCGCGGTGATGAGATCCCAATCGACATGAAGTATTTCCCGTGCAATAAAATTCCCTTCGATTGTCATCAATTCGACAGCGTCCTTCGTCAGAACAGCCATATCGCCGTCGTTCAGGATGTACACGTCGCGCGTATATTCCAGAATCGCCGGAATGTCCGAGCCGATGAAGTTTTCGCCTTCGCCGATCCCGATAACTAGCGGGCTCGCGCAGCGAACGGCAACGAGCTTCTCCGGCTCGTATTCGCACAGCACGCCCAGCGCAAAAGCGCCGCGCATCCGCCGAATGGCACACTGTACCGCCTTCACGATGTCGCCGTCGTATTCGTCGGCGATCAGGTGCGAGATTACCTCCGTATCCGTCTCCGATACGAACCGGTGGCCTTTGGCGATCAGTTCTTCCTTCAGCGTGATATAGTTCTCGACGATCCCGTTATGGACAACGGAAAATTTCATCGAGTTGTCCGTATGCGGATGCGAGTTCACGTCCGACGGCTTGCCGTGCGTCGCCCAGCGCGTATGTCCGATGCCTGCGCCGCCGCTTAGCGGCTGCTCCGTCAGCTTCGACTCCAGCACCGCGAGACGACCCTTCGCCTTCATGATCTCCAGACCGTTGCCCGTATATACGGCAATTCCCGCCGAATCGTAGCCGCGATACTCCAGCTTCTTCAATCCTTCAAGCAAAATCGCTTGCGAATCCCGTTTCCCGATATATCCAACAATTCCGCACATAATGAATAACCCTCCGTTATGACATGCCGAAAGACCTGATAACGGAAGCGCCGCCGAAGCGGCAGATCGTATTCACTTGTTGTTTACCTTATCGTGATCGTCATGAATGACACAATCCCAAACTTCCGCCGTACCGGCCGTAGCCGGTTCAGGATCTTCCGACATTCATGATCAATTTAGTTTATTGTTTCGCAAAAATATATATAAATCATTCGCTTAAGTTCGCATTCAAAAATGCATCATCATACCGGCTTCTTGTCCGATCGGTTACCCGATCGTTTTGCTAACCGGTTTTACGGCTATGATGATTAACCGGGAGGCCCCCGCCGAAAACTTCGAACCCCTCCACCTCGTCAGCTTGCTTTTCATCCATATGAGGGACGCACGTCCATCTTCAGGTTATATCGCTGAACCTTTCAACAGGCAGCAATAACGAAACCTTTATTGATGTAACATCATTTCGCAGGATCGGCAAAGCCATTCAGGCGCATTCCTAACCTCGTCAATGATGTTCCGTGCAGATTAACCTAACCGGTTAATGCCGACCCTCGTCAGTCTGTCTAGCCAAGCTCTGGCGCTTGTCAATCCGTCTAACCTCTACCCTCGCTTTCTGCTTCGGAGTACTATTAATCATCTTATTCATTTTTTGCGGTCCGCGCAACCCATTTTCATTCATTTTCACAGCAATACCTGCAAATTCCACCAAATTGCTTAATATTACCTGAGCCCATCACCCTAAGAAGAAAAAAATCGCATAGGCGAACAGCCCCTATATAGGACAACTGCCCGACTCCGCAACGTGACCTCAATAAACCGCTGCATGAAAGTCAAATTCCCCCAAAGGGCATGCATGAAACACACCTCACCTGGGGGAATCTCTTGACAACTGACCTTATCTAAACAGCATCTATCAGCCGTTCGTTGTTACGAACCTCACCTGACAAATAGCCTGCCAGAGCCGAATTCTACCGCAGCGCAGCCTCTACCACTTCGGCGATTTCCGCCACGTAAGCTTCCACCTGCTCCTTGTCAGGCCCTTCCGCCATCACGCGGATGAGCGATTCCGTCCCGGACGGACGGACGAGCACGCGGCCGTTGTCGCCGAGCTCGGCCTCGACCTTGGCAATCGCCTCTTCGATGGCTGTATTGCCTTTAAACTTGCTCTTGTCCGCCACGCGAACGTTAACGAGCACCTGCGGATATTTGCGCATCTTCTGCTTCAGCACGCTTAGCGGCTGGCCGGAAGCCTTCACCGTCGCCGCGAGCTGCAAGCCTGTCAGGATGCCGTCACCCGTCGTGTTATGGTCGAGGAAAATGACATGCCCCGATTGCTCGCCGCCCAGATTGTAACCGCCGCGGCGCATTTCCTCCATGACGTAACGGTCGCCGACAGCCGTCTGCGCCGTAATGAGCCCAAGCTTCTTCGTTGCTTTGAAAAAGCCGATATTGCTCATCACTGTCGTCACGATCGTACCGTTGTTCAGACGGCCTTCCTTGTTCAATGCATCGCCCAGGATGCACAGAATGAAGTCGCCGTCGACTTCTTCGCCCTTCTCGTCTACGGCAATCAAGCGGTCCGCATCGCCGTCGAACGACAGCCCTAGATCCGCGCCAAGCCGCACGACTTCCTCACGAAGCTTCTCCGGATGCGTCGAGCCGCAGTGATCGTTGATGTTCAGCCCGTTCGGCTCCGCGTAGATCGCCGTTACGTTCGCGCCAAGATCGCGGAACAGCTTCGGCGCCAGCTCGTATGCCGCGCCGTTCGCGCAGTCCAGCACGATGTTCATGCCCTGAAGCGGCGTGTCGATCGTCGTTTGTAGAAAATCGGTGTACAGGAACTTCGCTTCATGATCCTCCGTCACCGACCCGATCGCGCCACCGACAGGACGAGGTAGCTCGTCCTTCTCGGCGTCCATCAACCGTTCGATTTCCAGCTCCGTCTCGTCGGAAAGCTTGAAGCCGTCACCGCCGAAAAACTTGATCCCGTTATCTTCAACCGGATTATGCGACGCCGAAATCATGACGCCCGCATCCGCGCCCAGCTTTCTTGTCAAATAAGCGACAGCCGGCGTCGAAACAACGCCAAGACGAATAACGTCCGCGCCGATCGACAGCAAGCCCGCTTCCAGAGCCGCTTCCAGCATCGGGCCGGAAATCCGCGTATCGCGTCCGATGACAACCTTCGGCCGTTCCGTATGTCCGGCCATTACATAACCGCCGCAGCGGCCGATCTTATATGCCAACTCTGCCGTTAAATCCTGATTCGCTACACCGCGAACCCCGTCTGTTCCAAAGTATTTGCCCATTAGTTTCTCTCCCCCATATCATACTATTCGAAAAAGTCTATTATTATAAGACGCAGTATAAGCGCTATTTGTTCACGCCAATATTCCCCAATGTCTCATCTATGAAACCGGGCTAGCGAAAGTCACATTCCACTAGCCCGCTTCACGTCGCTTATTTGCCTTCCCCATGCCGCTCACGAACACGCCTTATGCTTATTTCCGGATAAGCGCTACTCCGGATTGTTCCCCGACGGCGGGTCGGTCTCCGGCTTGTCCGCTCCGGTTCCCGTATTCTCCCCGCTGCCCGGCTCGCTGCCGCTGGTCGGAGGCTCCCCGCCGGCGCCTGTGCCCGTGTCATCCGGCCCCGCCGGATCTGTTGTCGTAGGTGTCGATGGCTTGGGGCTTATCTCGACTGTCACGTACAAGGTCCCTTCATAGCCTTTCTTAATCAGCATCGGCAGATTTACCGTTACCGGCAGCTTATGCGTCCCCGGCGGCAAATCCGCCACGCTGACGATCGCCTGCACGTCTTCCTTCGTCAGCTTGCTCATCAGTTCCGGAGCGCCCTCCAACGGAACATCGATCAGGCCGCCTGCCGGGTCCGTTATTTTCGTAACAAAGCCGTCGCTTTGTCCGCTAATCAGAATCGGCACCTTCTCCATCGGCTTCACGGTGGAAGCGACAACGGTAATATCGAAATCCACCTTCGCCGGTTCCACCATCTCGATTTTGCCGACGGCGTTCAAGTCCATCGAGAAGGTCGTATTGCTCGTAATGTTGGACAAATCGACCTGAAGCCCGTCGTAAAACTGCAGCTTATCCAGCACCTGCTGCGGCCCGTATACCGTGACTTGCTCCACGCTTTGCGTAAGCGAGGAAATCGCGTAGCCTTTCGGCGGCTGCCCGATCCACTTGACTTGAAGCGGCACCGTCTTGAACGGACGGGTGATCGGCACCTCGGCTTCGACGACCGCCGGGTTGATCTGCACTCCGGCAATTTCATTGCCGCTCCTGTCGTAGGCGACCAGCTTCACTTTGTCCTTCACCGTCTTGCTTAAGCCGTCGATGTTCATTTCCGCCCCGACCGAGTCGACTCTCTTCAACTCGCTCTCCGGCAGCGTAACATGTACGCGGGTCGGCGTCACGATCGGCGTTCCGGCCTTATACCCTTTCTCAGGCGTCCCCTTCGTCTTGATCGTCACATCGATTTCCTTCTTCTGCAACGCTTCAATATGTACGGTGACCTGAGACGGATAAATCTCCAGCACGTCAACGCCCGACGGAAAGTCCGCGCGCAGCGGCAGCGTATACGTTCCGGACTGCGCTTGGCTCAGGTCGAGTTGAATTTGATAATCTTCGGGATTGAATCGGTTCAGTACCGTATCCCTGCCTTTTACCTTCACCCGCACGACCTGCGGATTCACCGATCGAAGCACGAATTGCTTATCGTTGAACCCCACCGCCGTAATTTTAACATTGTTGATATCTTCCGTTCGCATCAGCGAAGCAACCGTCCCCGGACTGTCCTGCACGTCCCAATGAACGACCGCCCATAACAGCAGTCCTAGCACCAATGCGATGATTTTGACTACCGTCGGATTTTCCAGCCATTTATCCATTCGATTCACCCTTCCTTTTCCAGAAAGAGCTCTTCTCTTTGACCTTCGGCTTCAATTCCTCGAATAGCTTGGAAATGAGCGACTCCTCCTTGATGTCGCGAACGATTTGACCGTTGATGGCAAGGGAAATTTGACCGGTCTCTTCGGATACGACAACCGAAATCGCGTCCGACACCTCGCTGATGCCGATCGCCGCGCGGTGGCGCGTCCCAAGCTCCTTGCTGATAAAAGGATTTTCCGACAGCGGCAAGTAGCAGCCCGCCGCCATGATCTGGCTGCCTCGAACAATGACCGCTCCGTCATGAAGCGGCGTATTCGGGATAAATATATTGATCAGGAGCTCCGAGCTGATCGCGGACTCCATCTTGATCCCCGTTTCGATGTAGTCGGTTAGCCCCGTGTTCCGTTCGAATACGATCAAAGCGCCGATTTTGCGCCGGGATAAATTGTTCGCGGTTTTGATCACTTCGCCGATCCGTTTGCTGAACTCCTGGTCGTCCGCGGACGTACGGCTGAACAGCTTGCCCCGTCCTAATTGCTCCAACGCCCGGCGCAGCTCCGGCTGAAAAATAATAACAACCGCAAGCACCCCGAACGTAAACATCTGATTCATCAGCCAGCGCAGCGTGTATAAATTGAACCAAGTACTGATCGCCCAAGTGGCCACCAGCACGAAAATCCCTTTCAACAGCTGCACCGCTCTCGTCCCGCGGACGAGCAGTATCATTTTGTAAATGACATAGCTGACGATTAATATATCAATGATATCCTTAATCGAATCTTTCCACGTCAAGTCTGCAAAATAATCCATTGCCGCATCCCCCAACAAACTGCCTGTATCTCTATATATACTATAACTATACCAGATAACAATCGCAAACCGTATAGTGCTTTTTACGCAAAGCAAAGAGCCTCCGGCCGAATGATTCGCGGAAGCTCCCTACCCAAAACCTAATTCGAAACGAACAACTCGCCGAGTTTGTACCACAGCCAATCGACCGCTTGATTGATTTTGTTGACATGACCTGAAATATGCGCGGTCGACGCCTGGAACAACGTCCCGTCGATGACCGTCAGGTCGCCGACGACTTCGCCGTACACTTGCGTTGTGCCGTTCTCTACCGTTAAATTGCCGATCTTCGTTCCTTCCGGCACGATGACCGTATTGCCTTGGATGACCAATTGATCCAAATCGGAGCCTTTGACCACGAGCTCGGAGCTCTGATTCCACATCGTCATGAAGCTGCCCATCATCACCACGAAGAACAAAGCCGCGGCGGTCGCCGCCGGATGACGCTTCACCCAATTCACCCATGCGTTCTGCTTGCGCTTCCGCGGCAGCGATTGCATGATCTTCTCCGTGAGGCCGTCCGGCACCGCCGGCATCGCTAACGCGCTGACGGAGGATTCTGTCCGCTCCAGCCACTTGAAATGATTGCGGCACGAAGAACAGCCAAGCATGTGCTCCTTCAGCAGGACAATGTCGGCGCTTTGAAGCTCGTCATCGAAATACTCGTGCATCAAAGAGATCGCTTTTGTGCATTCCATGTTCAGCCGACCCTTTCATCATACTTGAGTTACTTGTTTAATACCATACGTTTCACGATTCGATATGTTTCAAAAATCTTTTTCCAATCGTTTCCGCAAAAACTCCCTGCCGCGATGCACCCGCGTCTTCACGGTCGTCACCGGCATGTCCAGCACGTCGCCGATTTCCTGCAGCGACATGTCGTGCAAATATCGCAAAACGACGACCGACTTATATTTGACCGGCAAGCTGTCGATCGCCTTGCGGATCGTCTGCTGCGTCTCCGACAAGAGCAGTCGGCTCTCCGGCGTCTCGTTATCGCTTGGAATCATCGCGTAGCCGTCGATGCCTTCGGCATCCGTAATTTCCGCATCCAGCGAAAAATTCGGCTTCCGCTTGCGCAGCCGGTCAATGCATAAGTTCGTCCCGATCCGATAAATCCAGGTCGAAAACTTCTGCAATTCGTCATAACGATCCAAGTTCATATACACGCGCAGAAACGTTTCCTGCACGACGTCCTCGGCCTCATGGCGATTGCTCAGCATACGGTAAGCGAGATGATATATTTTATCTTTGTATAGATCCACCAATTCCGCGAACGCCCTTTGATCGCCTTTGCGGGCCAGCCGGGCGAGTCGCGTCTCCATCATATGCACAACGATTCCTCCAGTCTTGCCGGGCGGGGATGACCCGAGTTTCGTTCCGGCAACGACGTTTCCAACAACAACAACAACAACATTTGAAGAAACTTTTCTTTTTCTAATGCTCAAGGATAAACGGCTAACGCCGTCCTAATCGGCGCATCGTTTACCGAGAGATATAAGCCAAGGATAGAGTGAAACTTATACTTTCTTTAAGAAAAAAACCGGGAGCCTTTTAGCGAAAGACTCCCGGCCTATGCAGCTTGCACCGTTATGCATGAACGTACTATGGATGTGTGCGGCGCAAATCAGCCTGTATTGCGGAGTCCCGATGCAATGCCGTTGATCGTGAGCAGCACTTCGCGCAGCAGGTTCGGATCGTCTTGCGCTTCTTCGCGCAAAGCACGCAGCTCGGAAAGCAATTGCACTTGAATATAGCTTAACGGATCGACATAAGGATTGCGCAGCTTGATCGATTCCTGAATGACCGGCACATTATCCAAAATTTCTTGTTGCCCCGTTATTTGTAGTATTAAGTCCGAAGTCAACTTATATTCTTCTTCGATCGCGGTAAAAATCCGCTGATGAATTTCTTTGTCTGCGATCATGTTCGCATATTCTTTGGCAATCAGCAAATCGGCTTTGGCGAGCGCCATTTGCAAATTGTCGATTAGCGAACGGAAGAACGAGAAGTTTTCGTACATTTGCCGCAGCACCTGCATGTTCTCCTCGCGGCCTTGGTAGAAGCTTTGCAGCCCCGTGCCCGCTGCGTACCATGCCGGCAGCAAGTACCGGCTTTGCGTCCAGGCGAACACCCAAGGAATGGCGCGCAGATCTTCGAACCGGTCGCTGTTCTTCCGTTTGGAAGGACGCGAGCCGATGTTCAGCTCGCCGATTTCCTGCAGCGGCGTGGACTCCTTGAAGAACGTCAAGAAATCCGGATCGCGGAAAATCAAATCCTGGTATTTCGTTTGCGACTTCTCGGAAATGCCTTTGACGAGCGTTTCCCATTTCTCTTCGCGGTTATCGTTTTGCGGATAACGGGCGTACATCGCCGCCGCGATAAGCGCGGACGTCGCTTGCTCCAAGCTCCGGTACGCGATGCCCTGCATCGAATAACGCGATGACAGCACTTCGCCTTGTTCCGTGATCTTGATGCCTCCGCCGATCGTGTGCGGCGGTTGGGCCATGATGCTGCGGTTGAGCGGCATGCCGCCACGGCCGAGCGCTCCGCCGCGACCGTGGAAAAACTTCAGCTTTACATCATATGCATTCGCGGCGTCCGTAATATCATTCAGCGCCACGCGCAGTTCCCAGTTCGCCGTAACGACGCCACCGTCCTTGTTGCTGTCGGAGTAACCGAGCATAATCTCTTGTAGATTATTTCTCGCCGCAACGCTTTCGCGGTAGGTCGGCAGCTCGAACAGAGTACGCATAATGCCTGGCGCGGCATGCAAGTCGTCGATCGTTTCGAACAGAGGCACCGATTGCAGCGTGCAGTGCACGTCCCCGTTCGACATGCGGCGGAACAATCCCGCTTCCTTCGCGAATACGGATACCTCCAGCAAATCGCTCGCGCCTTGGGTCATGCTGATCAAGTAGCTGGAGATGCAGTTCTCTCCGAATTCCTGTTGAGCGCGGTATACGGTCCGGTACACGTCCAGGCATTCCTGCGTCGATTCGGAATAATCGAAGTACGGCGATGTGAGCGGCCGCGGATCGTTAAGCAGATTGTGCAGCAGCTCGATCTTCTCTTCTTCGGACAGCTGCGAGTAATCGACGACGATGTTCATCTGCGCCAATATTTCTTTCATCGCATTTTCATGCTCTTTGCTATGCTGACGAATATCGAGCGTCACCAGATGGAAGCCGAACAGCTCCACTTGACGAATCATCTTCTTAATGTACGTATCGGCCACGTAGTCGGCAAAATGGAATCGCAAGCTGCGATCGATCAGCTTCAGCTCGTCGATCAGCTCGGAAGGACGGTTGTAGCGCTTATCGCTATCAGTAACCGACTTATCGGACGTATTCGCCAGCTTTTGCAGCATATACGAAATTTTGATCCGGTAAGGTTCCTTCTCGTTGCGCCACAAATCTTCCACGACAATCCCGCTCTCGCGGTCCCGTTGGATCGATTCGTTTAATTCAGGCAGCACCTTCACGATGCTGTTGCTGAAGCTCATCAGGCTGGACAATTGCTTCAGCAGCGATTCATATTTCTTGAGCACCAGCTCGCGGTGCATTTCGAGCGTCTCCCATGTCACATCCGCGGTTACGGACGGATTGCCGTCGCGGTCGCCGCCGATCCAGGAACCGAAACGCAAATAAGTAGGCACGTGCCATTGATGGGCCGGATAATATTTGTCCAGGCACCGCTCCAGCTCCTCGTATACGTCCGGCAGCACTTCGAACAGAGTTTCGTCGAAGTAATACATGCCGTTGCGCACTTCATCGATTACCGTCGGCTTGCGGTCGCGCAGCTCGTCGGTTTGCCACAGCGTGACGACTTCGTTCAGGAGGTTCTCCCGCAGTCTCTCGCGCTCGCGCAGCGTCAGCACCGGATTGTCCAGCTCCATGACCTGCTCGGCGATCCGTTTGTGGATGTCGAGTACCGCGCGGCGAGTCGCTTCCGTCGGGTGCGCCGTCATGACGAGCTCGAGCGAAATGCCCTCAAGCACTTCCTGCACTTCCTCGTACGAAATGTTGCGGCGCTTCAGCTCCATTATGACGCTTTCGATCGAGCCCGGTTGAATCGCTTCCCCGGAAGAACGCTCGTAGTCCCGTTTGCGGCGAATCCGGTGATTCTGCTCCGCAATGTTGACCAGTTGGAAATAAATCGCGAACGCACGAATAACCTGATGCCTTGCTTCAGGGTCCAATGTGACGATCATTTTCTTAAATTCATCATACAATTCCGGTATTAATTCCGCCCGCAACGACTTGCTCATTTCCCGAATTTTTTCGACTATATCTAAAAGCTCTTTCCCGCCTTGATGGACAAGAACTTCGCCTAAGATGTTACCCAAAAATCGTACGTCTCTGCGCAGCAAGTTGTTCGAGTTCGATTTGTTAACCGTAGCCGTTTCAGACATCGTGTTCACCCCATCCATAATCAGTTCGACAAGTTTTTTGTATTTCCTTTCATCATACTATAAATGTCGATGAAAATCTTCATTTCCGGTTCATTTTTTGTCAAAAGTTTTGCTGCCAAATCTCGTCTATCTCCCCATCTGGTAATTTGTTCAAAATTGCAGAATGGGCCTATTAACATTATATGCCGTTAATGATTTAGCTCGTCGATGATTCAAGACAATAAGGTTAAACGGTAATCGAAAGATTGGTGCAAGCTGTGCGAGCAAGGAGCCATGGATCGATATTGTGCGCTATGGTTCCGAAATCAGGCCGTCCACTATCTATGTCCCTGACCAAGCGCGTCCCCGTGGGTCGAAGCCGCTCGTCACGAGGATTGCAGGAACAGCTTTCGCTTGAATTTGGCCAGTTGGTTACGAAGGTTGTACAAAAAATGGGGGATTAATCTGCGTTTGAACTTTAAAACTGGGTTAGTATCATTTTCATAAAAATGCAGCATGCCGTTTCTTCGGCAAAACAAAAAAAGGACAGCGTATTGCTATGCTGTCCTTCGTTTGTTCCCTACTTCATATATAAGAGTCACTTCATTTCTTCTAGAAACACAAAAAAACCTCCATACTCGGAGGATTCGGTTGCAAATAATGGAGCGGGTGATGGGAATCGAACCCACGCTACCAGCTTGGAAGGCTGGAGTTCTACCATTGAACTACACCCGCAATAAAACTTGAAAATAATGGTCGGGACGACACGATTTGAACATGCGACCCCCTGGTCCCAAACCAGGTGCTCTACCAAGCTGAGCTACGTCCCGAAGTGTAAAGCTTATTAAATTGAAATGGCGTGCCCAGAGAGATTCGAACTCCCGACCTTTTGATTCGTAGTCAAACGCTCTATCCGGCTGAGCTATGGGCACAAATTATGGAGCGGACGACGGGAATCGAACCCGCGACCCTCGCCTTGGCAAGGCGATGCTCTACCGCTGAGCCACGTCCGCATTGTAAAGATGGTGCGCGTAGAGGGACTTGAACCCCCACGGTCGCCCGCCAGATCCTAAGTCTGGTGCGTCTGCCAATTCCGCCATACGCGCGTTTTCTTGAATAAAACATGGTGAGCCATGAAGGACTCGAACCTTCGACACCCTGATTAAAAGTCAGGTGCTCTACCAACTGAGCTAATGGCTCGTACAAATGGCTGGGGATCAAGGATTCGAACCTTGGAATGACGGAGTCAAAGTCCGTTGCCTTACCGCTTGGCTAATCCCCAATGGTGGAGGCTGAGGGGATCGAACCCCCGACCCTCTGCTTGTAAGGCAGATGCTCTCCCAGCTGAGCTAAGCCTCCATTTGGATTGCAACTCATTTAAAGTTTTAAGTGGTGACCCGTAGGGGATTCGAACCCCTGTTACCTCCGTGAAAGGGAGGTGTCTTAACCCCTTGACCAACGGGCCATGTTGTATCGGCATGGAGCTCTCAACCGGGATCGAACCGGTGACCTCATCCTTACCATGGATGCACTCTACCTACTGAGCTATGAGAGCATATGGCTCCCCGAACAGGACTCGAACCTGTGACAACTCGGTTAACAGCCGAGTGCTCTACCAACTGAGCTATCAGGGAATATTATGGACCAACGATACAGCTTTTATGCTGTGCTTGGCGACGTCCTACTCTCCCAGGATCCTGCGATCCAAGTACCATCGGCGCTGGAGGGCTTAACGGTCGTGTTCGGGATGGGTACGCGTGGAACCCCTCCGCC
>NZ_JBVYOJ010000014.1:0-194336 GCF_056120465.1 Paenibacillus sp. sgz302148
AACTAAACGGCCTCAGTCCGATGGAGTTCAGGACGAAGGCCGCTTGATTGATTTTGATTTTTATACTGTCTACTTGACGGGGGGCTGTTCACGCGGCAGCTGCTCCACTCACGTTTCCCAATAGCGCAATAATTTGTGGTTATTTGGGGTCTTCTATTGCCCAGAAACGATTACCATTTGGATCAAAAAACATCATATCGAATCCACCGCCGCCGCCACGTATAATTTCCCCTACCCTAACACCACTTGCAATCAGTTCCTCTCGTAGTCTTGTTATATCTGTAGTGACAAATTGAATCGAAAAATGTGGATGTGATTTATAATCACCCACGTACCAAATGCTTGATTCGTCCTTCTCTTCAGGCGTAAATATTCCAATTTTTTGTCCGGATGGTAATTTTAATTGTGCGATTCCCATTTTCCAGACAAGCTCGCAACCCAAAACATTAACATACCAGTCAATTGAGCCTTCGAAATCGTCGACAGGGATACCTAAATGAACTTCGCTAGCTTTAACATACCCCATATTAATAACACCACCTATCAATGAATGCACATCAAATTAACATATTTTTTTCTTCTGCCTATTACTTCTATGAATTGTTGCAGACCGCCGATCAATCTTGTTCCCAGCGACGAATTGTTTATCTCTAGTAATGCCAGAAGTTCAGCCTATTTCCGTCCGGGTCATATATATGAAACGTCCCAAAACCGTCTCCTATAGGAGATACCCACACTCCGTTGTCCTTAAGCGTCTGATGATATTGATCAAATTCCTCTCTGTTTTCAATGAGGAAGAACAGCCGCACGGGGCCATCGATACGGCCTTTCTCCATGTTCGAAGGAAGTTTCTCTAGAAAAATGGAGTAGCTCTTCGATATTGGGGTTACTCTCTGTCCGTCCATATTTTCCACACATAGCGTTTTCATCTCTATCCATTCCTGAGACTGCCCGGCCTCGGTATATGTAAATCCCAAAAATTTACGATACCAGTTGGCCGATGACTGCAAATCGGAAATGCCGATCCGAATAAAGGCATCTATGTACCGTGGTACATCACCAGGCAGCTCCGGTGCACCGACAGCTGTGAACCGGGTTCCCTCGGCGGTAGCCCAAAAATCAAAATAAGACTTATCTCCGGCCCCCTTATAGATATCCGTTACGCGAATGTTATGTGCCTTGAGATGCGCATGCTCCTGCTCCAGGTTTTTGGTTCCGAAGCACAATCTGATATTAGGGTCGACTGTTCCCCGTTCTGCAAACAAGTGTACAGGCCGTTTCGATGTGATAATCGAGTGCAGATTAAAGTAGCCCGGAAAAAATGTCATCATCTCGGATGTTGTGCTTAAATCAAATCGAAAGTGTACTTTATCGGCTCGTATACTCGGAACGACAGCTAGATGCTTTTCGTACCACTCGATAGCGGGTTCGTGGTTGTCCCAAAGCGTATCGACTTGTCCACCATCAAACGCCAATACCGGAATCTTTGATACCATCTTACTTACCATCTCCTCTGATTATGTTTTGAACTTACGTCCCAGTAGCTTACAGTTATTTTGATGCCACATGATATCGCAAACCTGACTTATTTAAGTAAAAAATAAATCTATTCATAATTTCGTATCTACAATCACACTATCGAACAATAATTGGAGCAGCTGCCGCGGCGCACTGCTCCACACAATAGCTTAACTATGCCCCCCAAAATGCGGTCTTTGTTGTCATTTTGTGTTAGTCCCATCCAATTCGCAATAGAAGCAGCCAATGCCTGATCAGGAAACAATTCCGCCTATTGTTTCAAAATTTCCATCTTCAATAACAGTACTTTTCTAGAACAACTTTCAATCCGTCCTCGTCATTAGATAACGTTACGATATCCGCAGCTGACTTGACTTCATCAGGAGCATTCCCCATAGCTACCCCTAGACCTGCAAAGTGAAGCATATCTATATCATTGTAGTTATCGCCAATAGCGACTATTTCTTCTTTGACGACACCTCTAGCCTTGATCAGGATTTCAATGGCGGAAGATTTAAGAACATTTTGGGCCATAATTTCCAAATAAGTCGGTTTGGACTTATAAATCGTGATATCGGGGTGATTATTTTTTAATTCGGATTCCAGGTAATTTATCGCTTCAGGAGGACCCATGCAAAGTAGCTTGTTGACCGTCGGGAGAATGTCATTGGAAAAATTAAAAGGTTGTGCGTGTGTGCCGGCTATTTCACGTTCTTGAATAATCCATTCATCTTCCAGCGACGGTACAAACCAGTTATCCTTATTGTAAGCACTAAAGCTAACATTAGGGAATTTATCGGTTACTACAGTGTAAATCTCTCTCACGTCTTTGGACTTCAACGCTTTATTATGGAAAACCTCTCGACTCCCGTCCGCTTGTGCCGCTCCGAGAACAAGAGCTCCACTGAAACAGATTAGTGGTTCATTAATGTTCAATTTTTCTTGCAAAGGTAGAATTCCAACGGGCATTCGTGCTGAAACTAAGATGAATGGAAGGTGTAAATTTTGAACAGACTCGATGGTCCCTTGGCTTATTTCATGATTTGAATTCAATAATGTTCCGTCGATATCACTAAAAATCATTCTATATTTCATGCGTATCCCTCCTGAACAATTCCCAACCAATGATAACACTGCAATCGGTTACGTGGGCTGCACAATTCTTTAATTCCATTATCGCGCTTTCCATTGCCCGGACAAATGGTATAGACCTAGAATCGTTAAATCATTATCCATTGAATCATCCTTGAAGTTTTCGACGGTATCCCTCTTCAAGGAT
This sequence comes from Paenibacillus sp. sgz302148, assembly GCF_056120465.1. Taxonomy (NCBI): domain Bacteria; kingdom Bacillati; phylum Bacillota; class Bacilli; order Caryophanales; family Paenibacillaceae; genus Paenibacillus; species Paenibacillus sp. sgz302148. Next base: position 2,798 of record NZ_JBVYOJ010000014.1, read on the forward strand.
TTGTTTCAAACTAAGCATACTAGCACTCCTGTAAAGGCTCGATTTCATAATACGCATTAGCTCAATAACTAAAGCGTCCCCCCATTAATTAATCTCTGCAGTTAATTTTACAGCATCGATTCGATTTCCAGCTGGATCAAAATGGATGAATCGCAAATATCCATCGGGGTCCGTGTGAAATTCAAGTTGTTCGTCAATGTGTGCGGTAACGCATTTTAGAGTATTCGTTTGTTGAGAAACCGGTATTAGCTCGTATTTAAACCATGCCCCTTTATTTTTTTGCATGAATAGATAGAGTCTGTTATCTTCAAAGGTCACGACCACGGTGGAACTGGGATCAATTCCGAAACGGTAAAAAGTGTCGTAAAACAACCCGACTGCAAACTGTGGCGTATCGATAATAGTCAGTTGATCTAAAGCCTCGTTCAAACGATCTGCTTGCGAAGGATCAATATTTCTTTCCGCAGTACTGTATATTCCCGCATACTTTTCAAGTAAATTTGGCGCTATATCTAACGGCTGTATAGCTCCGGGCTGGGCGACCGCTTCTCCCATCACGATCTTGGCTAAACATTGGCTGATTATGTCTACAGGCGTGAGGTTGATATTGCTCAGCACGATAATAGCGATTTCCTCATCGATATAACGATTAAACTCCACATAAAACCCATTCATCGTTCCATTATGCCAGACACGTTTTCTTGGCTTGTCATTAATGGATTGCTCCGTTACAACCCAGCCATAACTCCCGACAGGTGAGCTCATGCTTCCGAATAGTTGATCGCGCACATGTTTTCCAATCAAATCATCCCTATATAACGCCCGATCCCACAGGTAAAGATCATCGATCGTTGAATACATCACACCTGCTCCCACATGTAGGCACATGTCGACATATTCGGTTGGAATGATTCCTTTGCATATGGAGTACCCTGACGCAAAATGTTTCAGAAGTGTTCTTCCGTCTTCACATCCTGTATTCACTAAATTTAATGGCTTACAGATGTGTTCGGATATATATCGTTCGTAAGATATCCCCGAGGTCTTCTCAATAATGTAACCCAGCAAAATATAAGGCGAACTCGTATAACTGAATCCTTCTCCTGGGAGAAACTGTAGTGGTTTATCCTTAAACGAACCAATGGTTTGTTCTAAGGTAGCATACAGCCTCATCGTTTCTTTCCAATAATTCGGAAAGCTTGGGTAATCCGGTATTCCTGAAGTGTTCGTCAATAAATGGCGGATCGTAATGATGTCGCCATTCGGATAATCTGGTATGTAAAAACGGATCGGATCATCAATGCGAAGCTTTCCCTGCTCTTGCAACTGCAATACCGCCATAGAGGTAAATCCTTTTGTAAGTGAGCCGATTCGAAACTTGGTTTGCGGGGTGTTGGGTACGTCGTGCTCAAAATTGGCCATACCATATCCCTTTCGCAGCAATATCTTATTCCCTTCAGCTACCAAGACCGCCCCGTTGAAATACCCCCGGTTCGCTAGTGCGTCCATGTAATCGTTTAATTTTGCTACTGTGCGTGAAGCATTACTGGTTCTCATTTACTTTCCCCTTTCCTCTCGTGAACACTCTGCAACTGCAGCTCCAGCTTGGCAATTTCACAATATCACAGATATAGCAGTACATTTAGCGAGAAAATATTTATAATCAGATTTACCCCTTCCCTTCCTGATTAAAGCTGCCCGTAAAACAGAAAGGCGGCCGATCGTGCTGACCGGCTGCCGCGGTGTACAACTAACGTATACCGATAGTTTAAGCTTCTTTAGATATAATTACTGTTCAAGTCCTTCAAAATTGCATCGCCAATCAGACACCCATGCGGGAAGATACCCTAACCGGTGAGCTACTCTCTGTGAAGCAATGTTACTCGCGATTACGTCATAACTCGGTATTTCTCCACGTTCCAATATTTCAAAAGTCAGCCTGTTTACAAGATAACTAGCCAATCCCAAATTACGATATTGGGGTAATACTTCTATGCCAATTTGCCAAAGTTTTGTACAGGTTTTGCTTGCTCCTGCCACGCCGACAATTTCTCCATCGTGCTTTGCAAGCACAGCTAGATCAGTCTGCCAGGGAAGATTCGTATCATATATAATAGCTTCATTGAATCTTGTGACATCAAATAAACTGAACACTTCTTCCCGCTTTATCAGTTCAAATGAAAAATATTTGGGCGGTGACATTGGCTTAATTCTTTTTACATCAGGCAAAAAATGCAAGTAAAGGCCTCTGATAAATGGTAAGGAGAATACGGTATCCCTGTTTTTGCCCTGCATCTGTGTTTTGGCAATTAACAACCGCTCGGGTGTAGCCGATACTACAATTGATTTTCCCATAGACAAGATTTCGAAATAACGTGCCTTCCTTGGAAATGGTCTGCATCCTGGATTTTCTTTAGCTTCAACAAAAATAATGCTGTCCTTTTCGCCGTTCAGGTCATCGATAGAGCAATTCAGGTCAATAGCAAGTTGTGATTGCACAATGAACAGCATTTCTTTTTGTGTCATAATCATCGTTATCCTTCCTTTCGTTTCGGGGACGCAACGAAGCGCCTTTGTTCTTTTGATACTTCCAAGTTAGGTCGCATCAATAACATACAGTTCTCACCAAAAAATAAATAGACTTATGTTGAATTTTTTTATATACTATTATGTATCCATGACTTTTTTAGGGGTATCCTTTTTCATATTGATAATCAGAGCAAAGGCTGCCGGATCGCTCTGCCGGCAGCCTTTGTTTGTTGTTTTATTGAGCTAAAGTACCTGTTAGCATAAAGGACTGCCATTGGCTAGTGGCTTTTCCCGCAAGTTTTAGATAGCCAAATTTTTAGTAAACGTGACTCTATGGTATTCGCTACGAAAGAAGTCTTTTTCGTAATTGATCAGATCAAAACCTATCTTTCGGTAAAATGTTATCGTATCTTCATTTCCTACATGACCCAGTGTAAAAAGAATAATTTTATTCTCGTCCATCTCTTTAACGCTATTGCATATCACACTGATAAGAGCTTTTCCTATACCTTGACGCTGAACAGCTTTCTTAATCGCTACACCAACGATCTCATAAAGACCTACCTCGGAATTAAATAGGTACCCCGCATGACCAACGATTTCATTATCTTCATTGGATGCCACATAAAACTGGCCTTTATTGTTTTCAGTTGAAGAATTCAAGAAGTCATTCCATCGTATTGGGTATTTATCAATAATGAACTCTGGAAATTGCAGCGGGTGACTTGCCATTATTTCTATAACTTCTTCTTGATCATCCGCCTGAAAATAGCGAATATTCATTTTGTTTCCTCCTAATATGCACCTCAATTGGTGCTGTTACTCTTATAAAAATAAATAAAAGTATTCGGTCATAGACCAAATACTTTGCCCAGGCGTACGGCATATGAAATATGTGCTCCCTCGTGGTTATCCACGTTTACGCCAGTCACACATACCAAATCATTGCATTTATTATAGTCTGAAAATTGAATCAAATCAATGGCAACACAGCGGCGATCGGAACATATCGCTGCTTGGTGATTTGCTTTACTTTTTTAATTTAAGCCTTCTCTTTAATTTATGAAAAGCGGCTAGTTGTTTTATCGTTTGGAAAACTTTCGGTTCTTTACGAAATAATCCGTGGGCCGGGACGGTCGGGTTCGATTCTATAAACCACACCTTGCCTTTACGGTCAATAGCAAGATCATATCCGATTTGCCAGTCGTATCGGCTTTTACTATAGACACGGGTACATATTTTTGCTAAACGAATCAGTTCGTTTTTTTTCTCTGCAGCCCCTGATAGAGAAAGTCCTAATGACTTTCGCAAAGCCCTATCAATTGGCATAACGTAGCCTTTCCCTTTTGCAACATTGGTTATAATACTCTGAGCTCCAGCAACTTTGGCAACCATTCCTATATAGGTCCACCGTTTCGATCGATCTCTCATCATCATCAGCCGAATATCATAAGGACGGCCATTTATTCTTGCAAGATCGATTCCCTTTTGAAGGATGTGCGGACGATTTTTTAATTCCAACGTTTGAAACAGGGCTTGAACCGAATTCACACTCTGTTGCTTTCCTTTTTCCTTTACGTAATAAATCAAAGCCCCCCTCTTCCAGGCTTTAATTACCCCTGCTCCACCTCCACCTTCATCTGGTTTGATGAATATCGCAGGAAAACGATCTAAATATACTGCTAACCGAGTTTCGTTACACATTACAGTATCTGGCAAATATGCTCTTAATTGCGGCACTTTCTGAAACATACGGTGGAAATGAATCTTCCCCAAATAAACCCGCTCCTTTTTTTCCAAAGATGAACCCCCCAATAAAATATGTATGTTAGGCGGATTTTGCAAGGGCAAATTGCCTGTGCCTACATATGAAAAACGACAAGCCGACCGAATCGAAGCACATTCCGGCGTTGCGCTGAGTCCGTGTAGGTATCCGCACAGTCCGGGGCCGAGGCTGGAGCGTATGTATGTGATGAATGTTAGAACGTTCCCCCTGCGCACTTGTATGCTGCGCTGGAACCTTGGAGGTAGCGTGTGAAAAAGGTAAAATATAAAATGGGGAAATTAGGAAAGTACAATTTCATGAAGAGATATAAAATGATACGCTCATTTTTGCCAGACACTCGAAAAGCAACTTTGTCTAACATTAAAACAATGCTGAGATTGTATGGATCAGTTTACTTGAAACCAGATGAGGGAACAGGCGGCCATGGGATAGCTAAAATAACTAAGAAAAATAACTTTATTTTACACTCCAAATCGAATGTACGTAATTTTAACTCTTTAAATATCTTATTTGCTTCGATTCAAAGGAATCTAATTAGAGATAAATATATTGTTCAAAAAGGAATTGTATTGTTAAAACACAATAATCGTCCGTTCGATATCAGAGTTATGGTACAAAAGAATGAAAAAGGAATACTCGATGTGACTGGGATTATTGGAAGACAAGCGAAGCGGAATAAAATCGTTACAAATTATCATTCTGGTGGAACTCCATTACTTATAGATACCTTGCTCAAGTCACATCTCGATAACGAATCGCGGAAACAGTACATTCAAATCATTGAGAAATTAGGAAAAGATGCAAGCAATGTCCTTGGTAGAAGTTATAGAAGTAAACGAGCATTCGGAGTTGATATAGCAATGGATAATAAAATGAATCTCTGGGTTTTGGAGATTAAAACAAAACCTGATATGAGCATCTTTAACACTTTGAAGAACAAAACGATGTACAAAAGGATTCTAAGATACTCAGAAATTAAAGGGTGAGTGCTGATTATCAAATTGAAATGTAAAATGGGTTGTGCTACAATGCTTGTAATTAATCTAGGGGAGATGACGAGAATCATGTAATATCTTGCTTTTTTTACGAATGATAAAACAAACTGTTTTATTCTTTGTTAAGCAGGATCGTTACTTATTCTCTTACTCAAATCATAACAATACCTAATCCATTCATTGGGTTACATTTTAGTATTTGTTTATTTGAGCTACAAGAAAGGTAACTTTCTTGTAGCTTTTTCTGCGGTCAGCTATACGGACACAACAAGTAAATAAAGGAGTGATGAACGTTGTCTCATAAAAATATGACAATCACCCATGTTCAATTCCATGCAAAGACAGTTATTTGGTGATATTTGCATGGAATAACATCATCACCAATCATGCTGGCTTTGCTACTTGAGAGATTACAATTATTCAAGGAGTGAGTCTACATGAGATATTTCAACGCTAATGATGTTCTCCCCAAGGAATTGGTTGAAAAATTGCAAGATTTTGTACAAGGTGAATACGTCTACATTCCCGCAATAAAAGATCAACATAAAAATTGGGGAGAATTATCGGGTTATCGGGAAGAGATTGATCGGCGAAATAGCGAAATCATACTTGCATATACTTCCGGTACTACGATTCAAGAACTTGCAGATTCTTACTGCCTTTCTGTTTATGCGATCAGAAAAATAATTTATAACAAATAAAAATCGCTGAATTGTAATCAAATCCAACGAATAAAAAACGCTACGCTGTAAGAAGATGATCCCTGTATTCACACGGGATCATCTTTTTTCATTTTCCCTGATGCAGAAGGATACCAAACATTACAGAACCGTTAAGTATATAGTTTATGTAATTTCGATCTGTTACCTTTATAACTATCGGTTCTGCTTTTAATGTGGATATAGGACCGATATCGTGAAAGTTTAGGATTTGGAGGAAAGAATCATGTTGAATGTTACTATTTTTAATATGGAAGGTATTCATGTTGGTGAAATGGAACTTGAACAATCCATCTTCGGGATTATTCCCAATGAATCGATTATGCATGATGCAGTTATCAATTATTTGGCAAATAATCGCAGTGGAACACAATCTGCACTAACACGTGGTGAAGTTAGAGGCGGCGGCAGAAAACCATATAAGCAGAATAAAATTGATAAATCTAGAGCAGGTTCGATTCGAATGCCTCATTGGCGTGGCGGAGGAGTTGTGTTTGCTCCTAAACCTCGCGACTACAGCTACAGACTCAATAAAAAGGTTAAGCGGCTTGCTATAAAATCTGCATTATCTAGCAAAGTACAGAACAAAGAACTCATTGTCGTCGACGAGATCAAGTTAGAAAATTACAGGACAAAGTCTATAGTAGCTATGCTTAATGCCCTCGGGGCAGATAAAAAGGTACTCATTGTTACACCTTCAATAAATAACTTTGTTATTAAAAGCGCCAATAACATACCTAGTGTAGAAACCGCCGTAGCTGACTCCATTCATGTATACAATGTTCTGAATTGTGATCAATTAATCATCGCTAAAGAAGCTGTCACGATGATAACGGAAATGTACTCTTAATGAAGGCAACTGAGAACCGAAGCAAGTTCCAATGTTTTTGGAACGATGCGTTCGGTTTTTTTTACACTTAACTTTCTTCAAATCTTCCGGCATATGAAGTTTTTCGCAACGATTTTATATCCTGGAGAGGAGGTAGACCAAAGAGCCTCCGATACTCCCGATTGAACTGTGACGGACTTTCATAGCCTACTGTCAAAGCGGCTGTCGTTGCCCCCATGGGACCACTCAGCATGAGGCGCCTCGCTTCCAGAAGGCGAAGCTGCTTCTGGTACTGTAAGGGGCCCATTGTCGTGACGGCTTTGAATTTATGATGCAGCCCGGAGATACTCATGTTGCAGGATTTGGCGAGTTCCTCAATTGTGAAAGAGCATGCGTAGTTTTCTTTGATCCAATGAATGGCCTTTCCGACTCCGTCCGCTCTTTGATCAAAAAGCGCTTTCTGCAAAAATAAGTGCCCAAATTCTCCTGACAGCAAGTGATAAATCATTTCCCTTTTGATCAACTCGGACAGAAATCGAACTTCTTTAGGCTTATCAACCAGCTTCAGCAATCGAAAAAATATGTCCAGCAGCGCGGCATCCGATTTTCCGATGAAGGCACCGGCACTCCGATTTTTCTCCTTTGGCTCCGTACTGATTTCCGCCTCCATGACCACAGAAGCTATTTCTTGAGTCGTAAAATCGACACGCAAACCGATATACGGCGATTTTTCCGTAGCGTCGATGACTTGGGCTGCAGCCGGCATATCGATGAGTGACGCCAAATAATCGCCCGCCGAGTAATGAAAGATTTCTTGACCAAGGTAGAGCTTCTTAGCCCCTTGAAGGATCAGGCAAAAAGAAGGCGTCAACACCCCCGGACTTTTCTGCGTTTCACGGCTGCTCCTGACAATTGTAAGAAACGGAACTATCGTTGGCGTCCGTCCTTCCGCCAGGGTAATCCGATCAGATATTGCAATGAGCTGATCCAATGCTTTCTTATGAATAGAAACAGGCAAGAATTCCAACCCCCTTCTATTTCAATCTACATTATTTTGCAGCTTTAGGCAAGTTTTATGCAGTAACGGTCTACTTCCTTCCTCCAATTCCATCCATAATATTTTTCAGGAACACGAAATAATTGAAAAGGAAAGGAACATGCTTATGTATCAATCAAAATGGATGATTTTAACCATTATCATCGCATGTCAACTGATTGTTGTGCTTGACGCCTCCATTATGGTAACGGCAATCCCTCAAATCGGCCGTTCGCTGCATATGACGGCTACTAGCTTGACATGGGTCCAAAATGGCTACATTTTGCCGTTCGGCGGCTTCTTGTTGCTTGGCGCCCGGGCAGGTGACCTTCTGGGGCGAAGAAGAATGCTCGGTGTAGGCATTGGATTATTTTCGCTTGCCTCCATGCTGGCTGGTTTGGCGCCGACTGCCGAATTTTTGCTGGTTTCCCGCGCATTCCAAGGCTTTGCGGCTGCATTAGCAACGCCTGCTGCGCTAGCATTACTGTCAGCGAGCTTCGTCGAAGCCAAGGAACGCTCCAGAGCAATTGCGATGTACAGCGCGGTTTCGGCTGGTGGCGGAAGTATCGGTCTCCTACTTGGCGGATTTTTCACCGATTTTATGTCTTGGCGTGTCGGGATGTTTATCAATGTACCCATTGGGATTGCTTTGCTGTATTTAGTACAGCGATATATACAGAAAACAGGTACGAGATCCGGACGTTTTGATTTTTGGGGTGCGATTGTCTCCGTCATCGGCATGACTGCGTTGGTATACGGTTTTGTTCAGGCTGCCGAGCGCGGTTGGGGGAAACCCGAAACATGGATTTCGCTTGCAGCCGGGATTATTTTGGTAGCGGCATTCGTTCTTATTGAAGCCCGGGTGACGGAGCCGATCATCCCTCTCCGATTGTTTGCGAGCCGTCAGCGGTCCGGGGCTTATCTTGGAAGGTTCCTCATGGTTGGCGGGAATTTTTCACTCTTCTTCTTTATCCCTCAGTATTTGCAAAACGTGCTCGGTTTCAGCTCGCTTGAAGCAGGTTTAGCCTTCCTGCCATTTACAGTCGCCCAGTTCGGGATGATGTATTTGATGCCCGGGTTGGTGCACCGTTTTGGAAATAGGAAAGTTCTAATGGTCGGTTTTCTATTAGCCATCATGGGGACCCTCTGGATAAGCCGGATCGTTGACGTGCAAGCCCAGTTCTTTCCGCAAATGTTCATCCTGTTGACGATCATGGGCATTGGCGCGGGCATGGTTTTCCAACCGCTTACCGCATTGGGGCTCTCTGGTGTGGATCCTCTCGATTCCGGTGCAGCTTCGGGTCTCATTAATGTCGCGCATCAAAGCGGTTCCTCGTTGGGACTGGCTATTCTCATATCCGTATTTGATGCAGCTATCCGTACGGATCAACCTTCAAAGATGCATTTCGCTTATGCTATATCGAGCTCCATATTGGGTTCCGTGTTATTTATAACGTCTGCTCTTATTGTGACGCTGATCTGCTTTCTTCCGGCAAGCCAATCCAGACGAGAACAAGCATTAACTGATTCATGACAGCAAAAATATAACAGCGGCGGTCCAAGACTTGAAAAACATAGTCTTAGACTGCCGCTGCTTATATTGTGCTATCGTCTCCCGTTAAAACCAGAACGACTACGTCGATAAATTTGTCCCCGTTCACAATTCATTTTAGTTCCAATTCCATAAACACATTCGCTCTTACATAGGGCAAGTGCCCGATCCGCTCGACAGGAACGTGCTTGAACCCAAGCGACTCGTAAAGATGAACGGCGTTCGGTAGCTTGGTGCTGCTGCCCAAAAAGAGCGATGTTGCGCCAAGTTCGCGTGCACGGTTAATAGCGGCATGGATGATTCTCCGTCCGTATCCGCGCCCCCGCAACTCCGGTGCAACGCTCATCTTCGAGAGTTCGAACACGCCGGCCCCAGTCGGCACGAGTGCAACGCATCCTACGATCGAATCGCTATTGCGTGCGATGAGTACGTCTCCTCCTCTGTTCACGATGTTCACCACCGGGTTATCGAGGATCACCCGGTCCGCCTCTTCGATGGCGAAGATTCGGGCAATCCATTCCTCGTTAAGTGTTTTGAAGGCCCGTGCTTCTTCGGGCGTCTGCATCGAAGTGATCGTGAGCATTGTTTCAAGCATGTTATGTTTCCTCCTCTTGTGAATCCATCGCCGCTCGTTTCCTGGGCATGTCCCGCGTGCCTATCTGCCTTGCGCCTTATCGCCCCTTAATGTCATACAAGTGCTTGAGGCATGAGCAACGTGTTTACCGTCCTCGTCAGTTATATCACATTGGATGAACCCAATGGTCTGTCCTCGCTTATACAGCGTAGCATGGGCTTTTATTTTGGCGTTCCACACAGGTCTAAAAAAGTTTACTTTCATCTCGATTGTGGTGAAGGTTTCGTCTTCTTGCAAGGTAGAGCCGTAAGCAATGCCCATGGCCATGTCGGCGAGAATGCCGATAATGCCGCCGTTACATGTGCCTTGCGGATTCGCGTGTTGTTCCGAAGCCTGCATTTCATACGTGGCGTCGCCCTCTTCTACGCTAATGAGCTTCAGTCCCATAAGGCGCTCAACGGGGGATTGTTCCAATTCTCCGTTCAGCACTTTCCGATAATGCTCAAGAATGGTCATTTTGCATATTCACCTGCTACTTTCCTTTGTCTCTGAATCAAATTATTCATCACCAGCGCGAAGATCACGATGAGGATCCCCGCCAACTGCAACCTTCCGATTTCAACGCCCTGGAGTGCGCTGATCGTGACTGTCGTCACAGGGACGATGTTCATAAACAGCATGCCGTTCTCCGGCTTCAAGATTTTATTGCCGACGTTCCAAGTGAACACGGCAAGTACTCCTGCGATCAGGATCATATACAGCAATTCCGACCCTGCGCTTCCGATCCTCTCCGCGCTTGGCATCGTCAAGGCTCCGAAAACCGTTGCCGACAGCACGACTAGAATATTCATCAAGGAACCGAAGCATGTTGTCAAAGCGGTATAGCGAAGCGGCGACCAGCCTGAAAATCGACTGCCTCCCATCGTATAAACGACCCAGCATAAAGCGCCGAGCATAATCAGCAAACCGGCGGCAACATGATCTTTGGCCTGAACGATTAGTAAGGGATCTCCATTCGTTATGACCAGCAGTGCGCCTGAAAGCGCAATGAAAATTGAAATAAAAGTAGATCGTTTAGGTTTTCTTTTATTCACAGCCCAATTTACGCATGTCGTCACTAGCGGCATCAACGCCATGATAACGGAGGCAATGATTGCGCCTGACGGTCCGCTGAGCTGTTGTCCGACAAAGGTAAGAAAGCCGAATCCCGAAAACCCTGCAGCGCCAAAAAATAATAACTTCCACGACTCCCCCTCCAATCGGAGAGCGTTCTTCCCTTCGAAAACGATCAATATTCCCAGTAGAATAAGGCCAGCCGCTATGTAGCGAATCGTTGTGAAATAGAACGGATCGAGAACCGTCAAAGCAACTTGCATGACGGGAAACATGCCTCCCCATGCCAGCACAGGAATCAAACAAGAGATGATACCCGTTAGTAAAGTGTTTCTGTTCATATCCAAAACCTCCTTTTTCCCATCATAAACGAAGGTGAACAGAACAGATCGAATGGACCAGAACAGAAGGCTGTAGTTTCCTGTATAATAGAGACACACGCACAAGTGCGTAATTGAGGGATACTGGGCATGGGGGCAAAACGTGAAAAAAACTGTTCTATCAAGTGGACATGCAGGCAAACTGTTTGAGCAAGTCTATGACTATCTTCTGGACCGGATCCGTCGCGGAGAATGGAAGCCACACGAGAAGCTACCCTCTATCCGCTCGCTGGCGTTGGAATTCAATGTGCATCGACTAACGGTCTTTAAAGCTTATCAGTTGCTTAAGGAAAACAGGATCGTTGAAGCGAAGGACAAATCCGGCTATTATGTGAGACCGGACGGCAGTCTGCCTGCGGATTCGCTGCATAATCCGATCGTTTCCGCTTACGTGCATGAAAGCCATCTTTCTGAAATCCATCAGGTGCAAGCCGAATATGTACTATCAAAATCGCTGCTCGACCCGAACCTGCTCCCGAATCTTTATTTTTCGGAATATGTGAAGCAAGTGTTCGATTTGTATCCCAAAATGCTCGGCACCTACTTTACCGCGCAAGGAGACCAGGAGCTTCGGAATGCGTTGTGCCGTTACTTTACCGATTGTCACCGGTTTCACTTATCTGCAGACGAATTATTGATAACTTGCGGCTCGCAGGGGGCCATGGATTTGGTGGCCAGAGCGCTGGTCAAGCCGAGAGATGCCGTTATGATGGAGCGCCCTACCTACAGCACGGCGATTGACATTTTCAGAAGACAAGGCGCAGTTATTGTTCCGGTCGAGATCCATCCGTACGGCTACGATCTGGAACAGGTGGAGAAGCTGATGCAAACCTACAAGCCGCGGCTGTTCTATCTAAATCCCACCTTTCAAAGTCCAACAGGCTATGTCGTACCCGCCGAACAGCGGAAAAGGCTCGTTGAGCTTGCCGAGCGGTATCAATGTCTGCTGCTGGAGGACGATCCTTACCGCGACATTTATTTCGGCGAAGAGCCGCCACTGCCTCTTTTTGCTTACGATACGGCAGGATGGGTCATTTATCTTCGCAGCTTCAGCAAATATATCGCTCCCGGCCTCGGCATCGCCATCGTTGCGTGCCGCCCTTCCATCATGAACTACTTGACAAAAGCCAAATCGTTGTCGGACAGCGGGACGCCCTTGGTAAGTCAAAAAATTTTCCTGCATTATTTTTTCTCCGAGCGGCTGCAGCAGCATGTAGAGAAGCTTCGCATTGCACTTGCGGTCCGCAAGGACATCGTAGAACATGAATTGTCCGCTACCGACTGGCAGTGGAACTCCCCTGCAGGCGGATTCAACTTATGGGTGAAGCTGCCGGAGACGGTGAAGATCGAACGTTTGCTTAGTACATGCATCAAGCAATCCATCACCTTTGTGCCCGGAGCGATTTGCGATCCGCTCAAGGAGTATAAATCGTGGGTTCGCCTCAGCTACTCTTATTTGAATGAGCAGCTATTGAAAGAAGGCGTTCGGAGGCTTATCGAATTGGCAGACGAGGGAATGTTGAATTAGATTCGGGCTTATCAAACATGAAATAGCTCCCCTCACAGTAGCAGGCTTTTTATTCACCTGTCTACCGTATGGGGAGCATATCACTTCTTAGACTGCCGCTGTGATCGGATACTTTATGTATCTTGGAATTCCGACTCGAACCGTTCCTTAACGGAATCGTTGCTGCCTTGTATCGAACTTCGGATTTCTCGATATTCCCTTACTGTGTTACGAATAGCGGTTACATCGGATTGAGCGGCAAAGTCATCCACCTGATCGATGACGGAGAGCGTCAATGCTTCATAAGCGCTTGTGAAGCTGGAATTTATGTCTGAAGTCATCCGATAATCCTCATAGTAACGCTTAAAGCGCTCGATGAGTGATTCACCTTCATGCTGATCCATAATATCCTCCCATTCATCCAGAAACACTAGTTGTATATAGTATTACCGTATACAAGTTATCCCAGACGAAAATCGATAAAAAGTTTTCCATCTCTCGCATTACTTGGATCGTATGAACCCGTGTCCAGGAATTCAACCCGTCAGTCAGTTCTCGAGACGCTGCTTAACAAACCGCGCGGTATAGGAGCCTTCGGCGTGCTGTACCTGCTCCGGCGTCCCTTCCGCTACAATGCGTCCCCCGGCTTTACCTCCCTCCGGTCCGAAATCGATGATCCAGTCAGCGGCGCAAATGACATCGAGATGATGCTCGATGACGATCACCGTATGTCCTGCTTCGACTAGCCTGTGCAAAAATGCGGTCAACCGCTCGACATCAGCCGGATGCAGCCCCGTCGTCGGTTCGTCCAACAGAAAAAGCGCGTGGCCGCCGCTGCTTTTGGCCAGCTCCCGGGACAGCTTCATCCGCTGCGCTTCGCCTCCGGACAACGTGCTTGTCGGCTGACCGAGCTTGACGTAGCCCAATCCGACCTCGACGAGCAGCTCCAGCTTGCTCTTGATGTCTTTGTGCTCATCGAACAAAGGCATACATTCCTCTACCGTGCGATCCAGCACATTCGATATGCTGTGTCCACGATAGCTTACCTCAAGTACTTCTTTGCGGAACCGTTTGCCTCCGCATACCGGACAAGGCACATCGACATCGGGCAGAAAATGCATGTCCATTTGCAAGACGCCAAGTCCCTTGCATTTCTCGCATCGGCCTCCGGGCGTATTGAAGGAGAAATGTCTGGATGTCAGTTTCTTTCGCTTCGATTCGGGCAAACCCGCGTACAAATTGCGTATAGAAGTGAACAAATCGGTGTACGTCGCGATATTGGAGCGGGATATTTTGCCGACAGGCTCCTGATGCACCGTGATCAACTTGCGGATCTGCTCGAGCCCGCTCACTCGCCCGGTATTGTCGCGTTCGGAAATCGCCCGTTCCACGACATCGAATAAAAAAGTTGACTTGCCCGAGCCCGATACGCCGGTAATAGCGACCAAGCGATGCAGCGGGATCGAGACGGACACCTGTTTCAGGTTGTGCTCCGTCGCGTCCCGGACGACGAGCCTGCCGCCTTCTCCCGTTCTTCTTGGGCGGACGGGAAACGGGGCCGATATCAAATAAGGTCCGGTCACCGACGAACCGTTCCGGCGAATATCGTCCGGCGTCCCTTCGCCTACGATACAGCCGCCTTCCCTGCCCGCTTTCGGCCCCATGTCAATAATATGGTCGGCCTGCACCATCACGTCGGTGTCGTGCTCGATGAGCAGCACCGTATTGCCCAGGTCACGAAGCCGCTTCAAGGCGCGGAGCAGTTGAAGCGAATCCCTCGGATGAAGGCCGGTCGTCGGCTCATCCAAAATATACAGCACGCCGGTCAAGCCGGAGCCTAGCAGCGAAGCGATGCGCAGCCGTTGCGCTTCACCGCCCGACAACGAAACGGCCGACCGGGACAGCGTCAAATACGGCAGACCGATCTCGAGCAGCCGCCGGATTCGCTCCTGCAAATCCTGCAAAATCGGATGAAGGATTGCCCTAGCCTCGGTTCTTACGACGGTTTGGAGCGGCTGCAGCCAGTCGTACAGCTCGTCGAGCGCATAGTCGGCGATGTCGACGATGGACGCCTGCTGCAGCGTCACCTGGCGGCTTTCTTTGCGCAGCCGCGTACCGCCGCAGTCGGAGCATCGCTCCGTCGCGAAGTGGCGGCTCCACTTTTTGTGCCCTTCTTCGTCGCTCAAGCTTTCGTTATATTTTTTATAAAACGTTGTTACGATGCCTTCGAACTTTCCTTTACCTACCGCTTTAGGCGGCTTTCGGCCGGGAAACAAAGCTTGAAACCTCTCGCTCGACACACCGTCGAATAGCAGTGCGCGCTGCGCTTCATTATAATGCTTGATGGGGAGTTCCGGGTCAAATGTGAAGCCGTAATGATTCGCCGCCAATTGCAGCGACTCCGTATAATAAGGCAGCATGAAGCTGTCGGTATCCCACAGCTTAACCCCGCCTTGGCTAACGCTAAGCTCCTCGTCGATAATTTCCTCCATCCGCAGTTGGCTCGTAAACCCTAGCCCTGAGCAGGAGGGGCAAGCTCCTTGCATTTTATTGAAGGAGAAATGGGCCATCGTCAGCTCCGGAAGCCGGTGGCCGCAGGACGGACATTCAACCTTCTGCCCTTCCATGCTTTCCTCTTCCACGAAATTCTCGCTTTCCTTTTCCGCCGCTGTGCCGTTTTGCGGCTCAAATACCGGCTTCACCGTATAGCCGCAGGAAGGACACGGGCGTTCGCCCAGCCTTGCGAAAAGCACCCTCAAGTATGTGTAAATTTCCGTTACTGTTCCGACCGTGGAGCGCGGGTTCCGATTATTGTTATGCTGCCCGATGCTGATGGACGGCGACAATCCGGTTATCGAGTCGACGTTCGGCTTGCTGATGTAGTCGGTTACCATGCCCATCGATTCCATGTACTGGCGCTGGCATTCTTTTTGCAGCGTATGCATCGCGAGAGACGATTTGCCCGAGCCGGATAAGCCGGTTAGCACGACGAGCTTGTATTTCGGGATGCGCAGCGAAATATTTTGCAAATTATGCTCTCGGGCGCCTATTATTTCAATAAAATCGTTCCGTTCCTTTCCGTATCCGCTCATATCTTCGACTCCTTGTCATCGTATTGGAAGCAAGCTGTGCAAGCGCAAAGCCGCGTAATTTAAAATCCGGCTCTGGCTTTGTATTAGTTTAACATCCAATACATGACAACTACTGTCATATTCAATTACTGCACTATCGAGTATGCTTGAAAAAACAAAAACTGCCGCAAATGCGACAGTTTACGAATTTTATACTTTTACAACCCCGCTTGCTTAGCTTCAGCATCCAACTTCTCAATGAAGCTTGCTCCCGCCATGTTCATCCAAGTTTCCTTGTACGTATTCCACTCTTCGTCATAATTTTGCGAATCAATGACGAGCTTCGTCAACGCTTGGCCGGTAAAATCAAACAGCTGCTTGTATAAATCAAGTGCATCGGTGCTCAAGTCCAGGAATCGGAGCGGATCGGGACCTGGTTTGCCGTAAGCATCGAAGCCTGAAGCCTTATCGATCTTGTTCGTTTCGTCTTCCTCATTCGCCGGCAGAATAGAGGTCGATAATCCGATTATTGACGCAGCCGTATCGACATCGCTCAGCTTCTTCCCTTCCGGCAGCAAGCTGACGTTTTTGCCGCCTTCGACTTTATAATGAACGCCTTCCACCCCTTGAGTAAACAGCTTCACGCCTTCCTCCGACAGCAAGTAGTCGAGTAGCTCCAATGCTTTCTGCTGCCTGGCTTCGCTCGACTTCGAATTAATGGAGTACGCCCCCCACCAATTTGGATTGCCGTCGATCCGTTCGGTTCCGTCCGGACCTTGAATCAGGTGCGGGATGTAGTTGACCATCGACGTCGGATCCTTATCTGGGTAAGCCTTTCTGAAATTGTTCAACATGCCGCTGTAGCCGCTGTTCACATAGATAATGCCCACTTTGCCTGTAACGAACTTCTCGACCTTTTGCTCTTGCTTGATCAGCATGAACTCGGGATCCATTATTTTTTCGTCGTATAGCTTTTTTACGTAACGCAGTGCGTTTTTCATTTCGTCGGATACAACCTCTGGCGTCCATACGCCGTTAATGTTGCGAGCGCGCATCAAGCTTGCGTTAAAGGAGTTGATCAGCGGGTACAAGTCCTGCAAATTCTCCGCGGCCCCCAGACCGTACGTATCCGCCTTGCCATTGCTGTCCGGGTCATCGTTCGTAAAAGCGCGAGCGACTTGGTAGAAATCTTCGGTCGTCTTCGGTATGTCCAATTTTAACCTGTCAAGCCAGTCCTTGCGGATATACCAGGCTCCTCCGTTCTGCGTTTCCTTATCGGAGTTCTGCAGGTAGAGAGAATAGTGCTTGCCTCCGCTTGCCTTCTTCTCGCCTTCGAAGATGCTGAGCCGTTTCGCCAGATTCGGATATTTGTCGGTATAATCGCTCATAGGCAACAGCATGCCTTCTTTAATCCATTTCTTATATACGCCTAAATATTCGCCCATGAACATGCCGACGCTATAGTTGAAGAAAAGATCAGGCAGTTCCCCCGACGCCATCATAATATTCAAGTTCTGATCGTAGTCGTCCCATGCCGAGGTTTGGATCTTCAGCTTTATGTTCAATTTCTTCTGCAGTTCCTTGTAGATCGGGGAATCGTTTTTTAGCGTGAACCCGCCCGGCATCAAGATCGATACTTCCACCGGTTCGCCCGACGCTCCGCTCGCGTCCTCACTTGACGAGCCTTTATCCGAACAGCCAAGCGCGGTTAGCGTAAGCAGGACGACGACAAGCAAACTGACCCAGATCCGTTTGATATTCGATTTCATTGCTGTTTCCACCACAGAACACCCCTTATGTGATATCAGTACTGAATACGACGCTGACTAGCTTTTTACCGCGCCGATCATCATGCCTTTGACAAAATGCCGTTGAATAAACGGATATACCGCGATAATCGGTACGATCGATACGATCATCACCGCGTTTTTGATTGTTTTATCCAGCATCAGCTTGTTTGCCAAGCCCGCTTCGATAAGCTTCTTGTTGTTCTGGACAAGAATGTCACGCAGCACCATGGCAAGCGGCCATTGATTCTTGTCGTGAATGAACAACGTCGGCGTCATCCAGTTGTTCCATTGCCCGACTGCGATGAATAATCCCATTGTCGCAAGCACTGGACCGGATAGCGGCAATATAATCGTAAACAATATGCGTGTATAACCGGCTCCATCCAAATAAGCCGACTCTTCCATGTCGATAGGCAGCGTCTGCATGAACGTCTTGATGACAATCAAGTTGAACACGCCTACTGCGGAAGGAACGATCATGACGAGCAGATTGTTGACCAGTCCCAGCTCCTTGACCAGCATGTAGAACGGGATCAATCCTCCGCTGACGAACATCGTTATGATCATGAACATAAAGATGGAGCTGCGGAAAGGCAAGTCGGTTTTGGTCAGTGCGTAAGCGGCCATCGAAGTAAGCAGCAGCTGGTAGACGACAGCCGCAATCGTGATGATGACCGAGATCAGGAAGCCTTTCATAATAAATTCCGACTGGAATACAAACTGGTATGCTTCAAAAGTGATTTGCTTCGGGAACAAGTTGAACGTACTTCGAATCGCTTCCGAATAAGGCATTAAAGATCCGACAAGGACATACCAGAACGGATACAGGGTGACGACGGCTAAACAGCATAAGAAGAAGCCATTTGCGATATCGAACACCATGCCTCCGCTAGAGGACATAGGGCGGTGTCGTTTCATGTGCATATTCATGGTTACCTCCGATGAAGTTTTGCCGTTGCGTCAATATATGTTTTGACCGTTGACACGTTTGGCGATGCTGTTGGCGATCACCAGCAGCATCAAATTAATAACGTTGAGGAAAAGTCCTACCGCCGTCCCCATGCTGTACCTTCCTTCGGTAATCCCGACCCGGAACACATACGTGTCGATGATATCTCCGCTGTCGTATACGAGCGGGTTGTACAAGTTGAATACTTGGTCGAAACCGCCGCCCGACATCAGACTACCCACGTTCAAGATCAACAGCATTGTAATGACCGGCGCAAGCGAAGGCAGCGTAATATGGAGCATCTGCTGCAGCCGGTTGGCCCCGTCGACTTTTGCCGCTTCGTACATCTCGGGGGAGATGCCCGCAATCGCCGCAAGAAAGATAATCGTACCCCAGCCGATCTCCTTCCAGATCGAGGACAAGATCAGTATCGGCCGGAACAGCCCGTTCTGCGACAGGAATTGCACCTTATCCCCGCCGAAAAATGCGACAATGGCATTGACGAGACCGTCGTCTGACAAAATCGCGAACATGATGCCCGAGATGGTGACCCACGAAATAAAGTGCGGCAAATAAACGATGGTCTGGATCGTCCGCTTCATGAACGTACGCCGCACTTCGTTCAGCAGCAAGGCTAGTATGATCGGCGCCGGAAACTCCGTTACAAGCCGCAGCAGGCTAATTTCCACCGAGTTGCGCAGCACCTGCCAAAATTTCTGCAATGCGAACAGCTTTTCGAAATTGTCGAAGCCTACCCACGGACTGCCCATAATCCCTTTTGAAATCCAGAAGTCCTTGAAAGCGATAACGATGCCGTACATCGGCCCATAGCTAAATACGGCGATCGTAAGCAGCGTCGGCAGCAGCATGACGTATAATGCGCGGTAACGCCACAGCCTTTTTTTCAAGCTGGGTCCATCTCGATAGCCGCTCTTTCTTCTTCGAAATGTATTCGTTTTCAACATAACTCTTTTCTCTGCAGCTTCCATCGTCTCCCCCTTGTCGTATGCCCTGGATGAAATCTCTTTCATTGTAAACAGGCTCGAATCGGTGAGCCATGGCGTTACATTAGGGGGAGTTGTCGTTTTATTAGAGAAGTGATCGGAATTACGGATTGCGGCGAAAATCTACGGGGGAGACGCCCATATGCTTCTTGAACAGCTTGCTGAAATGAAAGTAATCGTCGTAGCCGACGGCGCTGCTGATTTCGTGAAGAGGAAGATCATCTTGCTTGAGCAGCTCCGCCGCGTTGCGCAGCCGCGTCTCGACCAAATGCTGCTTGAACGACTTGCCCGTCTCTTGTTTGAACAATTGGCTCAAGTAGTTGGCGTTGATATAATGCTTGTCGGCAATCGCCGACAAGCTCAGACGTTCCCGGTAATTCCGTTCGATCTCCCGAATGACGCCAACGATAAGTGAATGATTGGGCGCCGACGCCGACGCCCCGCGTTCGCGCGTTTCCTGCCTGACATGCGCAGACAATGCCCGGAGCATGCTGTCCGCATCCGGGTAAGCGACGCTCAGATCGTCGCCGGCGCTGTCTTCCGCATCGTCCTCTTTCAGCCAGCCGTCAAGCCGGCTCTTGCGGCGCACGGCCTCGTTATAAAGCTGTGCCAGATCCGGCAGCGTCAGCTTGTTCTTCACTCGGCAGCTCGCGACGCGGCTGATAATTTCGCCCAGCGCCTCGCTTGTAGCAGCTTGACGGATGAGCTCCAGCCAAGCGGATGCCCAGCCCCCTGGGCGGAATCCGCCGACAAATACGCCAGCCACTCCCGTTACCCAGCTATTGCGAACAAGCGTATCCGCTTCGCGGAAATACGCTTTGAGCTGTCCCAGATCGGAGAACGGCTGGCTGATGCCGAAGCTCACCCGGCCCGTCTTCGCCAGCTCGCGCAGCTCACGCCAGGCTAAGGTCAGCCGTCCAGCGCTCAGCTCGTCATAGTGGATCAGCGCAAGCCACTTGCCCGCGCCCATGCGTGCGGGCAAACAGACCGCCTGCATCATACCGAAGGCGATCTGCTCCACCGCATGAATAAGAAGCTTATTGACACGCTCGGACGCGCCTTCTTCCGCTTGGGCGACGATGAATCGATAGTGGGTTCCGTTCGAACGGAAATCCCGTTCATTCGATAATTTTGCCGCCATCCAGGCATGGGGCCGATTGGCATCAAGCAGCTCCAGGAAAAGCTGCGTATTGTGCAGCAGCTCCCATTCCACACGCTGCCGTTCGGTTTGCTCGAGGCGGTCGTACGCTTTCTCCAGCGTGGCTTCCAACGTTTCGGGGCGAACCGGCTTGAGCAAATAATCAAACGCACCAAGCCGGATCGCCTCTGTCGCATAAGCAAATTCCCCGTATGCGCTAATGAAAACGAACATCAAATGCGGCTTCTCTGTTTTCCACTTCGTCATGAGTTCCATACCCGTTACTTCCGGCATCCGGATATCGCAAATGACTAGCTCGGGATTATGCTTCTTCAGCATCTTCTCCGCCATAGTATGGTCGGTCGCGCAGCCCGTTACCGTAAATCCGAGTCTTTCCCAATCGATGATCGTAGTCAAATCTTTAAGCACCCAAGGCTCGTCGTCAATCAGCAGAACTTTGTACATCGTTACTCTCCTTTAATCCCGGATAAACCGCCGTCACCGCAGTTCCGCGGCCCTGCCAACTTATCAGCTTCAAGCCAAACGGATCCCCGCAAAATAGTTGCAGCCTCTTCTGAATATTCCACAACCCGATACCGCTGCCCGAGCCCTCGGATTCAACCGGGCCGCCTCCGCTGTGCGACAAGTCGAGCATGCTCTGCAGCTGCTTTAGTCGATCGGGAGGCATTCCGATACCGTTATCGAGCACCCGGACAGTAAGCACGCCGTCCTCCTCGCAGACGGTCATTCGGATCAGCCCCTTTTTCTCGCTTCGACTGAAGCCGTATACTACGGCATTCTCAATGATTGGCTGAAGCGTTAGCTTCAATATCAAGCGATGCCGCAAATGTTCGGGAACGATCAGCTTCAGCTCGATCTCCTTGCCTAACCGAAGCCGGTAGATCGCCAAATATTGCTCCACGAAGTTAATTTCCTCGGCAAGAGGAACAAATTCGTCATTTCGGGTAATGTACCGGAAATAAGCGGCTAAATGATCGACGATTTCATTCACCTTCCGCTTCTCCCCGGTCAGCGCCATGCCGCGGATCGCACTCAGCGTATTGAACAAGAAATGAGCGTTGATTTGCCCTTGCAGACCGCTCAGCTGAAATTGCTTCTTCTCCAGTTTGATCTCAAACACTTGCTGTTGAGTGGATAACAAACGCTTCGTCAATCCGTCGATTTCGTCCACCATGTAGTTAAAGTGATCGGCAATTTCCGTTATTTCATTCTTTTTTTCAAATCTCAACCTGGAGGAGAAATCGCCTCGGGCCACTCGTCCGAATGCGTTCGCCAGCTTGATGATCGGTGCTGTCATCGACCAGTTCAGCGCCAGCGTCGTGCCAACGACGATGACGAACAGGATCAGAATGACAGCCGGTAAAATATATTTTAAAAAATCTGCGTCCTTGTACAGTTGATCTTTATCGATCAACGCCACGAGCCGCCAACCGACCTTATTGACGGAGCTCGATTTTACGAGATAGGTATCATTTTCATCTTTAGGTTTCTCGCTTTGCTCTTCTTGCCTGGCCGGAAGCAACTCGGACAACGGAGCTTCAAACTCAGGGCGCGTCGAGGTCATGACTCGATTGTCACCGTCCACGATCATCAGGACCGACTTGCTCGTCAGCTCGCTTTCCGCGACGATTTTGCGGATGTATTCCATGTCCAGTACGAGCACACCCGTAAAAATCGACTGCATGTATTGCTGTTCCTCGACGGAGCGGATTTGCCGAAAGGCCATATATTCATTCAACGTGGAGCCAAGATGCGTGAACGACCCCGAGAAGAACAACTGCCCGGAGAGGAGCTTGTCCTTCGGCATCGCATGCAAATAATCCAGCATCGACGGCTTCAACGAGTAACCGTTCGTGTTGTACATCCGGCCGTCGGGATCGACGACAACGATGTCTTTAACCGACGGATTCATTTTGAGAAACGGCGACAGCCGGGTCTTCAGCTTCTTGAACTGATTCACATAATCGGCGTCGCTGTGAGACCCTGGGTTGTCTTTCCGATCGAGAACCGAGTTCTGAAGCTCGCTATTGTAGAACGTGACTTTGGACAAATGATCGATTGCATCGAAATATTCCTCCAACCGTCCGTTCACTTGGTTAAACAGCATATCCACCGTCTCGGACATCCCTTTTTTCAGCGAATCGACATACAGAACGTAAGCGATAGATACGATCACGACGACCGGAATGATGGAAATGCAGACGTTTACAGCGATCATTTGGAACCTCATACTCGATTTGCCGCGACGGAACAATCTGTTTAATGTCGTCCATCTGATCATCTAACCCACTCGCTCCTTTTATTAGTGATCCTTTGTCTACACACTCGCATGAATATAAAGAGAAACGGCTATCGCCATTAGCTCGGCGTAACCGTTTGTTGTAGGAGGAACGACGACATTATTGATTCCATGCAAATGACTTGGCGTCCATCTTGATTCTGGCTATGATTCCTTTAAGGCATTGGCTTGATGCAAAAAAATACATATTTCCTTATGGCAGCTTTCCATCGCTGGTGGATTTATCGGCTATTTGACCGGCATCGTTCTTTCAACCGGCCCTCTAAGTGTCCCGGCTTTTACCTCCTATGGATTGATGAAAGGAGCATTTCTTTCAACGGAAGCTGTTAGCTCACTTGCACTTTATTTTAGCAAGGTTGTGACTTTCCAAGAGCTCGGGGCACTTCCGATAGAATTGATTTTACAGGGTGTTATTATCGGTACTTCTCTCATGCTTGGCACGTTCGTTGCCAAGAAAGTGGTGCAGCGTATGAGTATTGCCTCATATCGATACGTATTGGACGTTCTCCTCTTGTGTTCAGGACTTTCGATGCTGTGGACTGCATTCGCTACATCTCGTAACTGGTTGTTATCGCTCACAACACCTCTCCTAAATATCTTTTCAGTAGCAGACATCTACTGGCGTATAAGTGACCGCCTTTAGTTCATCACCTCCTTAAAGCCGGCGGTTCTTCGGGCGCAGTGCCCACGAGGCGAGAGCGAGAATTGCAAAACTAAGTGGGCTGAAGATGTGGTACGCAAAGGCCCCGTAATCTTCCACGAATGCATGGGATGCAGCTGCTCCCGTCATCCCAAAGAAAATGCCGGCGTACGGAGGAGGGCTATCGTCCCGAGCACTTTTCAAATCCCGAAAATGGTCAGAAAGTACACTGGTTACCCTACGATTTCCACCGTCTCGAATGTCCCCCATTGATGGGTCAACTCTCCAATTCCTCCGCCCCACACAACGAATGCAAGTTGAGCAGTTGTAACCCAATAAGCGATAACTTTCCCCCGAGGTTGAGTTTGTACTTTCGCTGTTGTTTCCGCATTGATGACCGTACTCATTTTGCTTCCTCCCTATAATTTTGATTTAAGTGACTAAATTCTTGCGCCAAACTTTCCTAATGGCTACATTTCGTCTAGACACCTTTCAACTAAATGTAAAAAAGCCTCGGCACGAAAGTGCCAAAGCTTTATAAGCATGACTCCGTTTAGTTCTTTTGGGTATCCTGACATTCCACCTACTCCTCGATCCCCATGTGAAGCATATCTTCATAATGAATTTGTGCCGTAACGCGGAGACCGTGTTCTTTTTGATACTGAGCAAGAGCGATTTCCGTTAAACGATTAAATTGACCGTTACATTCTCCTTGATAATAACCGGCCGCTTGAAGGCGATGCTGAACTATTTTTACGAGAGCGCCGCGGGAACCTTTGACCATAATACGGTATGAAATATCGGGGTGTCCAGTTAAGGGACCATCGATTGTAACCTTCGTCCCTATATTTACAAGATCGTAAAGTTCCTCAACTTGTTTATCATACATGCGAATACATCCTTCGCTTACAAACCCGCCGATGGAATAGGGTTTATTTGTGCCGTGGATGCCGAATGTCCCCCATCCTACACTAAGCTCCATCCATCTTGGTCCAAAACCGTCAAACCAATTTCTTCTTTTATCGACAATTTTGAAAATCCCCATGGGTGAAGGGGTATCCTTCGTACCGACGCCGATACGATAACTTTTTATGACGTTGCCGTCTTCCAGCAGAATAAGCGTTCTTTTCCAAAGATTGATGTGAATCTCTTTATCGGCATGTGCAAACATTGGATTGGCACTCATGATGATCATGCCACCTATAATAAACGAAACAAGCCATTTCATCGGATTCACCTGTTGTAGGTTATTGTAATTCAATCATATTTTCACCTTAGCGTTCCATAAATATGTATGGAAACAGCTGATTAACCGCCGCCAATCAGGGTCGATTCTTGATCCTGTTCGGGTTTTTCAGAAATCGGAAGAAAATATATAAAGCATAGCGGTCATTAACGCTAACGATGTTGGAAAACCGAGTCCAATGATTTTAACAAGAAAAATAGCGCCAGTACGTAGCGCCGTTTGTTTAAGGAATGCGGGAAGTTGCATAGTTTCACCCCAAATTAACCTTGTCCAAAATTATATGAACAAGATTACTTAGGTACTATTCCCCTGACCATTAATCGTTAATATGAATTAAGATATACTTTGTATATTTATCCCAACCTAAATCAAAAGGGACGCGGTAGCGATCTGCAGTATGGGAGTTAACCAACGGATACCCGTTCACATCGTGCCCAACAACGATCGAGAAATGGTCTGTGTCTCCATCAAGTGAATATCCGATGACATCGCCTGGTATTAACTTCGCAATGGCCCCATCCGGATGCTTGTCGCTTGATCGGGTAATTTCCGTAAAAGTTCCCTTGGCAATGAGTCTCCCGTATCCGGAATAAAGCAGGAAACGTTCAAAGGCATCCGTTTGAACCCATGCGTGGCTTCCGCCTCCCCAATACCCCCATGTACCATTCATTCGCAGACCGCCACCTTCCTTTGCATCTCCAAGAACTTGTGACGTAAAATTGGTGCAATCTCCGCCTAACGGCGTATAGTCGTTGTATTTGCGGTTATACCGGTTATTATTTCCCGCCCCCCAAGCCAGACCGGCATACTTGTTGGCGTAAGCAACGGCACGTTCCCGATAGTAACGCCCTTTTGCTTTTGGAATGTATTTAATGGAGGAATGGCGAGGAAAGTCGGCCGGAGAATCGGGGATTAAATCCAGGTTTTCCTCCAGCGGGTCCAAATACCATTCCTTTTTTACGATCCACCCGTTATTTGTTTTTTTTAGCGTAAGGGCATGCCGTGTACCGACTCCGAACGATTGCGGGGGAAGATATGAAATTTCTTTGTATGCATAAGTTATTTTGGCCGATTGTACTAAAGTTACTGTAACGATATCACCATCTTTTTTAAAACGTCCGATACGAATATACGGTTCGGCCGCTACTAGGCGAAGCCTTCGTTTTTCAGCCCATGCATTGAAGTATTTTGCCCGTCTTAACTCCATTTGATAAGCATGCCGGCTTGCGCCTTCGGATTTTATATAATATTTTTCTATTGTTTCGGGAAGCGGATGAATAAGAAAAGTATTGCGGTCTTTATAAAGCTGGGATAAATAACGGCTGATTTCTTCTTTATCGCTTTCAAGTTTCGAAGCGTAACCTTGCAATGGCGTAAATCCGACGATTAATGCTATTCCGGCCAATAGAACGAAGCGCAGCACAGCTTATACCCCCTAAAAATGATTACTCCATATATGTGAATTTGATTGTCCCATGTTTATGTACCTTCTGAGCGCTTGAACCGTACTCGATAAATCTTCGCCGGTTCCCCCGCCGCGTGCTGAATATAATCGTTGACGGTCTCCTTGTTTTGAAATCCAACATTTATGCTTCCCTTGGTTATCTGGGCTATGCTTCAGAAACCGTCCCAATTTTTGGGTTGAGAACCTTATCCAAATCGAGCGATCCCGACGTCACTAATGACGTCGGGATCGCTCGATTCTTCCGTATTACGTTTATTCTTTCTCCGTAATATAACCGGATTGTTCCAGCATCCGCAGCATAATGACTGCCGCCTCCGCCCTCGTCGCTCGGGCCCGCGGGTTAAGCAGCTTGCCGTTCAAGCTTCCGGTAAACCATTGCTTCTCGATGCAATAAGCCATGGCCGATCGGGCCCACGGGGAAGTTTCCCTGCCGTCCTCGAATGCTTGCAGCGTGGAAGGCTCGCCTTGCTCATCCCCTCCAAGCGCCCGCAAAACCATCACGGCCATTTCCTCGCGGCTCACGGTATCGTTCGGGCGGAATCGACCACCGCTGCCTAGGATGAGTCCGCGCGACGCGGCTTCCTCAATGTCGTTATAGAACGAGCTGCCCTTCATGACATCCGTGAATTTGGGCGGCGTTTGGGAAGCCTTAGGCTGTTCGGCCGGTAAAGCGCGAACCAGCAAACTTGCAAGCTCCGACCGGGTCATCGGGCGATTCGGTTTGAATTCCGTATCGGAAACGCCGTTCATCAAGTTCCGGCTGACGAGCACTTGAACGTCTTCCTGGCTCCAATGATTGGCCAAATCTTGAAACGGCCGATCATACACGAGCAAGGCGTACGTTCCGAAACGGTCGACCGGCATGCTGACGGTCTGCTGTTTGCGGCCCAGCAGCCCGCCGACGTATTGCCAGCCTTTGCCGTCCTCCGTTTTGCGGTACAAGCCGATCCTTCTCGGGTCAATCCCTTTGAGCCGTTCCGAATCATACCGCAATGTCAGCACAAACGGTTTGGCGGGCCGTTCGCCTTGGGTTGCTATAAGCTCAAACGCCATCGAAGCAGCTTTGAAATATTTCGGAAGCGTATCGGCAATCTCTCTGCGATTGACCTGCAGCGCGACTTCATTCTTGAACGTGCCGGGCAGGATGCGGAGCTGAAGCTTGCCTTGGAAAGCTTCGTATTTCGTCTCTTTTCCAAGCTTAATGACGAATGCGTCCTTCCCTGGCGGGAACGGCCCCGGATTCGGGTTCGGATTTGGATTCGGGCCCGGTTCGTGCGGAGTAGGAAGCACCTTGGCTTCGATCTTCACGCCCTTCGAACGGTTGCCATGGGCATCGACCGCGACGATTTCGACGACATAAACTTTGCCCGTCTTCAAATTGCCGATCGTATGCTTCTGGGCGCCTTTGGCGACCACGACGGATTGCGCCGCCGTCGTGCTTCCTTTTTCGTTCCACGAGATTTCCAGATGATCCAAATCCGCGTCCTTCGGATCAACCCACGTCAAAGTGATGCTTTGTCGGTCGGTGCTCGCCTTTAGCCCGGTAACATCTCCCGGAGGCTGCGTATCGGCGGTGCCGACCTCCAGCACTTTGCCTGCGGACGCGTTCAAATAGTTATCCAACGTGATCAGCTTAATTTCATAGCTTTTTCCTTCGCTTATATCCTCGATGACATACTGCTCGATGCCTTTGTCCACATAGCCGACTCGAGGCGCTTCCGAGCTGCCCTTCACTTTCCACAGCACGCGTACCTTGGCGAAATCGGCATCCTTCGGATCTTTCCACGTCACGCGAATGGTTTGGCCCGCCGGCTGAGCGTTCGCTTCCGTCACTTCGCCCGGCGCGTCCGTATCGACAGCGGAAGCCGGAGTTTTCGTCGTGTTGGCTTTGCCAGTCACGCCTTCCGATTCCTTGTCGTCGAGGCCTACAGTAACGAGCTTCGCCTCATAATCGGTGCCTTCTTCGAGTCCGGCGAACGAGTATTGCCGTTCTCCCGCGGCGACGGTTTCGTATTCCTTCCATGCTTCGCCCGCCTTGCGGAGGTACAGGCGAATGCGATCCGCCGCCTCCGTAGAAGATTCTTCCCAACGAGCGGCGATGCTCCGATTTCCCGGAAGCAATGTCAGGCTCGATACGATATCCGGCGTTTGGGCCGAAGGATCGATCCTTACTTCCTTCGTTGCATCTTCCTCTAGCATGACGCCTGCGTAGCTGCTGGCGGCGGACAACACTTTCACCGTATAAGTCCCTTCCGCAAGCGGCCCTTTGGCAGGAATAAACCGATACGACATGGCTAGCTGAACACCGCCCGTCCCCGTTTCGGGAGCGACCGCTTCGATTGTACCGGCCACCGGAGTACCGGCACCATCCTTCACGATCACGCTCGCGGTGTTAACCGACGACATCATCATCGGTTTGCTGAAGTTCAGCCCAATCGACTCTCCGCCGTTCCGTCCGAACGCGGCTGTAAGCTCCGGCGCCAAATACGAGACAAGCGGAATATTGACGTCAAAATGTGGCGGCAGTACGCTCAGCTCCGCGCTTTCCGCAGGCACGTAGCCTTCTTTTTCGTAACGTACCTTCCAGACGCCTTCCGGAACATCCCAAGCATATTTCCCTTCGTTGTCCGTCTTTAACGGATTGTTCTGCCCGTACTCTCGCGCATCCCACTGCATCCAGCGGGATTCCGCATCTTTATAGAATACGGTAGCCGTCGCATCCTGAATTCGGTTCGACGTCATCCCCTCATAGACATAACCGCTCGGGTCATAGATCCACTTCATATCTACGAGCGGCTTGGTCCCCGGAGGACTCGTTGGAGGGTCCGGAGGCGGCGGCGGATCGTCGTCTTTCGCGTCCTCGCAGCGCGGGAAAACCCCGGCTTTGGACATATCGTCTCGCCATTTTTGAATGTCTTCAAACTCTTTCTGCAATTCTTTGAAAATGCGTTCGCTATCGCTCGTCGATACGTCCGCGGCGATCGTCATCGTCGTTGACGTCATAAATCCAAGCACCACCGGCAATTCAAAAGTCATAAACGCCGCAGCTACGGCCCCGATTATATATTTCATCCCGTATTCGGCTTCCGCGATTTTAGCCAAATTTTCGATTTGATCGTTGAAATATTTCACGGTTGGCGCATGGCATTCGCTGTTAATCACGTCGTCCTGGAATTTCAGCACTTCGTCCCGGAATTTCCGCAGGTCGGCGTAGTTTGCGATAAGATCCTTGGCCGCCCACAATTTATTAAACGGTCCGAATGTTTTCGGGAAAAACACCTCCAAGATGTTTAGCGTATGTTCATTTTGGCCGAATGTCGAAATCGAACCGATGGACTGTTTTTGCATGAAGCTTGTCGGCACAACGTAACTGAATCGAAGCGTGCGGCCGTCAAAACCGATGCTTAAATCCGAATAAGGAATCACCGTTTTCATTTTATATTGTTGTTTTGGCGTGTAGCCTTTTAGTTGCTTGAAGGAGATTCGGGTATAAATGTCTTCATTCGGCTTGCCTGTGGCGTTCAACTTCACGAATGGAGTTTGATACGAATAGGTCTCCTCTGCAAGCGTCGAAGACGTCTCCCCCATTTCCTTCAATATCGCATCGTTTTCTTCCTTCGTCGCTGGAAGTGCCGTCGCGCTCCTCCATGGCTCGGGCAGCTGCTGCTTCGCCAATTCAAACTTCGCTTGATCGGCGTCTTTATGCTCGTATGGCTTCGGCAGCGTATCGTATTTAACGAAAATACCGTTTGGACTTAACCGGTTAACAGTAGGATCAACCGCCGCACGGAACGTTTTGGACCCGCTGTCATACACGGCGTCTGACATGACTCCGGTATATAGCGACAACTTGTCGATCCGCTCGGGGTGCGTTGCCGTGATGTTGAACCCGATCGGGCGGGAAAGAGAAATCGCCATGTTCGTGCTCGGTAAGCCCTTGGACGTATCGACAGAGAACAATTTGGCCGATTGTCTGATCTCCAGGTTCGTGATAATCGGAAGTTCCGTGTCGTATTCGACATATGCGGTATCGGAATCGAAGACGCCACCATCCGAGCCTGCTTTCACCGTAATTTCATAAAACGGATTGTCGTTCCATACCGGGGATTTGGCCTTATGTTCCAATTCGATCGTTGCGTCCCACGTACCGCCGGCCGAGATGGGATATTGCCCTACCGCTTTTCCGTCCACGTATACGCTCGCCTGTTCATTTGCGGGGCCGACTCCGCGTACGTATATGGAATTAGTCGAAATGACCTTCGGGGCGATCATGTCGACGATCCCGATTTGCAGCCGTTCGCTGCCGATCGTTTCGGATTCGACGGGTTGGCCTGTCCCTCGTTGATACTTGATGTCGAGGAACGTATCCATCTTGCCTTTTTTGGCGTTGTCGTCGATTTTCAGCCGATAGTATAACGTACCTGGCGCATTAGGCTGCATTTCGCCTATAGCTACGGAATACATTCCCGCACCTGCCGCCGTTGCCTGAATGGGGCTGCCGTTTAAGACAACGCTGCCTGCCATCAATTCTGCTCCGCTAGGCACTTGGATCAGCAGCTCGGCGTTTTGGATCGGGGTCGATCCGTTGTATTGATAGGTTGCGCGGAATTTGGCGATCCCGCCCGTTGCCACCTTGGATGTCGACGTCTCTAACATGTTGCCTGGTTTTCCGGCAAATACCGACGTCAACGACGGGATGGCGATTGAGCCTAAATCAAGGATTTGCCCATCGGCGATTTGGAACGATTTGAGTACGTATCGTTCGGCGGCATAATCCGGCCGGGTAGCATTGTAATAGGTAATTCGATTAACTTTGAGCGTTAGCCGATAATTCCCCGGTTTCGCGAGCGAGTGATTAAGCACATTCCCTCTCATGTTTAAAGAGCCGACGCTCGAGCTTTTGCCATTATCGTCAATATATTCAAGATCGAGATAGTAGAGATAACTATTAAACGGATTGCGAATTGTTCCTAGCACCCTCGCGACTTCTTTGACTTGAAGAGTGACCTCCGTATCACCGGCTCCGTTTAATTGGACGTCCTTGCACTGACTCGTGTAGCCCGAATTCGCCCCATTGGCGCACACCGTAACGGAATCGCCTGCTGCGCCTTGCACATACAGCTGATTTTGCCGAATGTTGTTCGCATTGCCGTAGAAGTTGGCGCTCTTGCTCTTGACGGATAAGCCGTAATTAATGGCTTCCGAATATCCGGCAAGCGGCACTTCTCTGCTTTCGTCATCGAGCTTCTTGACGGATAGATGGATATTCATCGGCCGAATGGCCACCGTGTCCACGGTGAAGTTTTTCGTTTGCGCCGAGCTCTCTTGAACGATCACGAAAGTTCCCGAGCCGTAGGTAATCCCGTAATACGGAGCCTGATCCGATACGACCTGGATGGAATAGGCGTCCGCGGGAAGATCGACGCTGTATTGACCGTCATCCCCCGTTGTTGCAACCACTCTTCGGAATTCGTTATAAAAGATAACCTTAAGCGGCTTTCCGACCGCTTGACCTTGCGGGTTCGTTAATTTGCCGTTCACATTGCCTTCCTTCATGACCGGCAGATCGAACAATAGCTCATTGGCGTCGGTCTTCAATACGATTTCCTTCGGTTCTACCTGTATATAAGGCTTCTCCGCCAATACGCTGACTTTGACCTTTTGCCCGTGATAATGGACGCCGGGAACGTTCACGATACCTTGATTGTTCGTCATATATATATTGCTGGTACCGTTCTTTTCCACAACCACCTTGGCATTCGGCACCATTTGGCTAAACGAGTTCTTGACGTACACGTCGAGCTTCGCGATTGCCGTCAACTTGACTGATGTTACACTTTCCTCGCCGTTGTTCACCGCAAACGCAGCCGACGTGCCGAGTACGGAACCGTCTGGAGTTACGACTTTTACCGTGTAGTCGTCCGCGTCGCCAAGCGGGAGTACGTATTCGGAATGACCGTCGGTTATGATTTGATTGCCGTAACCTTTGCGTTTGCTGGTCCCTATGAGTTTTGTGTTCGTTAGCAGCGAAGTAATTTCCGTCTCCAACGTGACTTTTAATTGACCTGCCACCTTGATCGGCATATGCGCGATATCTTTGTAAATGTCCGGTTTATCCGCTCGTTCCACCCGTACGGAGGTTAACTGGACGGCTCCCGGAGGAAGCGTAAATTTGACCCGATAGTTGCCCGGCTCCTCTTCCTTCAATTCAAGCGTTTCCTTCGATTCCGAATTGTCGGTTTTCCGGATCGTCACGAAGGCTTGCAGCTTCCGGCCTTTTTCGTAAATAGCCGCAACCGTAAACGAGCTGCCGATTGGCGCCTGGCCGTTCACCATGTTCTGGAAGTAAACATCCGCGTATGCAATCGGTTTATCGCCTGGAGGAGGAGTATCTCCGCAAGCTTGGAAACATTTGAGATAACCATGACGGCGCTCCGGCTTCTCCCAATCGCTCGAAATAAATGCGATCTTATTGCCTGTCGCATCCATTGTCGCCTTCTCCGTGACGAGCGCTTGGTTGGAGATCGATGTGGGTTCCTTCGTTGCAATGTCATACAGGATGACCCCATGATCGGCAAGCCCGTAGAAATCGTTGCCACGCGCATGGCTGTACTCGAATAACAGCTTCCTGCCGTCCCCGCTGACTTTCGGATGAAACAGTCCGAACCTGGATTCGCCCGGCGTATTGTAAACGAGCGTTGCCGTCCCCCCGGACCGCTCATACGTATAAATCGTCCGGCTTCCATTGTCTCGCCGTACCGCAAAGGCCATCGTCCCGCCATCCGCGCTCAAGCTTGTTTCGCGGAATTCCGCATATTCCAGATCGCCGTCCAGCAGGATCGGCTCGATCTTCGCTTGAGCGACGTCGTATAGGGCCACCCCTTCCGCTTGGACGAACAAAACAACTTTGCCGTTGCCGCTGATCGTCGGGTGATGCCCTTCGCCGATAAGCACTGTTTTCTTCGCGTTTCGGTCATGCAAGACGACCTGAGTGCGGTCTTCGTTCGATCTTTCGTATGCGACCAAAGTTCCGTCATCCGAGATGGAAGGCGAATACGCGCTTCCATTGCCTTCGGATAGGAGTTGTACCTTCCCGGCTCCCTCATCGTAGAGAAAAATATCCGAAAAGCCGTCCGTATCGTCCGGCGTTTCTTGACCGTCCGAGACGTAAGCCGCAACCGTGCCGGAAGCATCCATCGCAAGTCGTCGCCCCTCTATGCTACTAGCCATCTCCGCTCTGCCGATCAAGGTCGTTTGATTGTTCTTCAAGTCTCTCATATACAAATGATAGGCTTCCGGATACTCGAGCGGCTGCGGCACTAAGTCCAATCCGTTCGAGATAAAAGCGATCCGCGAACCGTCGGCATTCATCTCTTGCTCATATACGACGCCGTCCGAAAACCCGCCGGAATGACGGGGCGACGTTAAGATTGCGTCATGATAACCCGTTCCTGCATAAATTGGAGCCGGTTCGGACTTATTGCCCACACGATCGACAGCTACGATGCCGTATTCGTGATATTGCATATCGCCCAAATTCATATCGGCGTACGAAGTACCGAAGGTCGTTGTCAACAAATCGCCGTCGCGATAAACTTCGTAATGGTCGACAGTCTCATCCCATTCTTGATCGGAGCCCCCTTTAAAAGGAACTTCCCATACGAGCACGACGCCGCTTTGTTCGGCGGGCAGAAGCACCCATCTGGCATTTCTCGGCTGAAGCGGAGCCGTGCCGTCGTAATCGAAGCCGTATTCGGGCTCGAAGCTTTCCGCTCCGTCCACAACCGCTTTGGCCTTGACGACATATCTTCCGTCGCCGGTTGTTATCGGTAAACTCGTTGCGAACTTCCCGCTCTCATCCACGGTCAGCGGAGGGATTTGCTGCAATTCTTCTCCAGCCAAGCCATAGCGGATGATGACCGTCGCTCCTGGCGAAGCCGTTCCTTTGATGGCGAGAGGGTTCTGGTTGGTCGGACTCGCGATCGCGTCCAATTTCGGAGGCGGAGGTGCCGCATTGTCCTGCTGCGGCTCAAAACCGTCCAGCATTTGTTGAACGACAGCCTGAATATCCGGGATCGCACTTTCTCCCCCCGGTTCAGCCGCCGTAGCGGACGGCGAGCCGATCAGCGCCAGTTGGCAAACGATCAGTGTATACACCATCAAACGCAGCTTGATTTTGCGAATATAACGAATCATAACGCTCCTTTCCGGTTGTGGCCTTTCCACAACTGAACATAGTTTCCATCGTTTATTGCATTACTTGGTTTGCCGGGTCGGCGGCATCACCCCCATTGCAGCGGAAGCCGCTTCAGCCCGAGTATATTGAAGCTCGTTAACGGCTCAAGCTCGGCTTCCGCCGGAATGCGCAGCTCGGCGATGCGCGCGGTCAACACTTGAAGCGCGACAGTGGCTTCCAGCCGGGCTAGCGGTGCACCGAGGCATTGGTGGATGCCGTGCCCGAACGACGTATGCGGACTGGGCGCGCGCGTAATGTCGAACGTATTCGGGTTTTCGTATTTAGCCGGATCGCGATTGGCGGCCCCCATAAAGACGACAACCCGCTCCCCCGCTTTGATGTGCGCCCCGCCCAGTTCGACGTCCTGTGTCGCGATACGGTACATCAACTGCACGGACGTGCGATAGCGCAGCACTTCTTCAACCGCGCGTGAAATCAGCTTTTCGTTCTCGCGCAGCATTTCCCATTGTTCCGGATACTCCGCAAAAGTACGGATGATGTTGGTCAGCAAATTCGTTGTCGTTTCGTTGCCGGCGACGAGCAGCAGCAAACAGAAGTTGCTGGCTTCGAGGTCGGTGAGCTGCCTTCCCTCAATTTCCGCGGCCGCCAATCTCGAGATTAGATCGTTCTGCGGCTGCTCCCTCCGCTCATGGATCATCTTTTGAAAATAAGCTTGCATGTCACGGAACGCGGTTACGTGCTCCGGCAATTCCTCCGTGACGCCTGTCAGCAAACGCTCCGAAATTTCGACGACAATATCCGACCATCGCTTGAACATCGGATGATCTTCCTCCGGCACGCCAAGCATTTCGGCAATGACCGATACCGGCAGCGGGATCGCGAAGTCTCGCACGAAATCAAACTGCTCCCGGTTCTCGGCATGATCCAGCAGTTTGCCCGCAATTTCCCGGATTCTCGGCTCCAGTTCGGCGACGGCACGCGGCGTGAACGCATGGGCGGCAAGCGCACGCAGCTGCGTATGGCGCGGAGGGTCCATGGCCTGCAGTTGATTATCAAAAGCCAGATTTTCCGACAATCCGTCGAATACCGCGGACGAAAACGTATGCGGATCGTTAAACACGCGGCGCACTTCCTCATAGCGAAAAACCAAATACGCGCCGAATTGGGGGTTGAACGCGACTGGAGCCTTCAGCATTTCGGCGTACCATGGGTACGGATCCAGCCGCAAACTTTTCAATGCATCGGACATTGTGAATCCTCCTCTTTGACCCTGCTTCATTTTTTATTGGAGATAAAGATATCGCCGTCGCCGAACTTCACTTGCATGTTCAAGTTTTCGCTTACAAACCGCAGCGGTACCATCGTGACGCCTTCTTTGGCGGTTGGAGGGGCGTCCAGCATCGTCGGTTGGCCTTTGACGTAGGCTTCTTTTTTATCAAGCTGCAGCTCGATTTTATTGCCGTCTTTCGTAATCGTTATCGATTTGTTCTTGCCGTTCCATTCGACCGTTGCCCCTAGCGCTTGACCGATAAACCGGAGCGGCACCATCGTACGGCCTTCATAATAATAAGGAGCTGCATCCAGCGTCTGCTCTTTGCCGTTGACAAGGGCCTTGGTAGATTCCATGCGCAAAGTTATGGCGATCGACGGCTGTTCGCTAGCCGTTTGTTCAGTGATGAGCGGCACGTGCAAAACCTCATAATTCGGATCGACAACCATCAAGGTTACTTCTTGTTCGTTCGTGGCTGGGACCGTGACTTGGAAATCTCTGAAATTTTGCTTTAAGATCATCTCGTCGTCCGATTCCGGCTCCGCTTTCCCGACCGTTCTTAAGTCCTGCAAATAAATCCAGTTCGGACCGATTTTGGTATAAAATTTAATGTGGCTGCTGTAATAAGGTGAGGTGTATTTTCCTTGAACGAGCCACGTTCCGTCATCATTTTTCGATGCGGTGACGGTCGAATCGTCGATCAGGTCGTATTCTATCCAAAGATAGAGCTCCTCCTTATAGCCATCCTTCCTGGTTGCCGTGAGCGTAATCGATTTGTCCAATCCTCTAAATCCTACAAACCTTTCGTATTCTATCTTTGATTTTCGTACATCGAACGATTCTTTATATTCCCCGCTTCTTAATTCAACAATTTTTATCGAGCTATCGAGCATTTGACCGGAAATGTAGAAGCCAAAATTTTTGGTGTAGGGTTGGTATCCTACTTTAGCAATAAGCGACTTCACGTCGAACAAAACGTAATCCTGTTTGGTGACCTCTATGGGTCCATTCGGAGTACCGTCTGCGTTATACACATAATACTGTTTGCCTGCCGGAAGATTCGAAAATACGGCACCGCCCGTCGCATCCAATACGGCCGATTTCACTAACGTGACTTTCGTATCCGTCTTTTCTTGTAACGTCACCCGGACGTTTGGCGTGCCGCCGCTAACTTCGATTTTTCCCAGGCCGCCCGCGACGCGCAACGGTTTAACCGGACCGGGATTCGGTTTTGGATCCGGATTCGGTTTTGGATCCGGTTTTGGATCCGGTTTTGGATTTGGCACCGGAGTCTGGGAAGAGCTTCCCCCTTGCGGCTTTTTATACTTGATCGGCTTCGATGCCACGGTCCCTTCCGGCGTTTCGATCTCGAGCACGTAATACTGCGTTTCTTTGATCGTACCGTTGTCGCTTGCATACAAATCCCAACTTAACGTTCCTTTGAACGTGCCGACTGGTTCCTTCACGTCTTTGCGAAAACCGGGGTTAATGACCTCATTGCCGTCCATAATGCCCAGCAACCAGCCGGTCGTCGCCCGATTCGTACGCCAGACGCCTTGGAAATTATCTTTGCCATACTCATCCGTCGAGCGAAGAATGACGGCATGAATGACCGTGTCCTGCGCCAGACTCAGACTTAATTTAAAATGTCCGTCTTTGTTACCCTCCGGCGTGAAATCCGCCGAACCGACGACATCCTTCGCCGTATCCAGCAAGCTGAATTCCTTAATCTCTACGCCTGCGGGCACCGTCTCGCCGAACGCGGACGCAACGCCGGCCAAAGCGAGCATGCCTGCCAGGACAACACAGATCAATGCGGAAACGAACCTCATGCGAAAAATAAACATTGGAAACGGGTCCTCCTTCTAGGGGATTGGGAGTAAATTACCTGCGTTCGACCGTTACGCGGATTCCTCCCCGCGGAGCTAACGTGAGCAGCGGCTCCGGAACGACCGGCGGGTGATCCGGGATATGGCGCAGACGGAAAGATTGGCCGACCGTCGCCAGAATGATGACCATCTCCATCATCGCGAAATGGTTGCCGATGCACGATCTCGGACCTGCGCCGAAAGGAAAATAAGCCATCATCGGAAGCGATTTGACGTAATCGTTCTCGAACCGTTCCGGCCGAAACGTTTCCGGATCGTCGAAATAAACCGGGCTCATATGGAGCGGATACGGGCTGATCATCAAGGCTTCGCCACGGCGGATCGGCAGCTCTCCCAATTGAATGTCCCGTAACGCCGTTCTGGTGGTAAGATAGCCTGAAGGCCGCAGCCGAAGCGTTTCCCACAACACGTTTTGCGTATAAACAAGCTCGCCATAATGCTCTGCGGTCGGAAGCTTGCCGCCCAGAACCCGGCTCCACTCTTCGACTAATTTCTCCTCGACATCGGGCCTCCGCATCACAAAATCGAACGCCCACGCCAGCGTATGCGCCGTTGTTTCGTGCCCGGCCAAGAACATCGTCATCAACTCGTCGCGCAGCTCGCGATCCGTCATGCCGGTTTGATCCTTCTCGTCGACGGCCTGCATAAGAACGGCCAGCAGGTCATGGCCATCGGCTTGCCGGCTCGCTCTGCGCTCGGCAATGATGCCGAACACGATGTCGTCCAATGCCCGGAGCGCTTCCGTATACTCGCGGTTTTGTTTCGTCGGGATCAGCAGCGGGAGTCTGACAAGCGTCCGGATTTTCTCGGAAGCGATGCGATTGATCGAATCGAACGCCTGTTCGATCTGATTCAGCCTTTCCGTAGAATCGTAACTGAACATCGTCCTGGCTATAATGTCAAACGTGATCACGAACATATCGCGGGTTAAACTCCGCTGCTCGCCGGACACCCATTGTTCCGTCAGGCTTCGCGTGCTTTCCGCCATCTGCTGCGCATATTTCTGGATATGCCCGCGCGTAAACTTCGGCTGCAGGATGCGGCGCTGTCGGTCATGATGAGCTCCATTACTCATGACAAGTCCTTCGCCCGTCAGCCGTTTGATTTCATCGAATGCACCCGCTTTGCTGAAAGCATCGGCCTTCGTCACCATCACTTCCTTCAACATGCTCGGATGAAATATGGCGTAAAACTTTTGCGGTCCCAGACGATACCTGGCGTAATCGCCATATTGCAAGTGCAGGCTCCTCATAAACAAAAGAGGGTCCTCGCGAAAAGCTTTTAAAGAACCGCCTAGGAATGTTTCCTTCGGCAGTTCGGATTTCTGGATTGTCATCTCTCGCTTCATCTTATCGTTTCCTCCATGTATAGCGCGGGCAATCGGCCGCCGTCATCGCCAAACGCTCTACGGCAGTCCGACTTCCAGTTCGCTTAAATAGTTCGAGGTTGATGCTCCTCTTGGCTTGTCGAATTCGACTTCGGCGGATTCCGCATATTTGCCGACATAGTTGATCCGGATTTGCATGGGCATCGGATCGTGCCCTTCCGGCAGCCATTTGGCGGTCGCCTTGTACTTGCCGATCGGGATCTGATCGACGCCGAGCCCCCCTTCGACAGGACCTACCCGTTTGACCAGCGTCTGGCCTGCGCTGCCGTCGAGCAGCGGACCGACGGGCGTGAGCGTAATTTCCAAGTCGCTCATGTTGAACTCGGGTAAGCCGTCGTCGAACGATAATGGACCATAAATAAAAATTTGTCCGTTAAAATCGTTCCATGTAAAATCCCGAACGCCCCCCTTGCTCCCGGCAAACGACTGGTCGAGATCGGGTTTTAGCTTGAAGATATACTTTTTGCCGTTATACGGAACGGTATGTTCTGCGCTCATATTCCAGGAGGTGGCGATATTCTCGAGTTCGATCCGGTACAGGCCGTTTTCGTCCGTAACCCCGATGATGTTGCTGTCGTAGCTCAGCGTGTTATCCGCATATACGTTAACGCCCGGCAGCGGATTGCCTTGTGCATCGCGCACGTGGCCTTTGACGACAAAAGCCTCCTCGTTTTCGGCCGATGGGGAGGATTCGGCAGATTCGGCAGAATCCCCTCCCACGGTCTTGGCTTCCGTCTTGCCTACATCGGATGAGATTCCCTTGCTGCAGCCGCTCACACTGAGCGTGATGCAACTCATCAGTGTAAAACCAAACAACACCGTCTTCCATGTATTGCTCAACCGCTTCTTCATCCGCTCCTCCTGCTGTCTGAGTTTATGGAAGCTTGACTTCCAGCTCGCTCAAATATTTGGATGTCGATGTTCCCCGAGGCTCCGCGAATTCGAACTCCGCGGAATCCGCATATTTGCCGACATAATTGAGTCGGACCTGCATCGGTATCGGATCGTGCCCTTCCGGAAGCCATCTGACGGTCGCATTGTATTTGCCGATCGGAATCCCGTCGATGCCGAGCCCGCCTTGCACCGGACCGACCTTTTTCGTAATCGTTGTGCCTGCGCTGCCGTCAAGCAGCGGACCAACAGGCGTGAGCGTGATTTCCAAATCGGTCATATTGAAATCGGGCAAGCCGTCATCGAATGATAAAGGACCATAAATGTAGATTTGTCCGTTAAAATCCTTCCAGGTGAAATCCCGGACGCCCCCCTTGCTTCCCGTCAGCGACAGATCGATATCGGGGCTCATTTTGAAGGTGTACTTCTTGCCGTTATATGGAACGGTATGTTCCGCACTCATGCTCCAGGAAGTGGCGATATGCTCCAATTCGATTCGGTAGTGCCCGTTTTCGTCGGTGATTCCGGCAATATTGCTGTTGTAGAGCAGCATGTTATCCGCATATACCTTGACTCCCGGAAGCGGATTGCCTTGTGCGTCGCGAATGTAGCCTTTGACAACGTACGGTTCCGCTTGCTCCGGTTTCGACGGGTCCGTAGGCTTCGATGGATCGGTCGGTTTCGGATCCGTTGGTTTCGGATCGGTCGGTTTCGGATCCGTTGGTTTCGACGGATCTGCCGGACCGGCCTCATCGAGTTGGATGACCGTTACCTTGCCTACATTGGAAAGAGACAATTTATATCCGCTGTTCTCCGAAACAAATCGCAGAGGCACCATCGTGCTTCCATTGATGGTTTGCGCCGGCACGTCTAAGGTGACGTTGTTGCCGTTGACTTTGGCGGTTTTACTGTTAATCGTCAATTCGATCGCAAGATCCGCTTTCGTTCCGGTCGCTTTCTGAACGCCCCCTTCATCAAGCCATTTCACCGCAAAACCGAACGTTTCGAACAGCTTCCGGAACGGGACAAGCGTCCGGCCGTCCTTCTGCACGGGCTGCGCATCGCCAAAATCAATAAACTGTTCCTTGAAAAAAACTTGAATTCCGGATGCAGGCACCGGCTTTGGCGTAGGTCCGGTCGTTGCGTCCGGTATCGGGTTCGGTTTTGGATCGGTCGTCGTGTTCGGATTCGGATTCGGATTTGGTTTCGGCTCCGACGTAGTATCCGGCTTCGGGTTCGGTGTCGGATTTTTAGGCGTCGTCGTCGTATTTCCTCCGGAAGACATCGGCTTTTTGTATTTGATCGGTTTGGACGAAATCGTGCCTTGCGGGGTTTCGATTTCCAACACATAATACTGCGTTTCCTTGATCGTTCCATTGTTGCTGGCGTACAAATCAAACGTAAGCTCTCCTTCGAACTCGCCGACCGGATCTTTTATATTTTTGCTAAAACCCGGATTGATGATTTGACTTTCATGCTTCGTGCCTGTAGGGGTCGTTACTGTGATGTCCTGCACGATGCCGAGCAGCCAACCGGTGGTGACACGGTTCGTCCTCCATACCCCCTGCTGGTTATCCTTGCCGTATGCATCGGTTGAGCGCAGAACTACGGATTGAATCGTCGTCTTCTGGGCGAGGTTCAAAAGCAGCTTAAAGTGGCCGTCCTTGTTGCCCTCCGGCGTGAAGTCCGCCGCACCGACAACGTCGGACGCCGTGTCCAGCAGACTGAATTCCTTAATATCCACCCCCTCCGGCGCGGTTTCGCCAAAGGCGGATGCGATACCGGCGAAAGCGAGCGTCCCGGCCAACATCGAACAAATAACGGCAAATCGTATTTTTTTGCTTGTTTTCAGCATTGTAACGAATTTCCTCCCATGGTTTCTTTTTGTACATTAAAAGCTTAGCACGCCCGCCATTCGGAGCGGCAGTACTCGTTCGGATACTTCCGAGTAGCTTAAGGAATACTTTTGCATTCGGATACTAATCTTCGCTGCAACTCATCACCTGTTTAAAGATTGCATAGTCATGCCGGATGATTTGTCGCGTAATTTACCTGCAAAGATGCAGTACCCCATGCCCACGTAAGCAAGTCCCCAGAAGAATGGGAAATATTTGTTGTCGTCGACCGGAAGAAACGCGGTCAGCAGAATCAGCAGCAGCAGGACGGATACCCAGCGCGGGAATACACCAGCCCGGAACGTCAGGATCGTAAAAACAAGCGTGCCGCCGATAAATCCGATCATACTGATCATGCTCGTGATCGCGAACAGCAGGTTATCCGGATTTTCCTCCGGATTGCCCGAGACGAACGAATGCCACACCATCGCCGTTGTTACGATATTGCCGGTAATAATCGCAAGCGTCGTAATAAATCCCGTCACCCCGGTTTCACGCGACTGCACCATGTAGGTGACGATCGTGCCGATCGACATGAGCACGCAGGCGATAAACCCGAAGGTCAGCTCCTGTGGGCTGTCCGACCCCCAAATGATTGCGGAAGGGGTCATGCCTATGCGTGCAATGCCCGCCAACAAACAAACCATGCCTAGCCCTTTAATAACCTGTTTTTCATTCAATTTGTGTCAACCTCCAATTTTTTCATTTCATGCTGTTTCCTCGATCATCTTAACCGACGGGAAATCACGGATCATAGGGCAGGCCGTTCCTTTTTTTTTACGGGAAATTGGAACGAGAAATCCGGGAAATTCGGGAAAAACGGGAAATTCGGGACGAGATTCGGGAAAAGTGGAAAAATGCGTATTCATCTTGCGGAGCGGTAAGCTATAATCGGATATATCCGAGGTAAGTGATGATACTCGGAAGATGTTCGGCGGAGAGGACGAAGATGAGATGAGGGAGATCGCGCAACGAAACGGGAGCCCGCGTACCCGCGAACGGCGGCCAGTCGGCTTTGGGGTGATTATGCTGCAGCTGGCGTTCATCGCCTTCTGCCTGATCACGATAGCAATGTATATC
Source organism: Paenibacillus sp. sgz302148 (assembly GCF_056120465.1). NCBI lineage: Bacteria > Bacillati > Bacillota > Bacilli > Caryophanales > Paenibacillaceae > Paenibacillus > Paenibacillus sp. sgz302148. The sequence goes on from NZ_JBVYOJ010000014.1 coordinate 46,050, forward strand.
GGGAGCATTCCGGAATATTTCACGAAGCTGGCCAACGTTTGTATCCGAAGCGGATGCGGCGACGCCGTCCCGGCTATGCCGATGCCGGACAACGGGCTCACGACGAAATCTTATTCCTTGCTCCTCGTCTTGATCGATTGCGGATTTACGTTCGTATTTTATACGGCTGCCGCAATCGTTGCGTGGAAAGGCTTCCGTGAACCGATGGGGATGTTGACCGCGCTTGTTCTGGTCTCCTTCGGCACCTCCTTCCCTTCCTTAGCAAGAGTCGCTTCCGGCGAGGTCGGGGTCGATCATTTATGGTTTGCTTTCGTTTCAATGATCGGCTGGATTTCGTTGTGTTCGTTTTTCTTTTTATTTCCGGACGGACGTTTCGTCCCCGGCTGGTCGCGGTATTATTTGATCCTATTTGCAGCTGTTGATGTCTGTAACTTTTTGTATGGCGGGAATATGTGGGGGCAGCTTTCGGCATACGTTCAGCTTGCATGGTACGCCGGCTCCATGCTCATTTTTCTGTTTGCGCAAATATACCGGTATCGCAAGCTTTCCACACCGACCCAGCGGCAGCAGACTAAATGGGTCGTATACGGGGCCGCGATCGGACTCGTCGGATTTGTCGCGACCAGCATCCTGTTCGCCCCGGAATTCAACGACGGCTCTGCGATGACGTTCTTGTATTTGAATCTTATCCTTCACGGTGTCCTATTGGCCATCCCCGTTACTTTAACAATGGCCGTATTGCGCCGGAGGCTGTGGGATATCGACCCGCTCGTGAACCGGACGCTCGTTTATTTGGCTTTGTCGGTCTGCGTCGTGTTGTTGTATACGGCGGCGGTGCTTTATTTGAGCCGCTTGTTTCAAACGAAGGATAACTTCATCGTCTCCCTGATCGCAACCGCCGTCGTGGCCGTCGCATTTGCTCCGCTCAAGCAGTGGCTGCAGGTGCAGATCAACCGGCTGCTGAAGGGAAGGCATGACGATCCGTACGCCGTGCTGCTGGACCTCGGCAACCGGCTGACCCAGTCGCGCGCGCCGGAAGATATGGTTGCCGCCATGGCCCGGGCGGTCCAAGAGGCGCTTCGGCTGCCTTATGTCGGCATCTCCATCGGGGTCGGCGGACAAGAAACGCTGGTCGCTTCGGCCGGAGAACCTGTTCAGGAGCTTCACGCTTACCCCATCGTTCAACGTGGACAAGAGCTCGGGACGCTACATGCCGCAAGCCGTTCCCCAGGAGAAGCCTTTTCCTCCGAGGACACTTTGCTTCTGGATGTTCTGCTGCGGCAAGCGGGACCCATTGTGGAAAATGTCAACATGACGCTAGGTATGAAGCTGCTGGCCGAGGATTTGCAGGAATCGCGCGAGAAGCTCGTGCTTGCGCGCGAGGAGGAGCGCCGGCACATTCGCAAAAACTTGCACGACGATCTTGCCCCGAGGCTCGCCGCGCTTGCCCTGAATGCCGCGACCGTGCAAAAATACATCGTGAAGGAACCCGCCATTGCGAGCGATATGCTTACCGACCTGCGCAAGGAGATTCGTTCCACGGTGGAAGAGATTCGCACGCTTGTGCACGATTTGCGCCCGCCTTCGCTTGATGAGCTAGGGCTGATCGGCGCGATTGAGGAACGCATCGCAACGCTGTCCAAACCGGCCCAACTGCTGGCAGGCGAACGTGGAGCCGAACCCCTGCACATCCGGCTGCACGCTGCGCTTCCGCTGCCGCCGTTGCCGGCCGCCGTCGAGGTCGCCGTATACCGGATCGTGACGGAATCGCTCGTCAATGTCGTGAAGCATGCCCAAGCGACGATGTGTACGGTTCGGTTGGATATTTCGCCTTCAAGTCAATTGGCGGTGGAAATCTTAGACAACGGCAGCGGCATTCAGGCCCGCCCGGCGCCAACCGGCGGCAAAGGAGGCATCGGGCTAACCTCGATCCGGGAACGCGCTGCGGAGCTTGGCGGACAATGCACGGTGGAACGGGCGGATGGCGGCGGAACGCGGATTATTGCTATTTTGCCCCTGTAGAAAGGAGAGGTTCGTTCGATGAAAATATTGATTGCGGAAGATCACCCGCTATTTCGGAGCGGTGTACGGAATTTGCTGAACACAACGGGCGATCTGGAGGTCGTGGGCGAGGCTTCGAACGGTGACGATGCACTGGCGCTTGCGGAGCAGCTGCAGCCTGACCTGATTCTCATGGATATTCGCATGCCCGGCTTAAACGGCATCGAAACGACGCGGCTGATCAAGGAACGGTTTCCTCGAATTGAGGTGCTCATCTTGACGATGTTCCGCGACGATCAATCCGTGTTTACCGCCATGCGGGCCGGGGCCAAGGGCTATGTGCTAAAGGATGCGGACGAGGACGAGCTGCTGCAATCGATTCGAAGGGTTGGGGGCGGCGGGGCCGTGTTCAGCTCGGATATCGCGGAGCGGATGATCCATTATTTTTCGGCCCCCCATGCTGAAACGGATACGCCGACGAAGCATCCGGCATTTGCCGAGCTGACCAAGCGGGAAGCGGAAATTTTGACGCGAATGGCGGAAGGGGAATCGAACCAGCAGATTGCGGCCCGATTGCATATCAGCCCCAAGACGGTGGCGAATAATGTGTCGTCCATATTAAGCAAACTGCAAGTTGCCGACCGTCACGAAGCCAAGCGGCTTCTCGAGCAGTCTCGAAAAAACGAGGAGCGTTAAAAGCCGACTTCCGAAGGCAACGAACGATATAACCATTCGTTGAACGTCAAGGATATCGAGTAATTCAATCGTAGGAGCTGAACGTAGGGGTGTGCGGCAGTATCTTTTTCCCCGGTCCCACACTTTGAGTTCTTGATGAAGAAAAATCCCGCACCAAAATGGCGCAGGATTTTATTTTTTTCTTCATTAATAGTATTTTCAACTCTTAAAACGAAGCGTAATTTCATGGAGCTCATAAGCCATATTCGTTAGCGCTTGAACGGCCGATGAAATTTCTTCCATTGTCGCCAGTTGCTCCTCGGAGGCAGCTGCAACACTTTCTGTTTTGGCAAAAGTGGCTTTCGTGATGTTCTCCATTTCCTGGAGAGATGCGGTTATTTGCTCGCTGCCGGCGGACATTTGCTCGGAGGATGCGGATACCTCCTGCATTTGATTGGCGACCTCTTGCACTGCGTGCATAATGTTGTGGAAAGCTTCGCCAGCCTCGCGTACGATAACCGACCCGCTCTCTACTTCTTTGCTTCCCTTCTCCATGGCGATGACGGCATGGGTGGTTTCGTTTTGGATTTGACGAACGATGGCCGATATTTGTTCGGCGGATTGCCGCGATTGTTCAGCCAGCTTTCGGACTTGACCTGCAACGACGACAAAGCCTCTACCATGTTCTCCAGCTCGAGCTGCCTCGATCGCTGCGTTCAAAGCGAGCAAATTCGTCTGTGAAGAAATATCTGTAATTACATCAACGATCTTCCCGATCTCCTTGGAACGATTCCCGAGTTGATTTACGAGAAGTGCGGAGTCGTTAACCGAAGTTCGAATCATCTCCATTTGCTCGACGGCTTTTTGAATGGCAATATTCCCCTCTTCCGCCTCTTTGGAAGCATCCATGGACATGGAAGATACGCTGCCGGAGAAATCGGCTATTCGATTGATGCCTATCGCCATCTCTTCCATCGCTCTAACGCTTTCGGTCGTGCTTTGAAGCTGACTGTCAGCACCGGATGCAATCTCCTGGATTGCGAGCACAACTTGATTCGTCGATTCGCTGGATTGCTCCGAGCTTGCGAGAAGCTGCTGCGAGCTTGCGGACAAGTTTTGCGATTCCATTCCAATTTTTACGATGATTTCTCTCAGACCTGCGATCATACGATTAAAATCTTTCGTAAGCAAGCCGATCTCATCGGAAGAGCGGTAATCGCCTTGAACGGTCATATCCCCGTCCTGCGCTTTCGCCATCCATTGCTGAATGCTGTGAATCGGTCTTGTTATCATATTGGCGATCACATAACCTAGCGTCGAGCAGAGTAGGATTGTTATCAAGGTTACGATGATAATAATAGCTGTTGCGGATTTGGAGCTTTGAATGCTTTCTTCATAAAATGCTTTAGCATCCTCGGTATTGTATTGAACTACGGTTTCAAGGCTTTTGATCATTTCGGCGCGTATAGGTTTAAACGCGTTGACATACTCTTTATGCGCCTCTTCTTTTTTGTTTGCAACCGCAAGCTCGTCGACCTTTTTCTTTGCTTCGTTGTTTTTCGGGATCAAGTCGATAAATTTTTTGTATTGCTCCTGTGCACGCGGCGATAATGTGATCTGCTCCAATTTTTTCCGTGTCGCTTGGTTTTTTTCGCGCGTTTGCGTAATTTGCTGTTGAATTTGTTTAATAATGGCCTCGTCCTTCGCGAGCAGAAGCTCGAGCTGTAAGGCGTCCATCTGCGAGTTCCCGAATAATAAAGCTTCGATCAAGCTGTTCGGAATCATTTTCTCTTCGTACATGGCACGGGCATTTTTTCCCATCGACTGCATGACGACAAAACCGGAAATGCCGATAACTAACATCAAAGTAATGGCAAGTCCGAGAATCCCGAAAAATTTAGTTCTGACCTTCAAATTGCGTATGTAACTCATGCAGCATCACCCTTCTTCGTCCTCTTGAGCAATGATTTCCCTAAACAAAAAATAGCAACAAAAAATCCACCCCAAAAAAAGGATGGATTTTTAGAAAAAACCCCCTATTTTCGGCGGCTCGGCTGCCATAGAATGCTTATCGCACTCCTTAGGCCCGTGGCTTTGCGTCCTCCCCTTTCAGGAAGTATGCCATTATCGTTACGGGTATATAGGCTCTGTTTCGAAAGTATATTATAGTCAAATTGAAAACACAAGACCTAATTACTATATTAACAAAAAAGATATAGTTCCGATGACGGAGAAACCGTAAGTTCAACGGCGAGACCGCTTCATCTTTTCATGTCTACCAACTTTTTCTTCGGCATAATTTGACAAAATTCGATCTCTGGTTTATTCTCTGATTTGTCCGGACGAAACTACTTTTTGGAATGGAGTAAACAACATGAAGCGTCTACTATCGAAACTGGCTATTACGACTTTGGCCATTGCAACTCTAGTATTGCCGCTAGGAAACAACCCAGCGAACGCCGAAAAAGGCCACCAGCAAGATAACCACAGAAAACCGAAAGTAGCATTGTTAATTCCCGGTTCGGCGAGCGATGGCGGCTTTATGGAGTCCGCATACAAAGGGCTCATGAAGGCGCAGGATGAATTACGCGTAAAAACGACTTATGTCGAAGGCATTCCGCATGACACCGTCAAAATTGCCGATGCACTCCGTGAATTAGCCGAAAAGAAACCTGACATGATCATCGCTCATGCGGGACAAAGCTCGGAAGCCGTTAAGATCGTTTCCAAAGAATATCCGAATATTAAATTCGTTAACACACAAACGAATCTGGTTGGCGATAACTTGTCCAGCTACCAGGTTAAACAAGAAGAATCCGCTTGGCTTGCAGGCGCTGCTGCCGGTTTGTTGACAAAAACGAATATCGTAGGACATATTTCCGGCGCTCGTGTTACCCCTGGCTTTTATGGCCGCGCCGCTTTTGCCGACGGTTTGAAATATACGAATCCGGAAGCCAAGTTTTTAACGACATTTACGGGTAATCAAGAAGATGCGGCTTTGGCTAAGAAAACCGCACTGGCCGAGATCAATGCCGGCGCAGATATCATTTTCACCATGTTGAACAATGCGCGCGCAGGAGTTACGGAAGCGAACCGCGAGACGGGCACATTCCAATTCGGAAATGTACGCGACTACTATGCAGATGCTCCTGACGTGTTCCTCGGTTCTGCTATTTCGGATGCCGGTTTAACGGTGTACAGTGCCATTAAGGACTTGGTTGAAGGAAATTGGCAGCCGAATAAAGTCGTGAAAATCGGATTGGAAAATGCCGACGCCATCCGCTTGGCGCTTGCCCCTTCCGTACCTCAGGAAGTGAAAGACAAACTCGCCGCTTACGCTGAGAAAATCAAATCCGGCGAGATTGAAGTCAAAGTAACCTATGATGGCCCTGATTTCATAGTTCAATAAAGCAATATGCTTAAAGAGGTTTCCCATTGCCATGTTAATGACAACAGGAAACCTCTGCTTCCATTTTTGAGCCGATTCGTTTGAAGCTTCATGGATTGTTCTCCTCCCGTAAGTTGAAGTATCACCTGCTATTTTGAGCCGTAAAAAAATCCGTGCTGAAATCAGCACGGAACAGTTTATAAGTAGTGCATCTCGCTGTAACCCTTCTCGTTTAAAACCGATCTTCTCGTAGACATGGATCGCTCGTGGGTTAATCGATCCGTCTTGTCGATTGTCATCATGCGGTCCCTCCAACTCTACTCACGTTCTGCGTTAGTTCAACCAATACCGATATGTCGCAATAGAAATCCACAATCCGGCCACGATCCATACTAAAATAATTAAACTTCCTACAACCCAATTTTTCGGTTTTCCTTGCTTTATTCGTTCCTCTGCTTTTACTGTACAATCCTGGAGCACCATTTTAGGTATCAATTTCAATGCAAGCATAACACCAAGAGGAACTAATATCACATCGTCCAGATAGCCTAGTATTGGAATAAAATCTGGAATCAAATCAACTGGGCTAAAGGCATAGGCAACAACACATATGGCCAATAAATTTGCATACCAAGGAGTGCGGTTATCCTTGTAGGCAAAATAAAGTACAAAGACCTTTCTTTTTAGCTGCTTAGCCCACATCTTGATGTTATCAATCATAAAACTTGTTCTCCTAATGTGCATTTACTCCTATAATACCACGTTCTACTGCCCATTACTTCAACGAACCGGAGCAGGTCGCCGCGGCGCCTGGCATACTCTTGTCACCCAACATCTCTCTACCTTTTCAGTTTGGATTGTTAGCCGGCCGTAAATCCATTTCGCAAATGACAATACCACAGATCATGATCTTGCTGGCAATCGGTACCGTACTTGGTTCTCAAGTGAGCGATAAGGGGATGATGAAAACGATTCTGGCGCTCGGAAGACATGGAACGTATGTTGAAGGCATATTTCCCACAACCGGAAATGCACGTCTCATCAGGGGCGGAAAGCATTTTTTCAGAAGTTCAGACAGGTTCCCATCGTGAAGTCGTTCCCACCCAACTTCAATGATTATATACGGATTTTCTAAATCTCGCTAATAGCCGGAGACTGATATCTGTCCATATCGCGCTATAAAGCAAACTAAATAGAAAGATATAAGTTGCCGTGGCGATATCAAAGTTTAGGGCGACCGAAGGTCCGAGCAGCGGAAAGCGAAAGGCGTATAACACAAGCGCAATTCCGGCCCATAACGCGAGAGCAGAAACCAAGACAACCTGTATCCGATTTTTGGATCGCGCAATGCCGAAGCCTAATGCCAGCCCGAGCAATCCCGTTGTAAACGGAAAGACGATTAATTCGCTTGGTTGAATAAGGAGTAGTAATACGATGCTAAGCACATAAGCGGTAAGTCCCGAGCGTAATGAAATAAGCGCCGCCAGTACAATCGGTGCTGTCGATAGCATGCTGAGCAAGTAACCCGGCCCCGGCAAAAAACCTCCCGCCGATTGGAATAATGCAGTTAATGCACCTAGAAAGGCGATCGTAACGAGTGTCTTTGTTTGGTTGGCACTGACGCGGGCCAATGGTGATGCGGATTCCATCCGCGGTAACGGCTTTGCCCAATAATCGAGAAACGGGTCTCGCATGTTAGAAGCCTCCTTTTTTAGATCACTCGGTAATCAAACGAATAAATGGAAGCAACAGTGCAATGATCAACACGATGATATCCTGCCTGCCTAAATTCAATTGATAAAAAGCGGATCGATCGCTGCCGGGCTGGAAACAGCGGGACTCCATAGCGTCCGATAAACGTTCGGCACGCCTGAAGGTCGAGAGAAGTAATGGCGTCAGCAGTAAAATCATATCTCTCCCCCGCCTTGCCAAATTCCATCTACCGTACTGCGGCCCCCGTGTTCTTTGTGCTTGCATGATTCGCATGAGATCTTCCAAAAGAAGCGGAAGATAAATGATGGCTATGTTGACCATAACTGCACACGATTCTGTCTTCACCCCAAGGCGGCGCAATGGAGACAACAATTTACGCAGCCCCTCCATTTGTTTTTCCGGCGGCGTAGTCGATAATATTAACGTGACCATGAAGATAAAAGAAATCATTTTTAACGTCATTAGCGCAGCGGCCTCTATTCCGTTTAATGCGGTTTGAAAGTAAATGAATATAATAATGAGGACAAACAGTCCTCGCATATTTTCCCATAATAAGTTTAGGCGGAGTTTGGAAAGCAAAAACAAGAATAAAGCGACAAGCGTATATAAGAGGCTTTCCGTAAATGAATGGGAAGAAACAAGACTGATCGAATAACTTGCGACAAACCCATATTTCGATCGGGGATCCAGCCGGTGCAGGAAGGAATTGCCGGGTACATATTGCAAAGAGGATAAAGCTCCGAAGCTGCTCATGGTTCACCTCCTATGTGCGCATTAGACGGTCGGCTATGAAGGCGAAAAGCTTGTTTTCTTGTATGAGCTCCGAATCGATTTTTCCAGGGAAAAAGGATTCGAGTTCCTTGCGGAAGCGCAGTAAAGGTGTTGGAGATAAAGCTATAGCGGGATCTTCCAGCACGCATTCGATTTCGGCAGGTTTCAAGTCATAAGCTAGTCTTCCGTTATTTAAAATGACCAGACGATCCGCACATTCCAAAGCATCCTGCAGATAATGTGTAATGCAGATGATCGTCATATGCTTTGTTCGTTGAAGAACGGTCAGCAAAGCGAGAAGCTTCCCTCGTGTTAATGGATCCAGTCCAGCCGTCGGCTCATCCAAAATCAGAATCTTTGGCTCCAGGACGACGGCGCCTGCCAATGTAACCCGTCTTTGTTCTCCGCCGCTAAGCTGAAAAGGAGAGCGATCCTTGTATGCTTCAAAAGAGAGTCCGACGCATTCCATCGCGCCTTTCACTTTTTCCATTATTTCCGGCTCGCTATACTTCCTCCGGCGAAGCCCGTACCGGATATCCCGAAATACTGTTTCTTCAAACATCTGGTGCTCGGGAAATTGAGAAACGTAAGCGACTTTGTTCGATAGTTCGGACCTGTTTTTCCTTCTGTTCGTGGGGATATTATCCACATACACGAGTCCGGTTTCAGGCATTAATAAACCGGCAGCCAGCTGTCCCAAAGTAGTTTTGCCGGATCCTGAGGGGCCCATGATCGCGGCAAATTGCCCGTCAGGTATGGACAACGTAACGCCGTTGACCACTTTATGCTCCATGGCAGTCCTTTTGGCATGCGTATAGCTTACATCACGGAAATCGATTCCCATATGGATTTGGCCAATTCCTTTTCCGATCCGCAGCAGGCAGGCAGCTCCATACCTTTCGTGCGAAGCGCTTTTTGTAAACGAACTAGAAACGGTGAGAGCGTCTGAGCCTCTTCGAGAATCTCGGATTGCTTCATTAATGTAGGGACGTCCCCGGCAAAAGCAAGGCGTCCATGATTTAGCACCAAAATTCGGTCCGCCTTCCAGATATCTTCCGGATCATGCGTCACCTGAATGACGGTCAGTCCCATACGATGAAGCTCGGACATGACGCCTAGCAACTTGCCTGCATTTTGCGGGTCCAGCATGGACGAGGCTTCATCGAAAATAATGATTCGCGGATGCATAACGAGTATGCCGGCGATCGCAACCAATTGCTTTTGCCCGCCGGACAACGTTCGAACGGGACGGTACCGGAGCTCTTCCAATTGCAGCAATTTCAATATACGGTCTATTCGCGAAATCATCTCAGCTCGCGGGAACATAAGATTTTGCAGGCCGAACGCGATATCCTCTTCGACTGTAGCGCCGACCGTCTGTTCATCGGGGTTTTGAAAAACAATTCCAACCAACTGACGGATCTTTACAATATTCGCAGGATCGGTTGATTCTCCGAAAACGAGAACCTTTCCCAGACTTGGTTTCAACAAGCTGTTCACTAATTTAACGAAGGTCGACTTTCCCGAGCCGTTTCCTCCCACGATGGCTATCCATTCGCCAGGAGCGATGCTAATATTGATATCTTTGACGATCCATTCGCCATGCTCCGAAAAACGGAAAGAAACGTTGTCAAAAACGACGGATGGCGATTTGGCGGCTTCGGTCATCCCATTTCCCCATTCCCTTAGAGTCGTTACCCATTATATTCGGGTGAATCGGAGTTCATTCGGCCCGGATTCGTCCGTTTGTATGAATCATTTATCTCGTACCATAATCATTAATTTCAATTTTTCTTCCGTCCGGATCAAAAAATGCAATCTCTTTGCCACATCCACCGCGATCCTTTATTCCATCTGTGGCAAACTCCACGCCCTTTTCCTTCATTCTTTCATAGATCTCCTCAATATCCTTTACTTGGAACATTAGTATCGCGTGATTATATCCTTCGATATTATTGAAATTCATTGAAAACTTATCGTTGGACTGTACAAAAAATATACTCCCCCCGCCAGGAATATCTTTGGAAAAGTTTAATACAACAAGACCTGCACTAGGGTCTAACGGCGCAAAGTCGGCTGCTTCTAAACCAAATATTTCACTGTACCATTTTGCAGTGGTATAGGGGTGCTTAGCCGGTAAATAAATACATGTTAAATTCAGCAATTTTGGCTCCATCTTTATTGCGCTTGGCACAATTTCACTTATTTTCATTTCTTCCATTCGTTTTTCGACTCCTTTGATTTATTTTTCTTCTTCATCGGTAAGTCTTAATGACCGCAACAGTCGACTTACAGTTATGTTGATGCCATTAGTTTTGATTAATAATCTTCATACTTCTTCCGTCCAGTTCTTCCCCCAACTGTTCTCCACACAGCCAAGTCTTAACGATTTCGGCAAGCGTTATTTTAGTCGAGCCCTCGTCCGAAGGGTGAATTCCATCCGGAATAAGCCGGTCGAATTCGCCGGGGGTTTCGTCTAACATTCTACGCCAAACCGGGTAATGGTCTATGAGCAAAAGTCCGCGCTTGCGAGCCGTATCTCTGTACACCTGATAGTATTGCTCAATCAGAGGACGGATTTTCAGGTGTTCCCGAACCGGTGGATTCATGGTCATCAAGATAATTTCGCAATTCTTGTTGGCAGCGTGAATTCGATCGATAAGAGCATCCAGGTTTTTACCGCATTTCGTAACACTCGTCTGATAAGGCAAATAGGAGTCGTTTATGGCGAATTCCAGAAAAACGGCGTCGGGAGCTAGCGCGATTACACGTTCCTCCAAATTTTCAAGTCCCCAGCCCGACCATTGCGCAGCTTTGGCGCTGTTAGTCAACTTCACTTGCCCCGGAAACCGGCGATCCAGAATCTCTTTTAATCCGCAGACCCAAGCGCCGCCTTCGGTAAGACTGGTCCCATAAACGACGATGTGCTGATGTTTGCCGTTTTCCAGATTGCTGATCGTTGCCGATAGGCTCATATTGCTCATCTTCAACTCCTTCCATTTGGTCAATAACGTAAAACAATCTACTTCGATATAAATGTTTGGTGTTTGATTACGAACTCGGGGTGCGTGACATACTCCATGTAATTTACAGCTCCATTAAAATCCAAATATGCCTGATACCGAGCACGAATAGCTGGATGTGTAATGAAATCAAGAACTCTATCTTTCGCCACCCAGCGGCTATCGGTTGTTTCTTCCGTAACAGCTAGCAACTCCCCGCCAACGGGTTTACATACGAATTCAAATATAACTTGCGTAGGAACATCAGTCACGCCATCATACCATTTAAAAATCCCTGTATTCGAGCAGACGCCGACTAAGTAGCTAACCGAAGCATCAATTCCGCTTTCCTCTTTGATTTCACGAACCAAAGCATCCATCAGATTTTCTCCGACTTCCACTTGCCCACCAGGGCAAACCCAACCACCGTCACGGGTTTTTACTAAAAGGATATTTCCTTGCCCGTCTTCCACATATCCTCCTGCTGATACGATGTGCGTTGGAAATGCCATCTATTACAACCTCCTTATGCGGTATCATTTGTATATTTATTCCACCCCTTTCTTGCAATTTCCTGCTCGGTTGTTCAATAAAAAAAGGACGTTCCCACACCTTCGCATGGGCTACATCCTCCTCAATAAATTCCCTTTATCCTCTCTTATGCTTCTCCCCCCTGATTCATCTCTTGCACAACCTTAACGAGCCAATTCGCAACACAAGAAACAACGACATTCAGATTAGCCCTTCCTGCTTCTGCACTCGCGTAATGAGGCGAATCTGTAAATCCGTCATACCCTGTGAGCTCCCGATGTTTGCCGATAAATGTCCCCGGTGTAATAGATTTAAGCCACTCTCTTTGAACATGTGTCTTATTTAGGCAATTCGTTCGTACGAGTTCAGGTCTGATGGCCATAATCGCAGAGGTTTCAAACTCTCCCGCATGTCCCGGCATCGGGCAAGATTCCGTCATCGTCAACTCCCGCAATGCATCTGTCGTCAAGCTCCAGTATGGAGCCGCGGCCACCCATACCGGATGATGAACAGCCAGATCATTCGCTGCCTGCATCATCAAAGGCGTATTTCCTCCATGTGCGTTTAGAAAGATGAGTTTTCGAAAACCATCCTTAATCAGACTTTCTCCAATATCCCTTAATACAGAAGCATAGGTTCCGGGCGAGAACGAAATCGTTCCGCCAAAGGATAAATGATGGTCCGAGCATCCATACGGCAGAACCGGAGCCAGTAATAAATCGACCGATTCGCTCGCTTGACGTACGGCTCCAGAGATGACGCGATCGCAAATCAGGCTGTCGGTATAGACCGGCAGATGGGGACCGTGCTGCTCCGTCGCAGCGAGCGGGATGACAATTGCGCAGCCGAGCTGAGCCCGATGAGAAATCTCCTCCCGAGTCAGTTCATGAAACAGGATATCCCTCATATCCAAAAACCTCCATCAATTTGTTCGCAGGACCCGAGCTTACTCATACACGCGGATTTCCGCCAGTTCCGCATGCGGACTGCCGTTCGTACGTTCAATGACGACACGCAGACGATCGGCTGCGACAGGTGTGAAACGATGGATCCGTTTCCGTTTTCGGTTTGCTGTCTCCCTGTGCACCGTTATCCATCGTCCAGCCACATATGCCTCAAGTCGATAGTCTGCAGCCAGCTCGGGAAAAATATCGAACGGAGTGCGCATGAAGTGAAGATTGATCAAATATTCATTCACATCGTCGTTCCAGGTTAAATGCACTTCCGATAAGCGGATCGGGCGGTTCCAGGACAGTTGCAGCCAGGCTTCACTTCCTGCAGCTTCACGTCCTGCAGCGCCATTTACTGCCTCCGCGTTTTCCGTACCATTCTTGCCAGCTTCATCGTCCGCAGCCATACGACGATCTGCGCCTTCGTCAGTAGCGGACAAAGCATCGGACAGCCATACATGCGGTCCGCCATATGGACGGTTGTAGCCGTCGATCGCTTTGTCGGCGCTGTATGCCGTTGTTTCCCCTGCGACGCGGAAACAGAACGGTTTGCGGACAACGGGACGCATGATCCAGTCCCTTACAGGCTGGGCTACGTACTGTCCCTCGTTCAACTCGGCGACGACAGGCTCCGGCTGCCTGACAAAACCGAGCACGCCGAACAACGGCTGATGGGACAACCATAAGGCGACATTCGGGTTCGCCTTGACGATGACGAAGGCGTTCCGGTCCTCCAGCGGATTCCAGGACAAGTCGGCGGCAATCCATTGTCGCTCACCGGGGCGCACAGGAATGCTGCAAGCGGCAATAAGCGTATGCGGTACATAATTTTCCGACCGGCCGGTGTCCCACAGCTCAATTTCCAGCAAGGTGTCCGCATCGACATCCGCCAACAGTTCGAAACCTTCAAGCTGGGGAGCGACCGGAAAAAGCAAACCCGCATCCTCGTGCAAATGGTGAAGCTCGTGCGGCTGCTCGATGGCGATGCGCCTTAACGAACTGGATGCGGTTACTGCAGCGCCAAGCGCCAAATCGTGTGGATCGCGATTCGCTATGCCGATGATGGCTGCATCCTCGCGCAGCAAAGTCTGCTGCAGTTCCTCCAAATGATCGCGACATAATTCCCTTGGCGTAATGCCTTTCTGAACACAGAGTGCCGCACCGGTCCCGGCTGCCTCGCCCATCACCGCGCACGTCGCCATGACTCGTGTCGTACCGAAAGCGACGTGTGTCGCGCTAATATTCCGACCGGCCATCAGCATATTGTCGACATTGACCGAATAGAGCGAACGGAACGGAATATGGTAAATACCGTCGGAAAACAGATGTTTCGAACCATCCTCCGCCGCATACATCCCTTGCGGCGGATGCAGGTCGATCGACCATCCTCCGAACGCAACCCGGTCAAAGAATCGGGTCTGTTTGATAATATCGTGCTGATGGAGCATATAATCGCCGACGAACCGGCGGTATTCGCGCTTGCCCGGAATGGCCCCGACCCATTCCAACGTCAGTTGCTCCGCTTCATAGTTGCCCGAATTTTTAATATAATCCCATATGCCGTAAATGACCGACCACAATTCGTCGCGAATTCGCTCATTTTCATGAACGGTGTCGAGTTCCCCGCCCCACTCAATCCACCAATAGAAACAGCCGGAATCGCCGCTGCGGATCACTCGCCTCATCGGAATCGACGTTTTGGCAATATCTTTGGCGAACGCGGGCGGTACATATTTGACCGGGTAGCCGACGTCCTTCGTATAGAACAGCAATGTGCTGCCGAGCGTAATATCGTCGGCCGACTCCGGCGCCCATGGTTCGCCGAATTCGCTTCTTGCTTCCCGGCCCAGCCGGTACTGAGCCCCGGCCAAGAAACCGACCAGTCCGTCCCCTGTACAGTCCAGATACATGTTGCTCTCAAAACGAATTTTCCGTTCCGATCCCATCATCCATCCGGTTACCGAGCGGATAGTCCTGAACGTTTCTGTGCCTTCCGCTTCCACTTCGTGTACATCGGTATTAAGAAACAATCTTATGTTCGTTTCGGCAAGCACGGTCTCGAGGACGACGAGATCCCAGTAATAAGGGTTGCCATCCGGATTGCGGTACTGGTTCTCAACGAGCATTTCACCGATAATCCCCGTTTCCCGAGCGTATCGATGCGTACCTGTTGATGTAGCGCCGCTAACCCAAACCCGCACCTCGCTGCTTGAGTTGCCGCCAAGCATGGGACGGTTCTGCACAAGCGCCACCGAACGGCCTAGCCTGGCTGCTGCCACGGCTGCGCTTACACCCGCCAAACCTCCACCGATGACCGTAATATCGGTTTTTACGATTTCGAACTTCATTCCGGGTCACTCCCTTTTTCATCAAATTTGCAGCAAATACGCTTCCAGCGCCCGCGCAAAATCGGCACCGAATTGGCGGCAATTGTCCTGAGAAATTACCATATCCCGATTACCGAAATAGGGTAACTCGAATGAAAATGCAAGCTGCGCACCCGTTCTTTCAAAAAATGCGCTGCAGGTCGCGCCATTCGGCTGATTCCAAACTTCGCCCATCTCGATATCATGTATGGAACGATAGGAAATCAGCCCTGATGCAGCGCGACTGCGAGTTGCGGCAGCAAGACATGCGTTGAACCGTTCAATTTCACCCTTAAATGGGTACCCTCTTTTTACAACGAAAGGGAAATCATTTCGTTCTCCCCATTTATAGGGGCTATGCAAATCAATCCCTGCCGCCAGCTCAAGCGATTTCGCATATTCGACAATGGCCGCCGTAGCTTTATAGCGAGGGGTAGCGACGTAATCCCGGTTATGGTCGTGAGGCTTACGCGCTTTGCCCTGGTCGCCATTCTCTACGCCATCCAGATCAACGAATGGGACACAATGGATGGCAAATTGCTGCAATACCGGCGATTCAGCTTGCGACAAATAATAGTTCAACAGCCCTTCCAGCATATATGAGGGAGGAGATTCACATGCGTGATGTCTGCAAGTGAACATCATATGTTTACGGGCTGCAGCATTGCCGATGACAAGCAGCGGGACGGGCCGCAATTGTTCCGAAAGCGTAAGAACTTGCCGCCGGACAGCCGGATGATCGGAGATGCGGGAATAGAACCGTTCAAAATGATGCAGTTGATACGGCAACGAGAAACTGAAGTAGACGCATTCCCCCTCTGTGAACGAGTATCTGAACGATTGTCGAGAAATGAGCGAATCGGCTCCAAGCCATTGCCAGCTAATGCCGTCTGTACTGACAGCAGGCCCCCATGGACCGATAACTTCTCCGTTGAGAAATTCAAATACGACGGTCTGCGCCTGATCGGTTTCCGCGCGGAAATTCCAATAAAACCACCAGCCTGACGTATCCCGGATGTCCTGCTCCAATTTCACCAGATCGCCATCTTGCGTAATAACGCGAATATTCCCTCCTGCGTAGTTATCGGTAATTCGTATATTCTCCATCGGCTTTATTCTCCTGACATGGAACAGGCAACGGAAAGTACATTCACTCCCCGTTGCCTATCCTTCCTAGTTTATGATGCCCAGATCTTTGAGCTGCTTCTCGGCGGAATCCAGCATCAGCTTATATTTGAACGTCGTTTCCAATGTTTTCAGGAAGTCTTCATATTCGCTAAGCGGTCGTTTGCCGTAAGCAAATTTCATCAATTCCTCGAGCATGTATCGTTCGGCATCCGCAGGATTATATCCTTCCGGAAGATCAAGCAATCCATTATACACTTCGATGCGCGGTGTGTTGGCGGCGAAATCGATCGCCTCAGCCGGATAACCGGATTGCAAATATTCCATTTCATTTCGGCCGAGCAGTTGATACATAAAGGCATGTTCTTTGGCTCTTAGTTCGGTTCTGACGATTTTGCCATTCTCGCGATTCCAGTGACGGCCTTCTTCCCCATGGGCGACAAGGGTGGAACCTTCCGGGCTCGCCACGTAATTCAACAGATCGAATATTTTCTGCAATTTCTCCGGATCTTTCTCGACCGACTTGGAAATCGCATGCATTCCCGGAGCGATGCCGACATCCCATCCGCCGGCATATTGTCCCCCCGGACCTTTCAATGCCGGAACTTGCACCCATTCAGCGTTAGGATTTACTGCCTTATATTCCTGCACGCGCTCTGGGAAAGTCATTCTCGGGAACCCATGCCAGATCATGCCGACCTTCCCTTGGAACGCTTTCTGCTCATGCTGGGTGCCCGTATTGGTAAGCAGATCCGGATCAACAACGCCGGCATTCACCAACTCGTTGATAAATTTCAGCGCATCTTTCATCCCCGGATCGTAGAAGGAATTCATCAATTTGCCATCCTTCTTGTAAAACGTTCCGAAAGTACCTACCCCAAAAGCGGTGAAAATGGGATCGAACGCAGCCAGTCCCGTTCCGGTAATGCCGTACGTATCTTTCTTGTTGTTGCCGTCCGGATCATTTTCCGTAAATGCTTTAGCGACTTCAGAAAACTCTTCCAACGTTGTCGGTATTTTCAGATTCAAATGTTCCAACCAATCTTTCCGGATCCATATGTTAAAGAAAGGAAATGAAGGCTTTTTCGCCAATGCGTAAATTTTCCCGTCCACGGTTCCTTTTTTTAAACTATCCTCTCCGATGAATTGCTTCGCCTGCTCCAGCTTTCCCATATACGGAGTCAGATCGAGCAGCAGCCCTTTTTTGGCAAATTCCTGCATCGAAATGCGGTTAACCGAAATGATGTCCGGATAATCTCCGGCGGCCATGCGCACATTCACCTGATTGTAATCATCGAATAAAGACAATTGGATATCGGCGTTCAGTTTCTCGTCAAGCCTGATTTTCATCCGGTCATTGTCGCCCTCCGGCAATTTCGCGCCGCCACTATCCGTCATAATCTCCAATTTGATCGGTGCGGTTTTTGGCGCATCGGAGGAAGAAGCGGTTGGGGCAGGAGAAGCGGATTGTCCCGTGTTATCTTTGCTTCCTGTCCCCTCGCTGCTTCCGCATCCGGTGAGCATTGTGCCCATCGACAACATGGCAGCCAAACAAAGCGTAACCCATTTCTTTTGTTTCATGAAAAGCATCCCTTCTTCCATGTTAGAATGGTTTGCGAAGCAACGGATCGAATCAGCCTTTGATCGAACCGATTAACATGCCTTGCGTAAAATACTTCTGCACGAACGGATATACAACCATCACAGGCAGACAAGCGATAATGACAGAGGCCATCTGTACCGCTTCCGTAGGTAGAGGCACTTCAAAATTCTCAACCGGGTTTTGCGCTCGTGTCAGAATGTTGCGGACAATCACCTGAATCGGATGCAGCTTCCTATCGGTTATATACATAATTGCGCTAAAGAAGGAGTTCCAGTGGCCAACGATATAGAAGAGGCCGACCGTTATCAGCACGGGGACAGACAACGGGATGACCATCTGCAGCAAAACCCTCCATTCCTTGGCCCCATCGATCCGCGCCGATTCAAACAATTCTTCGGGAAGATTCTCGAAGAAACTTTTCATAATCAGAATGTTGAACGCGCCGATCGCCCCGGGAATAATCATCGCCCAGACCGTATTCAGCAGCCCTGTCGCCTTGACAACCAAATAGAGCGGAATGAGGCCACCGCTGAACAGCATCGTAAAGGCGATGACCAACAACAGAAAGCTGCGCAGCGGCAAAGTTTTGCGGCTTAACGGATAAGCCATCAACACGGTCAGCACCATATTGATCGCTGTTCCGACCACCGTGATGAACAACGTTACCGAGAATGCGCGCGGGATTGCGGAGTTGCCCAGCAATTCCTTGTATGCTTCAAAAGTAATGCTGCGGGGAATAATGACGTATCCCCCATTTTTCAACACTTCGGACATGGGTGTAATGGAAACGGAAACGACGTACATCATCGGAAATACAGTCGCCAGCCCGACGAACAACAATATCGAATAGACGATAAAATCAAATACGCGGTCTTCGATCCCTCTTACCAAATCCCTTCCCCCCACCGTTTCGCCAATTGGTTCGCTCCCAGCACAAGAATGAGGCCGATAAAGGATTTGAACAAGCCGACCGCTGAAGCAACGCTGAAATTCAACTGTTCAAGCCCCGTGCGGAATACCCAAGTATCGATAATATCCGCAACCGAATAGACCTGAATATTATAAAGGATATAAATTTGATCGAACCCGGCATCGAGAATATACCCCAGCCTCATGATCAACAGCAGCACGATCACATTGCGAATACCCGGCAATGTAATGTGCCAGATCATGCGCAACCGGCTCGCCCCGTCAACTCTTGCCGCTTCATACAACGCCGAATCGACGCCGGCGATTGCAGCCAAGTAAATGATCGCTCCCCACCCGGCGCTTTGCCATATATCCGAGCCGACCAGTATGCTGCGGAACCAATCCGTTGATTGCAGAAATGGGATTGTATCGAGCCCCCATTCGGTCATCCAGCGGTTCAAAAGCCCTGTCGATTGCGAGAGAAAGGCTAGCAGAATTCCGTAAATGATGACCCAGGACAAAAAGTGCGGCATATAGCTGAGCGTCTGGATCACACTCTTAAACCATCGTTTTCGGCATTCATGAAACAACAGCGCCAGAATAATCGGAGGGAACGTGGAGAACATCAGTTTGTAAAAACTGATAACAAACGTATTTGCCAGCAATTGCGTAAAATAAGGCGAATCATAAAAAAATTTGAAATGCTTATACCATGGGTCGGCCCATGGACTCGCCAATATTCCCCCTAACAAATCATAGTCCTTAAATGCGATGATTGCCCCATACATCGGTACGTACTTGTAGATGACAAACCAAATCAATCCAGGCATCAGCATCACGAAGAACACCCGGTGTTGCCATACTCTCCTGACAAAAGCGATGCCCTGCATCCGTTCACCTCTTTCATGACGATTGGCATTGCATATTCAAACTATAGCACCCTACCGCGGACGAATACATTCACGTATCTGTGTTCTCGATAGAACATTTTTAAGCAATTTCTTGGATGGATTTCATTCCGCATTCCTGCTTCTGTAGTGAGCCGGCGTCATTCCTGTCCGTCTTTTGAATATTTTGATGAAGTAATTGTCGCTTACGAAACCAACCCGCTCTCCCACTTCATTGACCGTCAGGTCGGTATGATCGAGAAAATTTTTCGCTTCCTTGATCCGGACGCCGTGCAAATAATCGATGAAATTGCCGCCTGTTTTTTTCTTGAACAGATTGCTTAAATAATGCTCGTCCAAGGCAACAAATTGGGCCATCGATTTGAGCGTAATATTGGAATTGTAATTTTCATGGATATAATCGAGTATTTTGTTGATCTCGTGATGGTTGGTCAAAGGTTCCTTGGTTCCATGCGCATGCCTCACGCTTGTCCTCAACCTCTCTACCAGCTTCGCCAGCAATTCCTTATGATTCGCGCACAAGGTCAGCACGTTCGTATCGACGAACGGCGAGTTGGCGATGCGCTGCAGCAAGCTGTCAAGTTGCAGAACCGTATCTTTCACCATATACATAGGGAGCAAGCTGCGCTCCATTCCGCTCCATATCTCTTCCAGCAAAGATACGCATTCCTCCAGTCGCGCCTGTTCAAAATATTGAATCAGCTTGCGTTCCTGCTTCCACGGCACGTAATGGCCACAACCAGGCAAGCTTTCCCCGATCCCGAAAAAATGCAATTGTTTCCGCCCGCTATACCAGAATCGATCCAGTTGTACAAGCGTTTCTCTCCACGCCTCAATCAATTGTTTGCTTGGAACTGGCGAACAAACAACCGTAGGATAGAGCGGCTCGTCGCCGGAGAACGGCTTCAGCTCGATTGGATTCCGATGCCAGTAGAAGAATGTCGTTTGACCAAAAACGGAAAATTGGTGAATGGCCGCATGCCTATCAGGCACGACAAAACCGAGGGCGGAGAAATCGTCAACCGTAACCGGACTGTCGCCGTTCAGTATCGAGCAGATCAATACATGGGACCAACGGCCACCTGATTGCTCCAGCTCTTGCCCGGTTAACCGGTATTCCTTGCGTTGAATGAACGCCTCCCACATTCCATGATACATGTGCTGAAAATCAACGAATAATATGCGCGAAGTTTGTTTAGCAGCATGGTTTAATTCAGCGTCGACCTTCGCCAAGATCTCCTTCATCGCGGCGATATCCATGGAAAGCTTCAGCATGTAATCGAACGCTCCATGCTGCAAAGCCATCCGCACGTATTCGAATTCGTTCAGACAAGTCAACATGACGAACAGGCATGGCAATCCCGCCTCCTTCGTCTTTTTCAACAATTCGATCCCGTCCATAACCGGCATGATAATGTCGCAAATGACCAGGTCCGGCTGCTCAGCCTCGATAAATTCCCACGCCCTTAATCCGTTGCCGGCCTCGCCGACGACTTCGAAGCCGCTTGCTTGCCAATCGAAACTCGAGATTAACGACTTTCTTACATGAACTTCGTCTTCAACGATCAGAATTTTCCACATGGCGCATGCCCTCCACTGTATAAGGAATGGATATAAGCAACGGTATAGTCAACTTCACTCGTGTTCCCGGCGTTAGGGAAATCAGTTGAATATCCGCATCCTTCCTAAACAACAAGCGGCATCGTTCCCGCAAGTTTGCCAGACCGATACCCTTGCGGTTCCGAATGGGCAATATCGACTTCGGCTTGTGCAAACCGATACCGTTATCCTCCACTTCAATTGTCAGTTTGTTATTTTCCGCATAAATGCGGATCGTGATGATTCCGCCGCTTTCCATGTGCGACAGCCCATGATGTATCGCATTTTCTACGAGCGGCTGCAAGCCTAGTTTCGGTATAAGGGCGTATTCCAAAGTTTGATCTACATCGTAATGGATATCAAACAGCCCGTCATAACGGAATTTCTGAATATGTATATAGGCGCGAAGCAATTCAAGTTCACCTTTAAGATGAATCAACTCGACTTCGGAATTCAAGCTGGATTCCAATAATTTTCCGAGGGAGAGGCAAATTTCGGTGATCGTATCGTTTTTCTGTTCCAGCGCAATCCACTTGATGGAATTAAGCGTATTCAACAGAAAATGGGGGTTGATCTGGTTAAGCAGCATCTGCAGGTGAATCGCCTCCTTTTGCCGCTCTTCGATTTTCAGCCGGTCTACGAGATCGTTGATATCCTGCACCATTCGGTTGAAAGCCTGGTTCAGCCCAAGAATTTCACCTTTGTGAGCGTTTTCGGGAATGTGAACTTGCAAATTGCGTTTGGCCATTTCTTTCATCTTTTTTTGCAATTTCTGCAAGGGACGGGTAACGGAAGCGGAGATGATAAAAGTAAACAGCGTAAATACGCCGATCGTAAAATATAACGTAATCAGCACTTGGTTGCGCATCGCTTTCAGATCACCCAGAAACATATCGAGCGGAAATACGTTAATCACATACCATTGAAGCGAGGACAAATAACGGATATTGACAAGAGAGTTGGTTTTTTTGTCCATATAATAGGATATGTTCTGTCCGTTGAGTAAATTGGATATGAGTTTTTGAATGATGTCGGATTGCACAGGAACTCCGCTGCTAGTCTTGGATATGACCGTTCCGCCGGAGTCGGTTAAGAGGAAATTTTGGCCTGAGGAGATTTCCCTGGCGGCAGACTTGAACCATTCGTTGTAATCAACACGAATTCGCAGCATGCCATACGGTTCATCATGTTCGTCTTTGGCTATGGAATAAAGCGTGAACAACGGTGCGTTGTCCCACAATGATGCGCTGGCTTTTTTATCGAGCAGCAAGAAATAGGAACTTTCGCCGCTCAGCAACTCGGCTAATCGCGCCTTCGGCATAATCTCCTCGAGCGGTTCAATACGATCTGATCTGTACGACATATAGCGATTCCCATGAAAGTCCGCGAGCGTAAAATGCACGAAACTGCTGTACACATATTGTTGCAGCTGTTTGTACCTGTCTTCGATGATGTTGTTTCTTTGCAATTCATCATATTTGTCCGGATTTTGCAAAATGGACATGACGGTCTTATCCTTCTCGAGCGTCAGCATCGACATTAATATTTTGGTCTTCATTCCTTCGAATGAAATTCCGATCTGCTCCAATTGATTGTCGTTCAGCTGACTGATCCGCTCCTTGATCAGATTCTCCATCGTGCTGAATTGATAGATATGAATGGCGGCGATCGGGATGAGCACGAACAGGATAAAAGCAAAGAAAAGACGGTATTTCAGTTTGGCCGGGATCAATCGATAAAGGAAACGTTTAACCATCATGACGGCTCACCTTTGCTCTACATCATATCACCGGAAAGCGTTTCCGCCGCCGATATACGGTCATTTTACCAAAATAAACGCCTACTGCATATGCAATGGTAGTACCCGGCATAAGAATGCGTGCTTCCGGGGTAGAGTACAAAAAACACGCTGGCGTCGGCCCGAATGCAATACTCGGATTGTTCACACAAACCGGCTTTCTATAAACAGTTCTGATATGTGATTTCCAGTTCAGGCGTATCGATTGTTCTGCCGAAATGAAATGCGTCCACAATGGAACAGATCATCCCTGTAGTCAACAACGTCCGTTCTAATGGAAACGGCGGTTGTCTCGTCATGATGAACGATTCGATCATTTCGGCAAAACGTTCAAAATGATTGAACGGCCGCTCCAAATGGCTGTTGCACAGCGCCGCTGCCGTCTCGCCTTGTTTGTTGCGGAATGCAAACCCCCATTGCTCAATAACATTATGCAACTGAACGACGAAACCTTTCGTTCCATCCGTGTATTCAATGATCATAAGCAGCGGATTCGGATCAAGCTCCCGCGGATGGACCGGTTCGAGACCTGGGTAAACTTTCATTGCTTCCAGCAGCAGCTCTTCGGGCCATTCTTGGCGGTCCATTGCCGCCCAGACTTCGCCTCCCTGGAAAGCTTGCACCGATCTGACCCCGGATTCGCCCCCAAGTCTCCGCTCGGCAAGCGATTGCAGCACTTCCAAGGCGTGAATACCGTATCCTTCAAGCAGTGGCGGACTTACAACGACAATTTCGCTGACGGTACGCAGTTTGGTTCGATCGAAAGCGGGCACATGGTCGGTGTGGGGGATCGAAGAACCGCCCATGAAAGGAATATCCCGTTTTTTCAATTCCTTATACATCCACAGGGCATCGTCATAATGATAGGCCAGATGCTTGTCGGAAAAGATCGGTACGTTCAAATCAAGCTCGGCAAGCGCCGCCAGCGTCTCCTCCAGCATGCGCCGCCGCGGGTATAGCGTTTGCCCCTTCTCGTTGACGGGATAGTTTCCGTGCTCGCCGATAATGACGACTCCGTCAATCGGAGCGGCCCCGCCTTCATTCCGTATCGTGTCCCGAATCGTCGGGTAAATAGGGATGGCCAGACGCTTGGCGATATCACGGCTCATATCCCCCGCCGGCACCTGATCGGTGTAGATTGAGGCGACTTCAAGTCGCGGTTGATAGGAAAAATCGCCGAGCAGCCGGCCCAATATGACTTCGGCATGGGAATTGGTTCTGTATTCCGTTACGATCGCCGCGATTCGCTTAAGCGCCATCAATGAAAACCTCCGTCCACTCTGTAAGCGGAGCCGGTGACGTAAGAAGCCGCATCCGACAGCAAGAAAGACGCCATTTCGTTGATCTCGCTTGCGCTGCCGCTGCGTTCAAGCCACGTTGATCGGCGTATTCCCGCATCTTCTTGCGCCATCTCTTCGGCTAATCTTTTCTCCGACAGGAAATTGCCGGGCAGAAGAGCATTGGCACGGATTCCGTCTTGCGCGTAATCGGCCGCCAATACTCGCGTAAATTGGATGACGCCCGCTTTTGCGGCGCCATACGCCAGACAGCCCTTGGATGGAATTTCCCCCAATATGGAAGATGTGTTGACGATGGAACCGCCTCCCGACCGAATCATCAAAGGAATCGCATACTTGCACACCAGAAACGTACTGGTTAACGTCCCTCGGATCGTATCGTCCCATTCGGGCAAAGACAATTCAACCGCCGGTTTCCATACATTCGTATACACGTTGTGGTACGTACCATCCAATCTGCCGAAACATTGTTCAATGTCCGACATAACCGATTGTACGGCACGTTCATCGCATACGTCGGCCTGCGCAAATTGAAATCTTTGGTCGCCGTATTGCCGCTTTAATCGTTCGATCTCAGGATAGCGTTCGATGGGAGTCCGGTCGCACACGAATAAGACCGCGCCGCGCGCCAAAAACATGTCGATCGCCGAACGCCCCAACTCGCCCAGTCCGCCCGTTATTAAGATCACTTTATGTTCCAGTGCGCTCAATGATAAAACCTTCTTTCAGCCGTATTTCGGAAAAGCGACGCCCCGATACCGGACAGCGCAGCCGTATTCTTCCCCTGACGCGACGCACAGCCAGTCGTCTTCAGGCGAGTATGCCAGGCACGAGATGTAATGAATGCTCGCCCACTCCGAATCGATGTCGCGAAGTTCTTGATTATCCTTGATCACCCGCGGTCGCCCCAGATCGACCAGACCGAAATCGCGCGAGAAATGAAACACATGTCCCGCTTCTCTCGCTCCGCCGTAGATCCCCAATACGTCGCTGCCGTTTGGCGTGACGAACCCTCGCAATTGCCCGCTTGAATACAGTCTGCCATAACCTGTTGTCCGCCGAAGATCAGGCGTCACAGTAAACAACATGCCGTCATGCGTCCCGGCCACAATCGTTCCGTCCGATAGCACCGCGCCCCCCGTAATCGTTGCCCGGAATGCCCTTCCTCTGACGGAAGATGCTTTCACAGCCAGCGTCTCGGCCTGCATTGCTGCCATATCGTAAAGTACAATTTCGTCGCTCTCGCCAGACAGCAATAACCGTCTTTGATCCAAACTCAACAGATGCACTTCGCTTGAAGCCAGCCGGATGTTCTCCAGCTTGCGCGGCTTGCTGCCATCGGCGAAATCGCAAACAAATACGGCCCCTTCGCGGTCGCTTGCCAGCAGCTTGCCCTGCTTGAGAGAGCAATGAAGACGGGAAAGCTCGATTCCTTCCGCAGCTTCAATTACAATTTCGCACCGTCTTAATGCGGTATCGACAAGCACAATTCGATTGTCCGTTGTCAGTACGGCAATCGTACGTTCGTCTACATCCACGCATGACCGCGGTGCTCCTGAGCTATAAACGATTTCCATTCGCGCAGGCTTATCGTCCGTATAAGCGGCTTCTGTCACGAACACGCAATCGTGCCCGCTCACGATGAATACGGCGTCACTCGTTGCATGCATATGGCTAATCGCCGAATCGCGCCACTTCATGTGTTGATGCAGCGGCAAAACGGATGTCTTGTTTGCCGCAACGTGCATAAAGGCAGGACTGCCGACCCCGTTATAGTCCGGTTCCGTATAGGGCCTGACGATCGCATTCGGCGTATCGGCCCCCGGTGGCTGCAGTTTATTTACATCGACGGCCAATATGTAAGGAGAAAATTCTCCGCATACGTCAACCATATGCAGCCGTCCGTTATCGTCAAAAATCATTTCGCAAATATATTGGGAGTCCTTCCCACTGGGCGTAATCAACCCGAGATTCTCGGGCTTGCCTCCGTTCAGTACGTCCCAACGGACGAGACGAATCGGACAATATTCATCGAACGTCTTCAACCCGTAATAGAGGACAAAATTTTCGTCAGCCGCCAAACCTCCGATTCCGTATGGCTTGACCGGCTGCTGCTCCGGAAGATGGATATGACCGTGCCTTGTTGTTTCCAATGTTTCCGGATGCAGTTCGATCATTTCTCCGTCAACGTTATCTACCATAAATAAAGTGTCCCGCGGGGAATGAAGCGCAAAAATAAATTGTCTGCGGTATTTCGTCCCGTTCGGAGAGACGAATCGCACCTTCAAGTCAACTATTTCGTCTAATTCAGGGTCATACCTCCATATTTCTCCCGTATACGTACTGGAGTATAAACGCCCTTTCGCATCCTTAACCAATCTGCAAGAGGAAAACTCGGTCACTTTCCCGTAATCTTTAACCTCATTCGTCAACAGGTCCAATCTGTAAAAATGTCCGCGCATATAGCCGAGAAAATAATAATATCGCGGATCGTTGCCAAGCATGCCGCCGTAAATGCTTTCCCGCGGAACGGGAATGCCCCTTACTTGCACCTCGTTTGTATCGGGATTTACAATCATTAGGATGGAGCCGGGAAAGCCCTCCCAAGGATGCTCGTAATGCTGTTCATACATCCATTGCTTATGGCCGGGCGCCGGAGCCGTATTATGAGTCGCCATAATCAGTCTGCCGTCTGGCAGGAAGTCGATGCTCGTATGGATTTTGCTCGGCGGCATTTCCTCCCGGTCGATGATCCACGCTTTCTCCACATCGCAAATCAGCCGCAAATCTCCTGTTTTCGGGTCATATTCATACAACAGCGCCGTTAATGGCTTTTCGTTTTCCCCGCAAACGCTAACATAGAAACGGCCGTCCGGCGAGCGCTGGAAATCCCATACCGCATTATGTCCCTGCTCATTCGGCAGCTGCACGAACCTCATATGTTCATCTGGAATTCCGGCTAGCAAATTGTTCATTCTTGATTGCCTCCTATTCTTCTTTCTGCCTTCCTGCTTCTTTCAACTTGGCGATCACATCGATTTCTACGAGCAAATCAAAATTCAAATCGCAATAGACGACGGTGCGCGCAGGATAAGGCTGCGGAAACAATCGGCTGTATATCCGGTTAAATTCGCCATAATATTGGCGATTCGTTAAATAAACGTTCACCTTAACGACATCTTTCAAGGTAAGCCCCGATTGGGCGAGTATGTTTTGTATGTTCTGAACGGTAAGCAGCGTCTGGTTTTCCAAATCATCTGCCGGCACTTCGCCGGTATTGAGGTCAACCCCCCCTTGCCCTGATACAAACAGCAGCGTTTCCGTCGATACAGCCGCTGTGAAAGGGGGGGCTTCCGTTCCATATTGATTTAATTTGTTCAAAAATGATTCTCCTTTCTATGAATGCCGCTGTTACCCGAGAACACTAGTTTTGTTCGTTATCTACGGACCAGGACGTTATGAGTGCATTCGCGTCGGTTATCAGGGCGGCTTTGGCTTCCGCAGCGATATAGTCTTGCATCGGATCTTGATTGAGATGCTTCAGGAAATCCTCCATGTGCTTGATCGCCTGCCCAAGATGTCCCTTATTGAACTGATCCAGCGCTTGGCCGTATTTATTGGCAAGTTGTTTTTGCAACGGTCCCGTTAGCTGCCCGGATTCTGCATAACGTTGCAACAATTGCCCCATCGACGCGAGATCCGTATCTACTTGAATGCCGATCTCCGTCTGCGTTTCGTTGCCCGCACGGTCTTTCATAACGATGCGCACCGTATGAGTGCCGAGTTTGCCTGCCCAATTGAGCTCCGTTCCCGGAATATACGGATTTCCATCGACTGTGACCGTTTGTGCAGCTACACCTGACAAATTGTCCTTCGTTTGCAAAGTCAACGTAACAGGCTGGCTGTCGGTGATTTGCACATCTTCGCCTAATTCGCCGCCATTCAACAAGACCGAGAATGTCGGAGCGGTTTTATCGATCTGTACGGCAACATGTTTGGCTTCTTCGATATTGCCCGCTTTGTCTTTTGAGCGGTATAACAGCTCGTAGACGCCTTCGCTCAGCACGATCGGAGAAGTGTAAGGCACGAACCCATCGGTAGACTGCAGTCCGTTCGTGCTTTGAACGACAGTCAACGCATATTCGGAAGATGCCACGCTGGAGTCGTCATCGTCAGCAAGGAGTGAAACCGTCACATCGGAAACATACCAATCGCCGGATCCTTCGGCTCCTTCCAGATTCGCTATGGTCGTCGGAGAGGTTTGATCAGTGCGCAGATTCGTTAACCCCTTCTTCAAATAGGCACGACGTTGATCATCCACATTGTAGCGAAGCTCCATCCAATCTCGGACATTCCCGTACAGTTCGTCAATTTCATCTGCGTTCAAATAGTCCAGTCGGTCCATTTGCGCACCGGAAGCGCGGCCTTTTACGATCAAAGGCAAGACAAATCGATGATAAAAATCTTGGTCCTTCGTTGCCGGTTTATCGAACCAATAATCGGTCAACTGGGCTGCTGTCGATTGAAACTTGTTCCAGGCATTCTTCAGCACATGCTTCTGGATTGCTGTACGTTGATCCGCAGACGGGGCTTGGAAGTGAAGCAGGTTGAATTTGCCCGGCTGGTGAACGTGACCTCCCCACGTCTGACCGTCGGAAGGAGACCAGCGGATCATGTTAAATTGCCAGCTGCCGCCGTCCAACGGTACACTGTCATATACATTCTCCCACGGGATGACAATCACGGTCCCCCATCCGGTAGGTACTTGCCCGGTATTCACTCTGGCGTATCCTTTTAGCGGCCGGTTATCGCGATATTCGGTTTGCCACTCATGATATTCGATAGGGCCGCCGCCGGTCGGCACAATCATTTGGTGGTACGGAACATCTCCCTCGCCCGGGGCTAGAAAAAGCTCCAAAGAACTTTCTTTCAATTTGCCGTCAGCTTCGGTTTCGGGTTCGTTGGATTGGATAAATAGATATAAACCATCTTCCCTATAGACCATGTAAAATGACGTTTCGCGCGGCCCTCCCGGCGGAATCGGGGTACCGGGCCAATAGATTTCAAACCGTGTTTCCTTATAAAGCGGATTGTTAAAGTATTGGCTGTGCACCCAATTCATCGGGGCAGATAAATCTTCGGCGGACCATGTGACTTCGTAAACCTTTTTGGCCGATGAATTCGCCGCTTCCGCCCGCATCACACCTGCAAGAGAGAGAACAAGAACAAAGGATAATAATAGCGCTACATATCGTTTGGGCCTTTTTAACATGTTATCCCCTCCTTATTGCGCTTGTTTTTCCAAGTCAATCAGATGCAAAATATGACGGATCATCTCTAACCGCAGTAAATCTTGATTCGTCGAGCGTTCATCGACTTCTTCCAGCCAGGTTAAGGCGTTGTTTGCGGCGGCTGCCCGTTGCTGCTGACCCGAAGCAATTGCATCTGCAGCAAGCTGCTTGAGCTTCGTGGCATAACGAATGTCGTCGATGCCTTCGCGATAGCCTTCCCAGGCGATGGTGTCGATCAAATCCGTTTGGGTCGGATAAACCAGATTGAAGTTGCGGAATTCATCCTGGATGGAGTTGTCGTTCCAGATGTTCGGAGGTCCCTCATAAAAAATATAATTGAACGTAGCATCATAATTCGCTTTATATACCCACATTCCATGACGTTGGCGCATCAGGTCGGGGTTCTCTGGACCTGTGTGCGGGTAAGCATAGTTTGTAATCATCTTGTCGTCGCCGAATCGATGCCAGGTCTCCGCTTTCTCGCGCGTCGGTTCACCAACTATATTCAAGTAATTCTCTTTAACGTCAAGCCGGTAGTGGCTCTCATTGCCTGTAGAATATAC
The DNA here is from genome assembly GCF_056120465.1 of Paenibacillus sp. sgz302148. Taxonomy (NCBI): domain Bacteria; kingdom Bacillati; phylum Bacillota; class Bacilli; order Caryophanales; family Paenibacillaceae; genus Paenibacillus; species Paenibacillus sp. sgz302148. The sequence goes on from NZ_JBVYOJ010000014.1 coordinate 76,541, forward strand.
TTTGAACCCTTTATCCTGTAGATATTGCCACATCTCCTGTTCGAACTGAAGCATCGTCCAGCCCGGCTCATCCCAACCGTCGAAATAGAAATTGGTGTGGCCGACAAACTTGGCAACAAAATCAATCGCTTCATCCAACGACGCTTTATGGGCATCAACCCCGTTACGCCATTCGGCGTAAAGTTTATCCATCTTAAGCTTATTCTCTCCGGTCGGGTTCGCTTCATAAGCGGATTTCGCCGACAGATAACCGGTATATTTCGTATAAATCGTATAAGGAGCAAATGCCTGCTTGACGCCAAAGAGCGGATTCAGGCTGAGTCCGGCTTGCTGCATAAGCTCAAGTTGTTTTACGAAGGTAACTTTGTCCTCGATGGAATAATACGGACCCGGAATGTGGAGTACGTTATGGATAACCAAGTTGCGGTAATCGTTCAGCAGCTTGGTTTCTACGAGTTTCATATTCCCATTCGCCGTTTTCAGATTTTCTTTTACGCGGCTTTGATGGTAGAGCATGACGTAAAAGTCTTTGTTCAAATCGTAATACGTCTTTGGCTGTGGAAGCTCGAACGGCAGCACGCGAATCGTCAACGTAATCTGTCCGGCAGAAATTCCGTCTGCAAATATATCGATCGTGCCTGTATATGTACCCGCCGGTGTTTCACTGGGGACATGTGAGGTCAACCACATTTGCTTGGACTCTCCTTGCCTTAACGCAATCGGAACAAGTGTTGGGCTGTCTGCAACAGGCTCGTTAAAAGTGTTAAACTTGGTTGCCGGAATATTGGATATGTCCACGTATTTCGCCCCATCAGGATAATCGATACGCAACGAATTTCCCTTTCGGGCATGATCGACTTTGATCAAATTTTCGTCATGCAGCAACAGTTCAGGCACCAGCACACTTTTGGAAGAGTCGGCAAAATAGCTGTACCATGCCGTCCCGCCTTGGTACCAGGTTTTTACAACCCGAAGATCTACCGCATTCGCCGGAATCGTGCTTTTCTCGCCCTTCAGATCGCTCACGGCAAAGGTAACTGCATCCACATTGCCTAGCGGGGCAAGCACGAAAGAAGCCGCTTCAAATTCGCCTTGCGCCGAAATGACGGAAAGTTGGTCGCTGATTTCCCCGTCATCAGGAAGCAGGTCCGGCAGCCGCTTGACCGGGCTTATCGCCGGAACATTGTAGACGACAAAGGGAGAATTCGTCCAAAGCTTGCTGCCAACCGCGTTGAAATCGTTTGCTAACGTCAGCGCATAATTCAGTTTCTTCCGGGTATTCGAGCTATCTTCTTGGGTAGGAGCAGAAGAAGACAATAAAACATTAGCTTGATCACGCACACTTTCAAGATATTGTTTCATCTTCAACGGATCAACCGAATCAATAGCCATATTCAGTTGGCCGACTTGTTCGCTCAGTTCATCCTTCAACGAGGAACCGCCGGAAGTTCTTGTCTGGGCCATTACAGGCGAAATCGCCGTTAGTGCAGCGCAGGCCATCAAGATAATTAGAGTTAGACGCTTACCCATAAATTCATCACTCCCTTTGCAAATTCAAATGATTGTCCTCTGCGTGGCGAAGATCACATAGGTGTCGGTATACTTTCTTGACAAAAGCGCCTTGCTCTAGTTCACCTCTTTCATGCAATTTGGCTTGCATTTTCACTATAGCACCGTAATCCGGCATAAAACATTCACGGATCTGTGTTCTCGATAGAACATTTTTAAGCAATTTGGACTTCGCAATGCATGGCCATGAAGCGTTTTTGAAACGCTGGATACGTTATGCTCTTGTTATGGCCGCTTAGGAAAGGTAGTGATTGTACTTTGCCAGTCATGAAAAAACTGTTTTTGCTCGCTTTTGCATTGCTGCTGCTCTCGTCTTGCCTTCCTGTCTCTTCTTCCGCGACGACACTCGCAGCTATCGATTGGAAAGATATAACGAAGCAGTACGTGATCTTGCTCCCAAGCAACGACGGGACGCTGAGATGGAAGTTCAAAACACAAGGAGGCATTCTCTCAACGCCGGCAACCGCCGCGGACGGCACAGTTTATATCACCTCGGTGGATGGTAGATTGTACGCCGTGGATAAAAAAGGAACGAAAAAATGGGCGTTCGCAACGGACCGTAAACTGTTCTCTTCGCCGGCGGTAGGAACTGACGGCACAGTTTTTTTCGGCACGGAAGACCAAAAACTGTATGCGATCCATCCGAACGGAACGCTGAAATGGACATTCGCCGCGGGTGACGCTGTGAGAGCCGCGCCTGTAATCGGCGCGGACGGTACAGTCTATGTCGCAACGCATAATGGCACGTTGTATGCGCTTCATCCGGACGGATCGATAAAATGGCAATTTTCAAACCCGGGGAGAAGCTACATGAATTCCCAGTTGGCTATCCATTCCGACGACACTCTATACGTCACGTGGGGCTATGAATTATATGCGGTCAACTTAACGGACGGCAAATTGAAAAAACTTTATGGCGGTTGGAATAACCTTACCTCATTTGCGATCGGCGCCGACGGAGCCATTTACGCTGTAGCCGAAGAAACGAAGTATGCGGAGAAAACGGTATATGCTGTCTATCCGAGTGACGGTTCGATAAGGTGGAAATATAAAACCAATGACATGTACTCTTCCCCGCCCGTTGTTGGCAGTGAAGGTACTGTATATGTCGCAACGGATACGGATGGCCAAGGGATTTTGCATGCGATCAAGCCGGACGGATCGGAAAAATGGGTGTTCACCGCAAAAAAGCGTTTTTTCTTGATCTATTTGGATATTGCTTACATCGCCAATTCTACCCCCGCAATCGGCCCGGACGGCACCGTTTATATCGGGGCGGGGCGTGAAAGCGGCTCGAAGGAAGGCAAATTGTTTGCGATTAAACCGAACGGCAAGAAAAAATGGGAGATCACGTTCGAACATGACATGTATTCAGCTCCAACGGTCGGTAATGACGGTACGGTTTATTTCGGAGCATTGGACGGATACCTCTATACGGTCGGGGGGATTACCGCCGTCAGCGAAGTGAACTTGGCTCCAACCGAGCTCACGCTGTCTGTCGGGCAAAGCCAACAACTTACGGCATCCGTTCTACCTGCGTATGCGACATATCCGGATATTGCTTGGATTAGCGGCGACGCCTCCATCGCCACTGTGAACGACACCGGGATTGTAACGGGCGTCAAACCCGGCAAGACCACGATCACCGCAAGAGAAGAAAGCGGACTGTACAAACAATGTGTCGTAACCGTCACCGAAGCGAGCGCTGCCGAGCCGGCAAACGGCAATACACCGGCACCTGCAATCGGGGATCCGCCAGCGGCGGGCAGTGCACCGGCGGCCGGTGGCGCTGCCGTCGATCTAGCTTTTAAGGACATCGATGGGCATAAGGCGAATAAAGAGATCCTTGAAGCCGTCGGTCAGGGCATCGTGAACGGTTATCCGGACGGCACGTTTAGGCCGGACGGCAATGTCACCCGTGCCGAGTTTGCCAGCATGCTTATGAGAGGGCTTAAACCTGATGGCGAAGGCGCAGCACTTACCTTCAAGGACAAAGGCCAAATCGGCAGTTGGGCGCTCAAGGCGGTCCGGCAGGCGGTGCAGCTCGGCATCATTACCGGCTATGCAGACGGCACGTTCCGCTCAAACGCGAATATCACCCGCGCGGAGTTGATGGTAATGGTCGTTCGAGCTGCCGGACTTCGGCCGGAAAATACGCTGCATACGAGCTTCGAGGATGATGCAAACTTCCCGAACTGGGCAAGACCTTACATCGCCAAAGCCGCGGAAATCGGCATCATCGTCTCCGATAATTACACAGACCGAAAATTCGCGCCGCAAACATTCGCGACACGCGCGGAAGCGGCGTCGGCTATCGTCCGAATGTTTGCGTGGAAAGCTAAGATCGAATAATGTGAACGTGAATCTGCCCAATCCGATAGCTCAAGCAGCATCTCATAAGGGTTTTCTTCCATAGACAAAACAACAACGCCGCTAAGGTAAACGCAGCGGCGTTGTTGTTTTTAGGGACTGGACGTCATCAGCCATTACAATATTTCGATATACCCTTCTGTTCCATGAACGCGAATTCGTTGCCCATCTTTGATCAGCTTGGTAGCATTCTCCACTCCGACAACTGCCGGCAAGCCATATTCACGCGCGATAACTGCTCCATGGGTCATCAGTCCGCCAACTTCGGTGACTAGGCCTTTTATGGATACAAATAATGGTGTCCAGCCAGGGTCAGTAAAGGAGGTGACTAATATATCTCCATCTTCCAGATCGGCATTTTCCATATTTAAAATAACACGCGCTCTTCCTTCTATCACTCCGGAAGAAACAGGTAGACCTACAATCGCATGAGCCGGCAAATTTTCTCGTTTGTACTCACCTGCAATGATTTCACCATCAGACGTGATGACACGCGGGGGAGTTAGTTTTTCGAATAATTTGTAATCCTCTTTTCGTTTGTTGATGATCTGATCATCAAGTTTGTTTGTGCGTACGACTTCGTGAAGTTCTTCAAAAGTGAGATAGTACATATCTTCTTTGTCATGGATAACGCCAGCTTGAACGAGTTGTTCGGCTTCTTTCAGTAAAGCCTGCTTATAAACGAAGTAGCGACTTACTATACCGTATTTGGGATATTCCCGGTAGCCGATGAAATTCCGGATGAGGTCGATCTTTCGTTTTGTTTCTTTGGCTTTTTGTTCACCATCCGGTAATTGTTTCAATCGATCTATTAACTCTTGTTCTTTGTCCAAAGCTTCCTGGCGCCCCTGCTCAAATTTTCGATTGCCGGCATTAGGCTCAAGGTTCTTGATGTTACCAAGAATCATAGGGACAAGCGTAATTGGTTTTTCGCTCCAACGAGTTTTCGTAATATCGATTTCTCCGGCACATCGCATGCCGTATTTATTGAGATAAGCATAGATAGCGTCTTGAGTTTCCCTTCCCCCATCAAACTTAACCAGTTCATCCAGAAAGTTATCTTCTTTTGCATGCTGCAAATAATCAATCACTTCCGGATAAGGGCGAATCACATCCGCGACATCCAATAGCGCCAGACCCATTTCCGAAGTAATATTATTCGGTACAGATTGAGAGAGCGTATCTGCTGCGTTTTTTTCACCTAACCACTCGTTCATGTTTTCATTGATCCATGATGTAGCATTTATAGCTGCCATAAACACAGCCGTACTTTGTGGGTCAAACAAGATCTTCTTTAATTGCTGGATATCTTCCAGAATAAAATCAAACAAATCCGATCCCGATTTCGCTTGGATGTTTTGTTTTAACTGTTCGATCGATGTTTGACTACGTTTAATCAAATCAGAAACGATTGTCGGATCGTTCTCGAATGGTGCCGGCATATCCGTATTACTTCTGCCCGGAATCGGTGCAGTTTGATCATTGGATAACAATTTTATAAAATCTCGCTCTATTATGGTCATGAGAGCGCCTTTTGTAAGCGGATCGGATCCCACGGTATTTAATAAAGTTTCCCGGCCGACAGGTGTAGCCAGCCTAGGTGCAACATCAACAAACAACCTCCCACCGGCTTTACGCATAGGTGCAGGAGTAATTAACAGGTAAAAAGACAATCCCAAAGGTTTTATGGGATCTGTCATCATTTGTTGATGACCAACAGACAGATAGACGTGTTTTTCTTGATCATTCGCTTCAGGAATCGGGTATAAAGTCGTGATTGGCCGACTCTGGACAATATAAAATGTATCATCGGCCAAACACCATTCGATATCTTGCGGGCAACCAAAATGAGCTTCGATCTGTCTTCCGATGTGTGCCAGCTGTAAAATTTGTCGCTCAGTGAGTGTTTGGGACATCTGCTGATCCGGATCGATCTGCTTTGTCTCTGTTCCGCCTTCTTCCCTTCCATAGATAGCCAATGTTTTGGTTGCGATCCTCTTCTCGACGATTTCCTCTTCCCGCACTTTATAGCTATCGGGAGATACCAAGCCGGAGACCAGTGCTTCTCCTAATCCAAAACCGGCATCGATCGATAGGAGTTTTCGGTTAGAAGTAATCGGATCAGCAGTAAATAAAATTCCTGAAGCCTGCGGGAAAACCATCCTTTGAACGATAACGGATAAATAAACTTGGCTGTGGTCAAATCCGTTTTGCATACGGTAGATTACCGCGCGATCCGTAAATAGGGATGCCCAACATTTACTGATATGCTGCAAGATTGCATCGACGCCGATGATATTTAAATAGGTGTCTTGTTGACCGGCAAAAGAGGCATGCGGTAAATCTTCCGCAGTCGCACTAGAACGCACTGCATAAGCATGGTCCTCGCCAAACTGGGAAAGATAGTGAGTAACGGCTTCCACAACATCGGAAGGAATTTCTGCCTCCATAATGATTTGTCGAATTTTCCTGCTGATTTCACCAATTTGATCGCGATCTTCAGCTTTTAGCATGGTTAATCGATTGAGCAAAGCATGATACGTTTCGTTTTGTTGGATGGCTTTTTGGTACCCCATTGTTGTAACACAAAATCCTTCCGGTACGTGTATTCCTTGAATTTTAGATAATTTCCCTAAATTTAACCCTTTTCCGCCAACGAATAAAAGCTGCGTTTTTTCCATTTCCTGAAAATCGAGAACCAAAGAACTCATTCCACATCTCTCCTACCATTAAAATGAGAAAAAACAATTGACATCTGTTTACCGGCATGGTACACTTAAAGTGTAAGATGCATTTATTTTGCCTATTCGACTATACACAGTCGTAATCCGATTATAACATCACGTTTGTTGATGTGCAATATAAAAAGAACCCGGTGAAATTGTCCAGGTTCTTTTTTTTATTCTCAAACGCCGATTATTCGGTTCGGTATAACTGACCGCATGCCGCATTAATGTCCGATCCGAATTGAGTTCGGACCGTAACGTTCACACCATTTGCCTTCAACGTCCGAACGAATGTTTTGATCCGTTCGGGGTCAGATGGCAAGTAGCTTTGAGGCGTCACTTCTGTCGAATTGTAGGGAATGAGGTTCACGTGATAGAGATGTTCCCAAGCTCCCCTTCCCCTCAACAGCGCGGCCACCGCTTCCGCATGCTCCGTCGAGTCGTTGAATCCTCGAAGAAGAATATACGCGATATACACCTTTCTCCCCGTATGCCGGATATGGCGATCCAATGCATCCAGCACGTCGCGGAGCGGAAACCGCTTATTGATCGGCATTAGTTCGCTTCGCTGATCGTCGAACGGCGAATGCAGCGAGAAGGTTAAATTGACCTGCGGAAATTCCCTCGTCAACCTTTCGATTCCCGGTAACAGGCCGATGGTGGATATCGTAATTCTTCGATGTCCTAAACCGAAGAGAAGTGGGTTGGTCAAAATCGCCATCGCATCGAAAAGGTGCGGGTTGGCGAGCGCCTCCCCCATGCCCATGAAGGAAACGCTGTCCAGGGCGTGGCCGTTCAATTGAAAATGAAGCAATTGGTCGGTAATTTCGTCGGCGGTCAAATTTCGTTTCAAGCCGATGGTACCCGTAGCGCAAAAGCGGCACCCGAACCCGCAGCCGCACTGAGTGGAAATACAATACGAGTTCCACCCCCGTTCATAGGTAAGTCGTACGGCCTCTACGCGTTCGTCACCCCCGATGGCGAACAGTACCTTGTTGACCTGCGTCGATGTAATTTCCTTGACCGGAATAACGCTGGAGACTTGCGGACCAAGCGTCCGGGCCAACTCTTCTCGCAAAAATTTAGGCAGTATGGTGATCCGTTCGTATTCGGCAATTTTTTGTTTGAAAATAGCGTCCATAATTTGCCCATACCGGTACGCGGGCTGCTTGAAGTCGGACAAAATCTGCCCAATCGTTTCATATTTCGAGGTTGGTTTCATGTGTTCTCCTTACCGCCGGAGAAAATGCAAGAAAGCAACCGTCATCCGGCGCTTTAATGCGTCATTAACCAACTACGCAGGAAAAACACGCTGCGCTTGCGGACGTAATCGCTACGTGCATCTGTCGATAGATTGGTAAACCTCCGGCAACAGATTTATTTTTTTGTGAACCGGGCCAATCGGTAGAAACCGGTTCACATTATCATCTACAACCTCAATAATCATCGCTTTCATCCTCCTAAATTGAGTTAAATGTTCAGTTCCACAATTTTTGTTGCGATATGTTTACAAAACTCGCTGTCGTGCTCCACAAAAAGAATCGTCGGCGAATGCTCCAGCAGCAACTCTTCGATTTGCATTCTGGAAATGACGTCTATAAAATTGAGCGGCTCGTCCCAAACATGCAAATGAGCCCGTTCGCAGAGACTTTTTGCGATCAGAACCTTCTTCTTCTGTCCGCCGCTATATGAAGCGATGTCCTTTTCGAATTGCAAGCGCGAAAAATCAAGTTTTCTCAAAATCGCTTTGAACAAGCTTTCGTCAATCCCGCTTTCTCTGGCGAATTCCGACAAATTGCCGCGCAACTGCGAGGTATCTTGCGAAACGTAGGAAATTTTCAACTGGCTCCCTATTCGTAAAACGCCGGAGTAAGAGATTTCCTCGCCGCAAATCAGTTTGAGCAAACTGGATTTGCCCGAGCCGTTCGGACCGGAGAGCGCAATGCGGTCCCCTTGCTCGATCGTAAAACTGACGTCGCGGCAAACGTTCTTCTCGCCATAATGAATCGAAACGCGGTCAAGTTCGACCAGTTGGTGTTTATGATAAGTCAGCTGCGATATTTTCAGGCTTTCCGAGCTATCGACGTTTTTCAGTAGCTGGGATTTTTCCTCGATCGCGGATTGTTCTCTTTGCTCGATCGACTTGGACCGCTTCATCATTTTGGCGGCCTTGTGACCGATGTACCCTTTGTCGACCTTAGAGCCGGAGTTGCGGGTGCCGTTTTTCGTTTTTTCTACTTCGTGCGACCAGTTGCTCGTTCGCTTGGCTGCCTCGGACAGCCGCTTAATGTCCTTCCTCAGCTTATCGTTTTCGGCGAGCTCGAAATTGTCCTGTCGTTGCTTATTTTCCCACCAGTCGGAAAAATTTCCTTTCTGGATATCGATATTGGTCTTATTGATCGAAATAATGTGGTCCACGCAATTGTCGAGAAACGCCCGATCGTGGGATACCAGAATAAACCCGCTCTTGCTGTTCAAATATTCACTGACCAGCTTCCGAGCATGCAGATCCAGATGATTGGTCGGCTCGTCGATAAGCATAAAGCTGTTTTCCTTCAAAAACAGGACCGCCAGCAGCACCTTCGTTTGTTCTCCGTTGGATAACGAGTCGAACGGCCGGTACAACACATCCTCCGACAACTTCAACAGCGAAAACTCGCGCATGAGTTGCCAGTGCTCATAGTCCGGATAGATGTCATCAATCACTTCGTAGGTGAGCTTCTCCTTGTGTTCGACATGGAACGGGAAATACTCGAAACTAACGTTGGAGGAAATCGTCCCGCTATATTCGTACTTGCCGAGCAGCAGATTGAGGAACGTCGTTTTGCCCCGGCCGTTTCTCCCCGTAAAGCCCAATTTCCAGTTGGTGTCGATTTGCAAACTTACATGTTCAAAAATGTTGTCGTAACTGCCGTCATAGGCAAACGTCAAATTCGTTACATTAATCAATGACATTCTTAGAAACCTCCTTGGTTCGCAAATAAAAAAAGAGCCGCAAGAAAGTTGACCTTTCTTACAGCTCAAAAAATAAAGCAAATCCAACCCTCCGCAGGGTCAGATTAGAATATATTTTCTGAGTGAAAAGAATAAGGTAACTTTCTTGCCAATAAAGAACAAAACAGCGCAAATAGAACTTGTTTTATTCTTCATACTTCAGCAAGAAATTTTACATTATCCTCTTCAACTCCTATCGTAAACGTTAGCGCTATATTAACATACCCGGTGTTTCATTGCAACCGACTTGCCCATAAGGACCAGTAATTGATCAGCGAGATGCCACGAGCCTCACGCAACGGTGTGGATCAAGATCATAGGTTTAAGAAGGCTCCATCGACAGGATCCCACAACCACCATCTCAGCCGCGTATGCCACCCGAACTGCGAATGCTCCTGATCTCGAACCAGCGGCCGGCGGGAACATTCTCGATGGAGGTGCGTATGGGCTGCCGGCCTTTGTTTGGTGCCCACCACACCTCCTGGAAGCGGTTCTGGGTGGTACCGGCACTACGGTTGGCCTTGCGATACAGCGGCCAGAGGTTGGTCGCGTCGTCGGCACCGCTGAAGGCCCAGTCGATGACATGGTCGATGTCGGCCTCGTAATGCAAGTTATCGTCCAACTCGATGCCCTCCTTCTCAAGCTCCCGCATGAAGCGATTCACTCCGCTGCCTCTGGGCTCATCTCCGCCGCGGTACTTCAGCTTCATGCCCTCGTACGGCCAAAAGTCGACACCCATGGCCAGGCCGTTGTCGTACACCTTATGCGGGAATTTAGCTATCCTCTCGCCACGCCCTCTAGCCGATGGTCGAATCAAGTAGTCAGGATACCAGTCCGCCGGCTTGTGCCAGTCCATCAGAATGGCGTCTTCCCGGCTCATTCCGGTTCGTACATTGTCGTCCAAGACGCCGCGCTTCTTTTTTAGCAGCGGGAGATTCGGCCCGCTCGCTTGCAGTCCGGCGATGAACCGTTCCCTGGTCGCGCCGCTGGCTGCCTGGATACTGTGGCCGAGGATTTCCATAGGAGAACCTTTGGCGAATGTGAAGGTGGTCTGCGCTCCTATAGTGCCGCCGATGTTGAATAGAGGGAAGACAGGCGACGTGATCTCTTCACTGAACAGCGCCTCGCCCCGTCCCGCCGACTCCTCAAAGATATTAAGCAGCGAGGCGGCCACCTTCAACCTGGCCAGGGCTTCGAGATCCAGGTCCAGTGTCGCCGAAGGCGTTACCGTGAACACCGTGCGTACCAGCTTACCGTTCCGGAAATGCAGATCCACTTTACTTTGGGAAAGGTCGATCGACATGGTGGCGGTCAAGATCATGGCGGTCTGCAGCTCAGCGCTGATGCTGCCAAGAAATTTGAGATCGGTAACGACCAAGTGCAAACGCAGAAAGGGAGTATAGTGAAGGCCGATGCTGCCAGATATCCTGCCCTGGTCCAGCAGGGCGGTCAAGTTGAAGTCCCCATGAAAGAGATTGTACAGCGAGTCGCTGACGCTTCCGGCGAATGCACCGCCAGCCTCCGCCCCGCGCTTGGCGCCGAGACCCGCCCCGACGAAGCCTCCGAGCGGCAGCAGCAGCGTGCCGGCGACGGCACCTCCGATCATGCCCTGCAGTCCACCACCGATCCCGCCTGCGGCTGCGGCCACCTTGCCAATGGCCATCCGGGTCTCGTCATCCTCGGCTCGGTACTTGGCGATTTGTTCCGCGCTGATCGTACCTATGACCGGATGCAGTGTGAGGGTCGGCTGTATCAGCGTGATCGGGTTGTGCGAACCGATTGCGGCGCTCACCGAAATAAATTCCCCGACCGGGAGGGGCGGTGTCTCCAGTATTCCCTCGCCGAGCCCGAACTCCCTGAGGTCGCCTACCTCGAATGTAATCTGCCCCCCCGAGGAAAAGACCACCGTCAGATCGCCACGACTTGGGAGTTCCACCGGAGTGCTCTCTTCAGCCGTAGGTGTGTTCAGAGGAACCGGCGGTGATGGAGGTTGGCTTCCAGCAGCCGGCATCGGGGTGGATTGGTTACTCGACTCGCTTCGTTGGACCTGTGGCGTGCTGCCCTTTGACTGTTGGATCACATGGGTCAGTTCATGAGCAAGCAATCTGTCTCCCCCCGAGGTGCCTGGCTTGTATTCACCCGGTGCGAACCCGATATTCCCGCCAACCGTAAACGCTCTTGCGTTGAGCGCTTGCGCCGTTGTTGCGGCTTGAGAATCCGTATGAATACGGACGTCCCCGAAATCTCGGCCCATACGGTTTTCGAAGAAGGCACGGGATTGCCGGGGGAGAGGCGTCCCCCTCCCCTCTAGGGAACCGATCGAGCTTTCCATACTCGGGGAAAGATCTCGTGATTTGGCTTCAACTGCATTAATGGGCTTCGCTTGTATAAGCATAGAGCTTAAGGTGCCCGATGCCTCGCCAGCGTTTTCCGTTCTTGTTGACGGCGCCCGCATCACTTGCTCCGCCATCCGGTCCGCTTCCAACTCATAAGGATCCCTTGGCTGATTCACTACAAGCTTGGTCTGAATCCACTGCGAGGGATTGGATGTCCGAGCTTCTATTCGATTGGCCGTTTGACTAGATCGAGTTAGAGTATCCAAACTTTTTCCCATGTAGAAACCACTCCCGGAACCAAAGTCTCACTCACGAAGTGATCACGATGCTAGATTGCATAGTATACCGAACCGTCGTATTTGACGAGCTGATCTTCAACAAGCCGCTCCAGCACTTTGTACAACATCTCTTTGCCAACCGGTCTTAACAACGGGTCCGATAACAACAATTCGATTGACCGGAAGCGATATAAGATCAATCGGCTCAGCACGTATTCTCTGTACCAAGGTTCGTCAGGCCGGTCCTCGAGATCGTCTTGGCTTTTCGTTGACGGAATGATCCAATATCTCACCGTATATGTGATTACAGAGTCGTCGAATCTCGCGTCTCCATCCTGAAGCAGGATTTTGAAGGTGAAATTCCGCAAATCGTATATGGCGGACAAATGAACTTCTCGATCGGCAAGGTACCCCATCACGCCAAGTTGAGAGCTTCTCGACTCGGATGTATATTCGACGGCAAGATTGATCACGCAAGGCCGATCTGTTTGCATCTTGATATCCGGGGAGATCCGAGTCTCCCCCATCTTTACTTTGTTGAAATGAACAAGACCTGTTATTACATCTATCACAGGGACAGGTTCCGGCTCCGGTGTCGCCCCTCCCGAGTTGATGGTTACTACTGCAACCTTATTGTCATTGGCAACGGTGACACCATTGCCGACAAACCTGATGCCGCTGGCGCTGAAGGTGACTCCGTCCGCACCGGTCACCGCCACCTTCTGCGGTTCGGCCAGCACACCCGGCAAGTTCGTCACATCAATTGCATCCGAACCTCCCGCTTCGTGGCTTAAACCGTGGCGGAACAGCTTCCCTTCCAGCACATCCCCTTGTCCGATAAGCTTAGCGAGAAGCGGATTGCTATAAACGTAAGCGCGTCCCGTATCCGAAATAGAGGCAATCGATCCGTCGTCGTTTAGCGTAATTTCGGCGAGATAGACAAAGGACCTTTTGGGTCCGATCCAGCCGTCTTCTTGCTGATCCGCGAAATATTGATCTACGATTTGCTCGTAGATCGTTTCCTCAGAAATAACGGTAACGACACTTCCTGGAGAATCAAGATCCTGGGCTACCCCGCCAATCGTAGTATGCAGCTGGCCGCCAATCGTCGAAGCTCCGTTCGCTTTGATCGCTCTTACGACGTACGAACACTCGATGACAGTTCCTGCGGCAACTTCTGTAAGCGAAAATTCCAAATCGTCCTTGAACAAATAAACGAAAGAATCCGGAAGCTGATCATCGACATGGATGACGATAAGTTCGTCCGGCGGGATCGTTTCGGTAACCGTCAGCTGAACGATAACTTCGAACGCGTCGTTCGCCTGAATCCATTTCGGTACAATGCGTACGAGGTCCAATTTATTCGTATGCAACAGAAGCGTTGTTTCATGCCGGGAAAATCCGACCTCACCTGCTGTTTGCGGAGCTATGTTCGTTAGGGCGAGCTTGTACCCTTCAGCAATCCGGTTCGATTCGCATTGCTCGTGATAGCATGATGCATTGCTGATAACTGGCATCGGTTCCTTAGGGCAATCTTCGGATTCCAGCGTTAAATAGAGCACTTGAGAGCCCGCGGCTTCAGCAGGAAAAACATTCAGATTTCGAAGATCGGGCTGAACTGTTTTGCCTACGACGACTTCCCTGCCCGCTTCATCTAATGCAACACCGGACTCAACGCGGATCACGCGGTTATCGATGGCATCGACTTTCAAGCCCCATACGATTCCATGGCCATGAATCAAACGGTTCAGCAAAAATCTCTTCTCATTAAAATAAGCTTGTTCGTCTTGAAAATCGCGGGTCGTCAGCAGTTTTCCATAAAAATAGTTATTGCGCTCAAACGCATGCGGTAAATTGACGGACATAGGAATGGCCCCCGTTCGTTTACGGTTTGGATTAACCGCGAATGATTGTGCTCTTTACTCCACCCAGGTCCTTCGTCTTAGGGATAGCCCACCATCGAAGCGTAAAGGATACAGGAACCGGATTTGATTGATCGACGACTCGAAACCTTAGCATTTTCTCCCCTTTGTTGTATGTTGCGGTAACCGCGAATTCGTTTTGGTCGCCAAAGGTCAACTCGTTGCCTGTTTCAAAACCATAGTATATGAGCGGTTCTTCCGTCAGGCCGAGCGCGATCCAATCTGATAAAAAGGTGGTACCCCTTGAGCTATTTTTGAAAAGGACAGTTCCCGAAAACACCTGGAACGGAATCGCACTCGATGCCCTGACCTGTATCATACCTTCGCCCTCCGGTTGAACCGTGAGCCCCTCACCAAAAACGATTCCAGTCACTTCCGCTTTTTCCGTCTCATTATCATAATGGACGCTGATTTTCTGAGGATCCGCCAGCATGCCGCGGAGTCCGTTCACGTTGATCTGATCATCGCCCTCTGATTGGTGGGTCAAAGCATGCAGGGGCAGTTTTCCGAAGCCTTCTTCATCGCAAGTGAGAAGCTTGCCCAGATAAGGATTGCTGTGTACGTACGAACGGGAGCTGCTGTCGATTTGGGTGATCCTGCCTTGAGCGTCAATTTGCAGGGTGGCGAGGATGACCCCGGTTTGCTCTTGATCCAGCGATCTGTTTACCGTCGATTGGGACAAATAGCTCTCGATAAGCAACTGGTAGTAGGCTTGGGAAGATAGGATTTGAACGGAGCTTTTGACATGGTCGTTTGGAACCTGATGATTGATAAGACAGCTGATGGAACCTACGCCCTCTTCGTTTCCTGCTCTTACGGTATATCTCTTTTCGGTCCGCGAATTTGGGGCAACGCTGCCCAATTGAAATACCAATGGATCCGAATGGATCATCGCAAACTGAGGGCTAAGCTGTTCTGTTACCTCGATGGATATGTTATCGATGGTTGGTTGTTTTACTGTCACCGTAAGAACGATTTCGAAAACATCTCCCGGCTTTACCGCTTGCGGAACCGTTCTCTCGATGTAGATATTCGCGTCTTGATAAACGGTTGTCGTATCTCGCAGCAGCGAGCAAAGCTCGGCTTCCGGCTCGGGGGCGGTTGTCGTCAGCTTGACTTTAAAGCCTTCCACAATCTTGTTCGCTTCGCAAGCATCGCAGCAGCCGGTCGATTTCGCTTGTACATGGATTCGCTCTCGGGAGCATTCGTCATAGCTGAGCATGACGTATACCGTCTTCTCTCCGTCCGCCTCCGCCGGGTAACCGTCCATCTCGCGGATGTCTGCAAGCTCGTTGTAATCCCGGCTTACGACGATCTCCCTTCCGCATCCGTCGATTGCGACTCCCGCGCGAACCAAAATGCCGCTTTTGTCCGCGCTTTCTTGAAACGGCTCCACTTGAAGCCCATATACGATGCCATGTCCATGAACGAGACGGTTCAATAAGTGCCTTTTCTCGTTCAGATAACTTTGCTCGGTCTGAAAATCGCGAACCGTCATGAGCTTGCCGGTATAGTACCGGTTTCTTTCGAACGTGTGCAGTTGACGATTGGCCATGAGTCCGTTCCTCCTTTTCCGTATTAGGCAAGCTGCGTAAAGGCGCTTTTTAACGTAGAGCTTCCGACTTGACCGAACGGCGAATCGCTCATAAGCACAGTGTCGCGCTGAACAACGCTTGAACCGATTCGGGAGTCGGGTTCTGTGAGCACCGTATTGATCCCGACGTATGTATGCATATCGAGGTAAATCCATGGCTGCAAAAGGGTGACTCCTCCGCATGTATGCGCCGGTTTCTCGGTGTCGACGATGCGTTTCACTGTGGAGTATTCGGACTCCGAGCGGACTTGACCGGGTTTCAGCAGAACGCAGAAGCTATAGGGGGCTTTGCCGAATAAGCGTTCCAGCACCTGAACGACCGCTGCGTCTTTGGCGTATTGCAGTTGAAATTGTTCGACAATATAGGGTCGATCGCCGGTATAAAGCCGGATCATCTCTTCCATCCCGCCGCGCGTGCCACGCTCGCCATAAAGCTGAGGGATCTCATGTATCAAATTGCGAAGCTTGTCTTCCGGCCAGTTCTCGTCGTACGCAATGGCGAGCCAGGAAGCGAGCCATCGCAAGTAATCCCCGCTCACGCTGTCCGCAACAAACCATCGGGCGATCGTATCGATCCGTCGTTCCGAGGCGGATAGAAACGCTTCGAATAGCGCTAAATACCGTTCGAGAAAATCTCGGCTTTCTTCGTCATCTTGATACACGGCAGGCAAGTACCGCAAATAGGATGTTCGCGGAAAGACGGCTTGAATGCTTCGGACGATAGGAGATTGCGTTTCGTTGCCGATCAAATCGATTCGGACCCAAAGATATCTTTCCTTGCAGTTAAGGATGAGCATTTGCTTCGGGCCTAGCATCGGCTGCGACCAGCCGTTCATCCCCTCCACATCCGTTAAATATTCGTCGGCCGTCAAATACGAGACTTCGATTTGGGCGTTATCGGGGATCCATGCATCAATAACCAGTTTGTGCCAAGGATCTCTCGATTCCGTCTTATCGAACGCCTTCGAATAATAAGTGCCTGTCGCGAGCGGGCTTCCCGGCTTTTTGAAGAGAACGCTGTCCAGCCTGAGCACCGTGATTATCCCTGATTCCCGATCGAGGATATACAGCCGATTGCATTCGTCGATCAGCAGCTTGTCTGCGTTGCCCGGATAGGCGGTTAGCGCTTCTTGGACAACCGGGGAATCGACGGTCATTTGTTCCGAATGCCAAGGCTGGCCTGCACCGACAGGGTGGCCACCGGCATCCTCATCTTCATCGGTACACCAAATAAGCTGTCCATTCGGTTCGGCAAAATGGAGCAAACGGTTTTTTCCTTGCGCAGCCGTGACGGTGATTCCGCCTTCCTCATAAACGATAGCAATTGGATCGGCGCAGTAGGCTTGAAGGCAGAGGAGTTCCTCGCAGCGGGATTCGATCGGATCGTATCGATACACTTTTCGCGCTTTCCTATCCAACACGTATACCGTTTGGCAAGGGCCGACTGTCACATCCGATAAAGTGAAGCCGCGTGTAAAATCCTTCACCCCGATCGTGTAATCGGGAACGTACCGTTTAACATTACAAATCGAGATGCCTTCCTCGCCTTGCGTCTCGACATTGTCGAGACGCCCCTCTTCCCACGCCTCGCGATGATTGATCGTTAGAAATAAAAATTCATTTTGTTCGTTCGTGGCCATGACAACCTCCGTATGGTCCGCAGTCCGCTTCAGCGGAAACCGTATCGATCTGATGCGAATCGGAATAGACGAGACTGTGCGGAGGGATGTAAACATTCCCTTCCGTGTCTTGCCGGATTCCTTTTCCCGAAGCCGCAATCATAACGTTCTGCACGCACTCGACTCCATCGTTCCGTTCAATCGTATCGTAGATTTCGGACACATAAATGGCCCGGCCGAAAGTCCAGCCCGATCCGCCTTCGCCTCCTGTCAACGGATGCATATAACGCAGCAGCGAGGAAACGACCTTTTGCCTCGTTGCTGCCGTATCATAACCCGGTCGGACGCGGATGAGCGCATCAACCGACGCTTTCACGTATACCGGGGGAACGATGCGCAGTTGAGTCGTCAGAAGACGATGCGGACAAAGATGCCGGCATACGGTGTCAAGGAAGCCGTCGCTCGGCATCGGATTCGAGTATTCGCTGTAAGGCACGACGACGACCATCACGACTCCCGGAGCGGGTTTACCGTGTTGATCCGCATTCGGAATCGCTTTGGCGCGCGCGACGCGAAGGCCCGGCGTGGACAAAGCCAGCGATTCATAGTCTTCCGACGTGGCGGCGCTATGGGAATTTCGAAGCTGTTTTCGCGTACGGATTTTGGCAATGCCCAACGTTTCGTTATTTGTCCCTCCGGCAGCCGGGTTCCAATTATCGACTTTGAGGCCTAGAAACTCCGGAGCTGGATCGACCCACTGCGTAATCGCATGAATGCCGACATTCCCTCTCGCACCCGAGGTGAATCGGTAAACGGAGGCTTTCATATTGCCGATGCTCGGATCTTTAGCGGGTTTCGGGATAGCGCCGTTCACGCCGTCGCCGAATTGAAGCCGGCCCGTCGCCGACTGCAGCACATAATGCTTGTCCGTCGGTTTCGAAGCATCCAATGAATCGACCTGTTTCCATTCGGTCCAATTCGGATCGGCGCTTGCCCCTTCTTCGACTTGCAGCTTCAACGATTGCGGCAATACGGGAAAATGAGATAAGTTAAAATATTGACCTGGTAATCCGTTCGAGCTCCCCACGTATTCATCGTGGACGGTTTGGCTTTGGACGGCGGGTACCGTATTCAGAAGGATGCGGTTGATTTTTGGCGGCTGTTCGTAGCCCGCTTCTCGAATCGTCGCCCGAATCCAATACAAATCGTCACCCGATATGCCAACGGTATGGTTGAGCGCATCTCCCGGCGCACGGAATATCAATCTCCCGCTGAACGATAACATCATCGTTTCGTCGGATTCGATCGCAAGCGGCATCCATTTACCGCTATCGGCAGATGCGTAATACTCCCATTCAAGCGTTGCCGACGGTGTAATTGCGAGTTGATCTCTGATCGAGTAGACGCCTCTCGCAACCGGATAATCCTCAAAGAGATGAAAGGTGATCGGGATGAATTCATCTGCCGGAAATGGTTTGTCGAAGCCGAGATACAGCTTGCTGCCCACTTTCGCATGACGGCCGAAAGCAGAAAAATACAATCCGACGCGGCTGTTCGCATCGGTATGATCGACGGCACCCGAAGATTGGAAACCGATGATTTTGCATAGCTTTACGGGAGAAACGAGCAACGGTTCTTCCGTTTCGAAGACGATATCGCCATCTATCGTAGAAAGTTGAGTCGACCGTGGAATAAGCCTGTTCGGGCCATCCTCCGATTCGAAAGTAAACGTCACATCCGTCGTTGCAGGTTCGGCAGCACGAGGGTTCTGTCCGAGCAGCTTCAGAAACTTCAGTTCGTTCTCGTCACGGATTTGATCTAAATAATAGTGCTGCAGCTCAGTGAGCCACGAGAAAAGCTCGATGAAAGTGATGCCGGGATCGTGAACGTTGTGATCCGTCCAATCGGGAGCGTAGCGCGGGATCCCTTTTATCGCCTCTTCCACGATTTGTTTGTACGTCTTATCGTCCAAATTCGGCAAAGGCAACATGATATCGCCCCCTTCCCAGCTATTTGCTTACAGGCAAGCCCGTTACGACCAACTTGTGTTCACCGCTGTATATCAAGAGATAAGGCAAAGTTCGGATGTCAATCGCTTTGTTTGGTGTCACTTGAATGGAAGTTCCGCTCGCCGCGTCGCGAATCGTCATGCTAAGCGCCTCGACGTGATCTACGTTTCGATCCGCTTCGAAGAGCGCGTAAAAATCGCTTAAGCAAGGCAGCATGCCGAACTCCCACCCGCGTCCTTCTTTGCCGCCTGACAGCGGATGCAGAAATTGTCTCAGCTTGCGATTCGCCTCTTGCTCTGCGATCGGCACTGTATCGAACGAGCTTGCGATGATCCGGGCCGAAATGGATACTTCCGCGTAAAGCGGACCGATTGCTTTTATACGACGCGGATAAGAGATCACGTTCGGCGCACGTTCGCGCAAATACGCCTCTACTTGCCGGCGAAGCTGCGGCGTAGGGCTTGGTTTGGTTTCGCTGCCCTGTGGGACGATAATGACAGTCACCCACCCGGTTTCATGCTCGCCTTGGTCGTTAAAATTAGGCAAGCACTTGACCTTGGCAATGCCTTGAGCAGCTTGCAGCGTCAGTTGTTCGTAATCTGCCGCCGTGACCGCAAAGTTACGGGTTCTGAACGAGAGCGGACCACGTTCCAACGCATGTTCCAGCAATTCGGTATCGTAGCCGCCGCCGAACGCGTACGGATTACTTGCGCGATCAACAAAGGCGATTGACGTCCTCATGATTTTGATTTCGTTCGCCGCGATGTTGCCGGCCGTACCTCCGCCCGCTGTATAGTCGGCGATGATGTTATCCGATCCGATCGGCGGGATTTTGCCGTGAACGCCGTCGCCGAACTGAACTTTGCCGAACGTGCGATCGATTTCGTAATGGCGTCCATGCCGATCCGAATCTTGGATGTTCTCGACCGCAATCCATTTCACCCAGAATGCCGTCGTATGGCCCGCCTCGTTTTTCGTTTCCCGGACTTGAACGGTTCGATCTTCTCTTAGAGCGGTTCGTTCGTCTTCCGAGAGAGCTGACAGCTCATCGATATAAATTCCCTCCGATAGGACCGGGTACTTGACGAAGGAAAAGGTTTGCGAAGCGGTTCCCGTGCTTGATCCGATGGTTTCATTCAACACGCTCTCCGTATGGGACGCCATGACAGCATTTAAGTAGATTCCGTTTATCTTCGGCGACGGTGCAGTCCCCTCATCAATCGACAAGGAGAATCGCGGATCGAACAATATAAAATCAGAGCACGGCCCAGGACCGCATGTACAATCGCCGTCTTCCGACTTAGCCTGTGCGGTGCGGTTTATTCCGCGAATAGGCGATCGCGATGATATAGGATGCGTCCTAAATGGCCGAAACCGATCTTCGATATCTACCGCGCGAATCCAATACAGCTGCTTTCCGAACAAATCCGGTACGGCAAAGTCCGGCAATCCGACGAATTCTACGCACCCGCTTTGTGTCAGGTGGCGCGTCTCGTCTCGAACGTCCATCCGCACCCAGCCTTTGCGCCCCTCGCCTTCGCGGTAATACTCCCATTCCAATCTAGGAAAATTCGTTTCACTATACTCTTGGTCTTGAACACGAAAATAGACGCTGATCGGACCGTTTAGCGGCGGCTTATCGAAGCCGAGATACAACGCTTGATGCACGTCGCCGAGTCGATAAAAGGGCTGAACCGTTCTCCCGTTTGCCAATTCGGGTGTGCGGTCCAAGTAGTCCAAATTGTTTAAAGTCAAGATGTGCTGCAGTTTTGAACGAGAGCTTACCGTATTCAGCTCATAGTGAAAGATCAGCCTGGAAATTTTCGGAACGATGAAGTGAGGAGCAAGTACATAGACGTTTTCCGTCCCTGACTTCTTTTCTAATACCTCTTTGCCATAATCGCCGCTTGCGATTCTGCAACGGATCCAATAGTTCGATTGTCCTTGAACGACGGTCTCCGCCATGTCGTCCGGATTGGTAAAACTGATCGGACGGCTTGCTGTACCGACCCTGGCGTCGCTGAGTTTAAAATGTTCATCGATGCCTTTTAATCTCACCCAGCCACGGCCGTTCCAATACTCCCAAGAAAGCATCGCGGTAATGCCACCGGTCGTATCATGATTAGAGCTTCGTTCATGGGTTAACGAAAAATCGATCGTTATTTTCGCCCCTTTTTTGGACAACGCTTCATTGCATGCGACATAAAACGTATCATATAACCGGGGGGTTAGCCCGAAAGGATAAATTTTGCTTTTATTGATGTCCTCAACGTCCAATGGGATATTGTTGTAAAAAGCCATATCCGGAGCGATTGCCTTATTGACCACGGACAGATTGAGAGAGTGGAATCGGATGCTTTCCGCTTCCTTGACCCGTTTCGGATCGACACATCCCCGAATCCAGCGGCTTTTAATGCCGTTCACTTCGATCTCAGCGAAGTTAGCCGGTTGTTTTTTAACGAATTCGATGCCCAGTTCTATCGGATTCGTACCGAAGTCGATCCAGCCCTCGTCGGATGCATATTGCCAGTTCATCTCGGCTAAAGCGGCAAGTTGTCGATCGGTTACTGAGACCCTGTCAAATTGAAGCGTAAAACTAAGTTCCGATTTGACGTTGAATAAATCGCTATGCCCCAGGTAGATCATGTGAGACTGGAGATCGGGTTCAGCGAACAATTCGTAAGGCTCGGCGGATTTCGCTTCCAAGAACGCCGCAGGCGCTTGTGTAATCCTATTTAGGGCCGGATTGTAGCAAATGGCCTCGAGCAATTTGGATGGGGTCGCCACGATGTTCCGTTCCGTCTCGAAAACGATCGGTTTGCCTCCGTCTGCCGGTTGCGCGGCGACTTGTGTTTTCGCGGGGATAAGCACGGACTCGCGAGCGCCCGAGCTTAATTGGAATGTGACCGGGCCTCTTGCCGGGCTGGCCGGAAGCAGCTTCATGCCGAGCATGTTAAGGAACGCGATGAAGTTTTTATCCGGCACCCGGTTCAGACGCTGAACGATGCCCATGTACATTCGGGCAAACAGATTCATGACGGCCGTTCCGGCATCGTTATCCGCAGCCGGCTTCCATTCGGGCGTGAAAAATGGAGCCAGTTCCCGCATTTCCTTCAGCAACGCGTCGATGTCTCTATTGTCAATTAACGGAGCCTTCATCGTTTCACCACCGGGACGAAAGTCGGTCAACCTTCTCTTACATAAAACGGAAAAACGAGATTAAAGGGCTGATTCGTCGTACGAACGCTGTAGTTGATATCGATCATCAGCTTCCCTAGATCAATCAAAGCCGGATCTTGCGAAATGGTGACGCTTTGTACTTGAATGCGGGGTTCCCACCGGACGAGCGCATCGCGCACGCTGGACTCCATCAATCCGATCGTTGCCGTATTTAGGGAAGCGAACACATAATCATGAATGCCGCAGCCGAAATCGGGTCGCATGACCCGCTCTCCTTTGGCCGTGAACAATATGATTCGGATCGCTTCCTCAATATCCCGTTCACCGCGAGACATCGCGAGCTTTCCGGACAATCCGTCGACTTTAACGGGGAAACGCCAGCCGACACCTAAATATTCGTTAACCATTCCGGATCCTCCTTACCCAATCATGACGTTCGGTGCCCCGGACAAAATGACGTTCGGCGGTCCGCTCTCTACGATCAGATCCCCTATTCGCGCAGCCGGCAGCGAGTTGATAAATACCGTCGCGCTTCCTACGACTACCATGCCTCCGGCATGCGGATTGGGCGTGGCCAAAGGACAAACGTGCGTATCCGATAACGCTCGCCATGCCGGCATCCCTCCGATGAACACGTTCGCGCTTCCGGGACCCGGACCGAGCGGCGTACCGTGACCGGTCATGTCCCCTAATCTTGCGGCTGGCGGCATATCCTTCACCCCTCGGTCAATCTATTTCATGTCATTAATTTTTCATGGCATTAATTAATGTTCACAATCGCTCCTTGAATCGTGAGCGCCGCACCAGCTTTGATCGTTAATTGAGTTCCGGCGTCGATCTCGATCGTTTGCGATTTCAGCACGAGGCGCATGGCGCTTTCCATCACGATCTCATTTGCAACGGAATCGATGACGACAGAGTTCGAGCCCGATTTATCGATAATCACGATTTTTTCGGACATCGACGCATCGTCCAGTACGATGCGATGACCGGCTTTCGTTTGCAGCGTCACTTTCTCTTTGCCGTCCTCGTCGTCAAAGATGATCTCATGCCCGCTTCGGGATTTAATTTTGCGAATGTTATTTTTCCCGTCTCCGTTCTTCTCCGGCGGACCGTCTTGGCCGTTCCAAAGCGAGCCGATCACATAAGGGTGGTCGATATTGCCCATCTCGAAGGCGACAAGCACTTCATCCCCGACTTCCGGCACGAAGAAGCAGCCGCGGTCTTTGCCCGCCATTAAAGTCACGATTCTGGCCCAATGGCTTTCGTCGACGCCATTACGCCACGGAAATTTCAGCTTCACGCGGCCCATGTTCTCCGGATCTTGATTGTTGGTCACGATCGCGTTCACGACGCCCTGCACCTGCTCGCCGGTTTGATTATCGTTTTGCAGCAATTCGAACAAGCTCATAGCGCATTCTCCTTGATATGGAAAGTTGTCGTATAGCCGGAACCGCCGATCGTATGCGTACTTTTTTCGATATAATAAGCTTTGCTGAATCGTTTGCCCAGCCTCTCGAGCTGAATGCGCTTGCCCGGCCGGATTTCCGGAATGCCGATCGATTCCCCGCTTCCCTTGATCAGCCCTTCGGCATGCTTGTTCAGAATCGATTTCGCGAGTTGGTCCGCTTCTTGCTGCGAGAATACGGGATAACGGGCATTTTCACTTATTTTATCGGAAGCGGAATTTGCTACGAGCTCGCCTCCGCTTTTCCTTGCGGACTGTTTACCCGCTTCGTCGCCGACCCGGGCGGTTCCGATAATTTCCTTTTTCGCTTTCGGATCCCATCCCCGCACTTCCACCTCTTGAACTTGCCCGGCAAAGTTGAGCTCGGGTTGAAAGCTTAGCAGGTTTTGCTTCCAAGCCAGCGTCACAACCGGATCGCTTTCCAAAGCCGGCTTGCGAAAATAGAGCGTATCGCCGAACACAAAAAATTCGAAGTAGTTTTTTTGCGCTAACGATTGGATCAATTGATAATCGCTTTTCCCGGTATCCTTCGATATTTTAGGATAGGTTACTTTCGTGTCCTCCACAACGCTCTTCAAGCCGTATTCCGCTGCAATCAATGTGACCAGATCGCTGTGCTTCATGTCGTTCCATGACTTCGGTTCCTTTCTTTGCATCAGCAAATGCGATAGGTCGAGCCCGCTTATTTCCAATTGAGGATTGCCGCTCGACGGAAATTTCGCCGTTACGGAGGTGACCATACCGACGAGCATGAGCTCCAGCTTGTTTGCATACCCCATCCTGATGGTGATCCGTTTGGTTGCGGGAAGGAAAGTGTCGATCCAATTCAAATCGCCCGCGATTTCATCGAACGCCAGGTCGATCGTGAACGAGAAATGATCCGCTTCCTCCAATGACAGGTCGACACTCAAGCCGGAAATGAGCATGCCTTCCTTCGTCATGTTTCGTCCCGCGATTTCGATCTCGAAGGCAGGAGCGTAAAAATGGCCGTATTTGTTATCCAATTGAACGAAATCCATGCGATCACTCCAAAGGAGGTACGGTGATTTGCTGGCCTGGCTGCAATAGGCGCGGATTGGCAATACGGTTCGCTTGGGCGATATCGCGCCATTTGCCCGCATCACCATATTGTTGCTCCGCAATCGCAGATAGGGTTGTGCCCGATTTGACCGTGACTTGTTTGGTCTGATTGGACGGGACGGTTTCCGCCATCTGTTCCATGATCGTTTTGTACTCTTTAAACGAGACGCTCAACGTGGCGCGGACCGGAATGCCTGTGTTCAGAAACATGGTAAACTTCTGTGATAATTTCTCGATCACGCCTTTGAATTCGAGCTTGCCCCAGATGAACTTGCACACCGGCGGAGCATGCGATTGGCCGTCGATATCGAGAAGAGCGACGACTTTTCCCGTAAACATCCGGACATCCTCGCCTTGTTCGTAGGAATCGAAGAACAGATCCATAGACAGCGTCTGCCCATTCCCATTTGTGAATTGCACAGCGGGCACGGACTTGCCGGGAATGGAGACGGATTGGTACTGGTTTCCCTTCTCGATGCTATATTCCGTCGGGTTGAACAGCACCTTGACCGGCTCCCCCATAGGTGAGCCCTTCTCGTCCAGCGGTTGAATGAGCGCTTTTTCCAACGCCATAGGGACCTCCGGAAACCTGGCTTATAAGCCTTTTCTTTGTTTTTCGATCTTCAGCTTTCTCTCGATCGCTTGATAGACTTCATCCGTTAACCTTTTGATATCGATCGACGGGGCCGCGGAAGGCAGCTGCGGCGTTGGTTGCGGCGAATTGAACAGTTCGCCCGCTCTTCTGCTTTCTTCAAGGGAAGCCGGCGGTCTATCCGCGTTTTCAGATCGCGTTTTCACCAATTCCAGCGACACCAATTTCGAGTAGGTGTACGAAGGAGTGGATTGCGTTGTCGATCGGAAGTTTTGCTGAATCGCTTGCGACGTGCTGTTGTCGATTCGTGAATCATGTAAATTCGTTTGCGTGTCAGACTCGGAATGAATATTCGAATGCGATTTTCTATGTAGGCTCAAGTGAATCTGCTGGACGATACCTTGATGAAAGGAAGAGTTGCCTAGTTGGAGAAACGAAGTTAATGCGTTCATCGAGCGATCGTAATGTACGTTAAACAAGACTCTGTTCTGGCTTCCCGCAACCGGTCCAAGTTCGATTCTGCGACCTACGGTGCTGTTGAACGTCAATAAGGGCTGCGTGACGGATGCCCGATAAGAGCTAAGTTCGCGATGATTCGTGAAATGAAGCGCGGACTTATGCTCCGACCGATGATGGGCATATTGGACAAGAAGCTGCAGGCCTATTTTCCAAGCCCTTGGCGGAATCGCCGGTCTTCCGCCTACCTGCCCGCGCCATACTGAAATCCAATGGAGAAGCGACGGTTTTAAAAATACGAGATTCAATGGTGTAGCCTTTCTTCTC
Source organism: Paenibacillus sp. sgz302148 (assembly GCF_056120465.1). Classification (NCBI taxonomy): domain Bacteria; kingdom Bacillati; phylum Bacillota; class Bacilli; order Caryophanales; family Paenibacillaceae; genus Paenibacillus; species Paenibacillus sp. sgz302148. Next base: position 103,061 of record NZ_JBVYOJ010000014.1, read on the forward strand.
TGCCCGGGTGCATGTTTTCGCAATATCCGTTCGGCGAATTCGATTGGCGTCAAGGTCATCCATCCTTGCTGAATCCGTTGTGTACGAGCTCAATCGTCTCGAAAGCGACGCTTCCGCTATCCGACCTGAGCTCCGGGCCGGCCCATTTGACGGGATACGCCTGACTGAAGTTCCATCTCCAGCTTTCGTTGCCGGAAGCATCGAGTACGATTAAGGATCCGTTTCTTCGTTTGATCTTCCCGTTCTTCGAGTCGCGAAACCAGTTCCATAGCTCGTCGGAGTTCGTGAGCCCTCGTTTCAAGGAGATGTTGGGATACTTGGTCAACTTCGGGAGCTTGTGAACATAATCGTTCACACCGCCTTCGCGATAATCTTCCGTTTCCGTCTCCGCCTGGAGGCCGGATACTTCGGTGAACCCTCCGACGACCAATCCATCCAACTCGATGCGAAACCGAAAGCCCGCTAGCGGATCTTTTCGTTCTGCCGTTGCCATTCCGTTTCCTCCTAGAGCTTCAACGCATTATCCGGCTCCTGATTCAATTTTCGGTTAATCCGAGAAATTTCCTCGCACCACCGAACTCTTTCGCGATGTTCCAGTTGCATGATTTCCGAATGAGACCAATGAAAATAATAGGAAATAAAGGCTATCTCCTCGTAAAGCTTATCCAGAGGGTAGCCACTTATGCTTCCCCCGCGGCCGATACCTCGACGGCGAATTTGTGGTCGCACCGCGGACATTCCGCTTCGACTCTCGGCGAACCGCTCTCGTTGATCTGCCGGTACAGCTGCTGAAGATAAGCAAGATCGAGCGAGAACAGTCCTTCGATGACGCCAGGGTTGATCACTTGCAAATCTCCCAGCTTCGTGACGATACGCGACAACAAAATGACGGTCAAATAAGCCGGGTTTTGCAGTACCCGAGGATCCTTAAGCGGCAATATTTCATCGGCCGCCGTGGAAAGGCGCATCACGCCGTCGCGGTGAAGATTCCCGTTCTTATCGACGTATCCTTTGGGAAGTGTAAATTCGAATTCGGTAACGAAAACCATTGGATGCCTCCCTCTGCCTTAAGCAGGTTATTAACTGACGCGCGTCATACCTTCGTGCACGATTTCAAGCGATTCGATCGCGATTTCGTTGCCTTTGGCGTTCAATTCGGGTGCGGCGTATTTGGTCGGCCAAGCGCTGACGAAATCAAAGCGGGCTTTGTCGTTGCCGGCTTCGTCTACGACGATAACGGACATGTTCTTGCGCTGAACGTTTCCGCTTACGGCTTCTTTATGCCACGTATAGAGATCCATGGAGTCGGTTTGGCCCCATTTCAATGTGATGTTGCCGTATTTCGTCAAGCCGGACAGCTTGCGCATGTGGGTCGGATCGCTTCCTTCACGATATTCGATCACGTCGACCGTTGAGTCGAATCCGGTTGCATCACTGAACCCTGCCTGCTGAATGCCGTCAATTTCGACGCGGAATCGAAAGTTTCTAAACGGATCTTTACGCTGACCTGTCGCCATCGCCGATCCCCTCCTTTTTCAATTGATTTGATTCGAGTTGAGTCTTAATTTCATACCTGGTTCATGTCGAAGCCGGAAGCTACTTGGGCGATGCGGAAGATGACGAATTCGGCCGGTTTTACCGGTGCTACGCCGATCAATACGATGAGTCGGCCATTGTTGATGTCGTCGTCGGTCATCGTCGTACGATCCGCCTTGACGAAGAATGCCTGCTCCTGTCTCGTTCCCATCAACGCGCCGTCCCGCCATACGCGAGTAAGAAACTCGTTAACGCTGCGCCTTACCCGAGCCCACAGTCTCTCGTCATTCGGCTCGAAGACGACCCACTGCGTGCTTTGATCGATCGATTGCTCCAAGAAATTAAACAGCCTGCGGACATTAATGTATTTCCAAGACGAATCGCTGGATAACGTACGGGCACCCCACACGCGAATTCCCCGCCCTGGGAAGGAGCGAATGACGTTCACGCCTCGCGGGTTCAGAATGTCTTGCTCCGACTGCGTGATCTGAAACTCCAACTCTACCGAGCCGTTAACGATTTCGTTGGCGGGAGCCTTGTGGACGCCCCGTTCGATATCCGAACGGGCATAAATGCCTGCCACGTGTCCGCCAGGCGGAACCGTAATTTTAGTCCCGGCGGTTGGGTGTACGACCTTGATCCATGGATAATAGTAAGCTGCGTACTGCGTATCGAACGTATCTCGAGGCTTAATGGAATCGATGTTGACCGCGCCTTGTTTTTCATCGATGATGGCGAACCGCTTCTTTGCCTTGCAATGATCGATAAGCTTTTGGGTCAAACCCGCAACGATTTGTGAGTTCGGCGAGTAGACGATCGAAATTTCCTCGATTTCGGAGAAACCGGCCAATCCTTTCCGGTTCGGTTTTTCCGTATCATCCCTCGTATAGTCGGCCATCGTAAATGTCTCATTTGTGATCCGGTAATCTGAATCGGCCGCCGGAGCCGTCGCCCAATTTTCGTCTACCGTTGCGGTTTTATTCGTTTCCGAGTATGCCGTAATTTTGCGGACTTGTCCTTTTCCGGTACCATCGAGTATTACGATGGACATGCCCTTATAGGCGTCCTTGGTCGTCGATGCGTTTGCGTCCAGCTTAATCGAATTTCCAGTCCCGCTAGCCGCTTTACCTTCGATGAAGAAAAAATCGGTACCGTCTTTTAAATAAGCAATACTGGAGCCCGTACTCGGTTTTGCTCCGGAATCGGCGTTTTCTTTGGAAATGAAGATCAAATTGGAGATGCCATTTACTTTAACCCCATAGAAGTCCGGGGAGGCAGAGTCTACCGAGACGTTATCGAACACTTCGGTCACCGAAGGACGCGGAGTTGTCTTCGAATCCTTTAAGGGGTTGAACACTGAACTGGGAGCATCATTCTTCCAGTAGAAGACGCTGATCTTAACCCCTTGCAATGAAGCGGCCTCTACTTGTACCGCTATCCGGTTCCCCCACGTGCCTTCGCCGACGGCAGATACCGTTAACGCCGAATTGTTCGTTGCTTCTTCCTTCAGCACCAATTTCGCTTTGGCGGCGTCTGCCTTCACAATCCTGCCGATATAGCAACGCTTGCCGCCGTTATCAAAAAAGCCTTGCACCGAAAAAGGCAAGTATTGGTTCTCCGAGACAATACCGCCGAATACCCTCTGGTAACCAAGCCAGCTCGTAATGAGCTTCGGGGTTGTAGGTCCACGCTCCGTCAGGCCCAAAAAACCGGCAGTGCTGGTAGAAACACCTTCGATAGGCTTGCTTCCGAGTTCGATCTCTTCCACGTAAACGCCGGGCGACAAATATTCAGGCATAATCTCATTCCTCCTTTTTCTTATTCACATGGTTAGAATATCAATTGTCAGGTGTTGCCGAATTTTATGATCCTCTCTTTCACTCTCGTCGCATTGTTCATTCGATCCGATAGAATGGATAGCGGCGAAACGACATAACTTACGGACGGTCTCAAATTCAGGTTTTTGAAAGTCGACCAAATATCGGAAAGCTCGGTGATGGTCATGGGATTGAGCGTTATCCGTAAATGTTGTTCGTTGCCGGCCAGTCCGCCTTGCAGCTCCGCGCCTCCAAGAGAAGCGTGATCATGGAATACCCTCATTGCCCTTCCGAGGATCTGATGCTCCTCGAGGGTTCGGTCTGTTAGATCAGGCAGCTGCGAGTAAGCGGTAAGCATATAGTGCAAGTCAAGGACAAGCGGCGGCGTCGGAATCGGCCCTTGTTGCGGAAGAGGCATGTCTTGAAGCCGCATATACGGATTTTCCATCACGTTGTACAGAAACAAAGTAAGTCTTGTCGTCGACGATTCGGTTAAATCTGCCGGGGAATGCAGCGCAATGGAGCTCGAGGTCAAATCCGTCAAGTTATCCCGCAATAGCTTGATTAACGTTGCCCCCACGTCGGCTATGGCATTTCCGCTCAAGCTCTGTTCCCTCCCAGCAAACCGTAGTAGGGACCGAAGTCCTCTTTTGACGATAATTTTCCGATCTTGTCCAGCTCGCGCTTGACGGCGCGAACGATGTGCGTCATTCCGATCGGCGTCGAATCACTGGCGGCCAAAAAAGCAGCCGAGAGCACGACGTTTTTAATATGACCACCCGATATTTTGAAGCTTTTCGCAAGAAACGCGTAATCGATGTCATCGCTGCGAGGTGCTTCCTTCGGAAACATCGCTTTCCATATTTCGAAGCGTCGGATCTCGTCCGGAAGCGGCAGCTCAATGCTGAACTGCATACGGCGAATAAAAGCGGCATCCAGATTGCCGAGCAGATTCGTCGCCAAAATCGTGATCCCGTCGTATTCCTCCATCTTTTGCAGTAAAAAAGCAATTTCCGTATTGGCATGGCGGTCCAGTGCGTCTCTCACTTCGGTTCGTTTGCCGAACAACGCGTCCGCTTCGTCGAAGAACAGAATAGCGTAGCTCTCCTCCGCCTCTTGAAATATTCGTTTGAGGTTTTTTTCGGTTTCCCCGATATACTTACTGACGACTTGAGAGAGATCGATACGGTATATATCCAATCCCAACTCGTTCGCGAGGATTTCGGCGGCCATCGTTTTTCCTGTACCCGGCGGACCGTGCAGCAAAATATTCAGACCGCTGCCCCGAGTCAATTTCCGTTGAAACCCCCACTCGCCATGTACGATGCGACGGAACTTGACTTGATCGATCAACTCTTGAAGCCGGTCCGCTTGTTCCGGTGGCAGAATCAGATCTTGCAGCGTTCCTGTCGGGTTCATTTTATCGGCAAGTCGATGCTCGAGTTTTTGAGTCGTCAGCATACAACAGGATGCTTGTAAGTCTTTCATGTCGATTCGTCCGTGTTCCGGATTTCGCCATAACGCCAAGTTGCGAGCGGCGACAAGCGCATTCTGAATACGTCCGGGAGTAAAGCGAAATTTTTCGGCTAAGGAATCGAAGTCAATTTGTTCTTCGAATCGAACGTGTTCGGATAAGCTTTTCCATAATTTTTTTCGATCCGCGGAATCGGGCGTTGTGAATTCAATCTCAAAAAACAGTCTGTTTCCGCTTGATATTAACGAAGACCAAGACCTTGTCCCAACTAAAAAAGTCAAATTGGGAAAACGTTCAACCGAATCCATAAAAATTGCGATTTCATGGGGATATTGATTCGGATGCGCGAACAATGAATCCGTGTTGAGGAGGCATAAAGCGGCAGGATGTAGAAGAGCTTCTCGGCAAAGGAGAAATAAGCTGTCGGCGAATTTCGAAGGGTGATGAAGCATTTTGGCAATGTCGCCGAAGATGAGCGAAATACCTAACTCGTGACAAACAGCTTGGGCTGTTCGTTGTTTCCCGGATCCGGCTTCGCCGAAAATGACGAATAAAAGCTTTTGATACATATATCCAGCAGGAGTGAGTTGCGATTGGATTAGCTTTAGAATACGGCTTTTCAGTCCGTTATCGAGCCATGCGTTATCTGCATCGGGGATTCGGTCGGCAAATTGTGCTACGGATTCCAGCCGGCTGTCGAGTTGCTCGATTCCGATCAGAAAATTAATAATTTGCGTATCGACGTGGAGGTTACGGGCAAGTAAATAGTCGGAACTACCCGGTTTGATAAATCGTAATAACCGATATTTCATAAGGTTGTTGCTCGGGCCGAATATCGATTGAGCGAAAATGTGACCGGGTTTAAATACGGCAAGAAGCTGTAACGCCAATTCGACGCTTGGCTTGGTTCGTGTTGTATCTTCCTGCAACCCAGCGTACGAATTCCCATACTTGGAGTCCAGTTCGGGTGCAAGTACGATAACCAAAGCCGCCTCTTCGATCTCTGATAATTGAAGCAGCTGCGATAGATAAGGGAGTGCCAAATGAATGCCCTGTTGCAAACTGCGTTTTTTTCTGTGTTTGATGTGGGTTCGGAGAAAATCAAGTTGTTCCAGTCGTCCGCTAAGCGATTCTAGACCTTTCTCCGCTTTTTGAATCATGCAAATTTGAATGATGAGGTCTAACTGTGTGAGTTCGTCCAAAAGGTATTCCGTATTGTCGGTATAAGGAGCTTCTGCGGCATCTTCTATTGCAGCGGGCAGCAGAAATCGATCCACGGTTGCGGTACCTCCTTATCAGTGCAAACGCATTTTCGACAAATACCATTCTATAAAAGATCGAGCTTTTTTTGCGTTTAAAAGTAATGTACCATCTTATTCTAGATTAGTACTTGTACTATAGCATCAATCTGTTTCTAGTCAAATCCATCGCATTACCTAATTGCAGTTACCGCAATATGGATCGATTGAACGGGGAATATCCGGAAAAGAAGGCTTTTCTGTCGATTTTCATTGTATTCTTTCGAAAATCAGGGTAATTGGAATCAAGATGCAATGAAGATCAACAGAAAAGGTCCAAAATATCTAATCACTTCGGCATGCATGGCGGCGATACGATCGGTGTTCCCTCAATCCAGGCTTCGTGAGAATCCCGAACGCCAAGTCGGATATATCGGCTCCCAGCCATATTCTAGGCGCGCCTTGGCATTCGAAGCGCCACGTTCGCCACGCTCCTTACCCGGTATATAATTGGGTTCGGGCGCCCCCAATGCACGCGCATAAACAGGAAGCCATTCCGTCGCGGCGGCAGGCTCGTCATCCACTATATTTACCGGTCCGGAAGGCCATCCAAGCGCGAGCACAGCCGCGTTCGCCGCATCCTCCACATGGATGAAGGAGCTAACCCCTTCGGTTGCGGGCATTTCCTTTCGCAGCACTTGCTCCGCTATATGACCGTTGCGCTCGTACCATGTTCCGGGGCCATAGAACCTTCCATACCGCAGTATCACGAACTCCGGTATTGCGGTAACGGCTTGTTCCAAAGCGACGACCCCGTCCACCATTCTACTCCGCGGCTCGGGTGCGTTCAAATCCAAAGGAGTATCCTCTGAGGCATGCCCTTCTCCTGGTTCGTAGGCCCACGAAATACTTTGCGCGATGATGCGCGTTACCCCTGCCGCCTGTGCAGCTTCGACCAGATTTCGGGTACCTTCCTTTCGGATCCTTGAGTTCTCGAGAAAGTTCATTTCACTTAATGAGGTGAGTTGATGGATAACGGCATTCGGCCGGGCTTCAGCGACTGCCGCAATGACAGCTTCCTGGTCGTATACATCGGCTAACAGCACACGTGCGCCCACATTTTCCATAATTCGCGCATTTCGCTCGCTGCGAGTTATTGCCACGACCTCATGTCCGGCCTGCAGTAGCTTTGGAAGCAGCTGCCGACCTACTGCCCCGGATCCTCCCGCCACAAAGATTCTCATACATTTACCTCCATGTTGTTTTTTTAGGTCGCCAAGACCATTCTCATAATAGAAGACAAAGATGACGATACTTTTGTGACATTAGAGGTCGTCTTTCAAAGTTCCGGGATATTCATCGTTTATTGTTCATGTCCCATCCAATCTATGTAACAACGTATAACTAGGGTTTGTTTCCCAGGCTTCAAAGGGCACAAAACACGTTGCATTCATCGCATCTAACAATCTGGATCTCTGCTGCGGTCTTGTTACGTACTCCCCAATATTCGATTCATCGATTTTTATGTATCTAGCTTCGAGTATCTCTTCTTCTTGTATTTTTATTTCGCCGCTTACGTATTGAGCTCGGAAACATACGGACAAAACTTGTTTTGTTGTATTCATATAAACACCTGTTATCCCTACTGGTTTAATAACGATGCCCGTCTCCTCAAGGAACTCTCTGCAAATAGCCACATCGAGGGGTTCCCCCAATTCGACATTTCCACCGGGCATTTCCCATGTATCTGAGCGCCAATGTGTTCTAAGCAGCAATACCTCGCCACTCTCATTTGTGACTAGAGCTGCAACCGAAATACATTGTTTAGGAACTTGGTACTCCAAACAGATCCCTCCTTCGTATTCTATCATTAGACGATTCCATTGATTGGAAAGTTTATCTAAACTGCCCATTAAAAAGGCTTAACGACCATAAGCACGGTTATCGCGATCATCAGCAGCTGTGCCGCCGACTCGATCGGCGTGATCTTTTTCATCGCCCGTGTGAACTCGGCAGGAACCTTATCCCCTTGACCGTCACTTCCGTATACGATCTGCATGATCTTCTTCATACGCGGTTCGATCAATCCGCTGATTGTCGCGACCATGAGCAGCGATAAAAGGATGGATAGATTCAGCCACATTTGAGATAACCCCATCTTAGTTATGATCATAAGCCAAATCCCGGTAACTATCAGTACGGCCCCGCCAATTTTAGGCAGTATGGCAAGCTTTGTCGTTATACCGAAAGCAAAGCGCAGCTGGTCGGCGGTTCTGGCGGACCTTCGGATGACGGGCACCATGAAAGCGGGACCGATTACGGCAATCGAAGCCAATATATGCAAAACGAGCAGCAATCCAAACAAACCGTTCATCTCCTTCTCCCTCTTAACTTACCGAAATATCGCTTCGATAAGCGAGGCCGACCCTTTTCCTTTTAAACGGTCCTGCGAGCTCGAGATGGTTCAGCATACAATTCGCCACATCCTCATAAGTGACATTCAGCTCTTGAAGCCGGCTGAACAAATGACCGGCTACTTCGGCCTCGGAAAATTCCTTTATCGTCTCCGAAATTGGCACGGGCAAGGTTTCCGTTGTCACATGCAGTCGTACCGGCGCCGGATGCTCGATCGAATCAACCATCGTTCCCGGACACATCACGGACCAATCGAGCTGAGTCCGCTGCAGCCGCTCGAGATTCCGGTTATGATTTTGGAACATGGGCGGGAAGCCGGGCAAATTGTTGCCGATGAAATTGGTATACGGGATATCCAGTAAGCCTGCGCCTCCCATTAACCATACCCGCCCAGAGAAACTGGGGTGGTTTTCACATTGGCTTATAATGTTATCGACGATACGAACGAACTCTTCTCCCTGGCCTGCGTGGCCGGCTGCAATAATAGCGGCGTCTTGATGCGAAAGCGCCTCGCGTACGCTTACCGGGTCCATGATATCCTGCACGGTCACCTTCACATGCTGTGCGGTATGCTCGTCTTGCTGTTCATAAAGCTTTTCAGCACTTCGCACAAATGCGGTCATTTCGTGTCCCATTTTAACCCCTTGTGCAAGCACTCTTCTTCCCGTATTTCCCGTTGCTCCGAAAACAATGATTTTCATCGTCTTTTCCTCCTCTACATGGATCCGCAATTTTCAACTTTGGATTGACTCAAGCATAGCATCGCTCTAAAATCTTGTTAAGAACCCACTTTCATGTAGGGTACTCACTTAAAAGTAAGCATGAGCATGGAGGGATATCATGTTTGTACGCGCGGAAGCAGGGGAGGATAGGAAATGCCCTATCGAGACGGTGATTCAAGTCGTAGGCGGGAAGTGGAAGCCTTTGATCCTATGGCATTTGATGGACTCCAGCAAGAGGTTCAGTGAGCTGGAGAAGCTGATTCCCGAGGTAACCCAGAAAATGCTGGCGCAGCACCTTCGTGAGCTGGAGAACGACAGGTTGGTGACACGTACGATTTATCCTTCGGTCCCTCCCAAAGTGGAATATGCACTAAGTGAATATGGAGAGACGCTAATCCCGGTTTTGGAAGTTATGTGCGAATGGGGCGAAAATCATAATGGGCTCAGCTTGAAGCCGGCTGCTCACGTAACCGCAAATCCGGTGTAGGATTTTAGAAAGAAAACAGCGGCGGTTAAGACTCGAACATAAAGTCTTAGACCGCCGCCACTTTTGTTGCCTTTATTTCTTTACAATCGGAATCCATACCTCGCAACGATAATCTTCGGACATCGTATCTCCCGGCGGATAAAGCTCGAAATCCGGACCTTCGGCCTGCTCATACCCTATATTCGGGAACCACTCCTGGTAGATACGGCCCCATACCTCTTGGATTGCTCCAGGCATTGGACCAATGGAGGTAAAGACGGCCCACGTGGCGGCCGGAATCCGGATGAATTCAAACTCACTGTCAGCCGTTGCCGCATCGGTCTCTACCGCGATCGCGTATTTAAACACCTCTCCCCCCTGCTGCGAATCATAGCAAAGACCTAGAATGTCTTGGGTTTTTCCTAGTAAAGCCACTCTTCCTACTGTTCCGTTCGCGTGACTATCTTGCCAAAACTTCGGAATCTCCCTTGAATTCTCTCCTTCAATTGTGGATGTTCGGATTGATTTTCCAACGACGGTGAACGCCTCTTTTTGCACAATTCTGTAGTTCATTTCTTTGTCTCCCTTCAATGATAGATGGAAGGAGATGCGAGGAAAGGCTTTCAGCTGAACGCCGGGATTCCGGGCCTCGGAGGGCGAAATGCCGTGCAGCTTGCGAAACGCCTTGGAGAACGACTCCGGAGAATCGTAACAATACTTCATGGCGACATCGATCACCTTCGGACCGGATAGCGCGAGCTCTTGTGCCGCCAAGCTCAATCGCCGTTTCCGAACGTACTCAGCTACGGTCATCCCTGTCAGCATAAAAAACATCCGCTGAAAGTGATAAGGGGAGGAGCACGCAGCCTTTGCAAATTCCGCAATATCCAGCGGCTCTTCCATCTTCGCTTCCATCAAGTCGAGCGCCGACATCATTCGATTCAGCCATTCCATTCGCAAAAGCTCCTCTCTAAGAACAGAGTATCACGTCCAGGCGATATCATCCTGTCATTGTGTGCAGTCGTTTGACAGATATGATCGCTGATCTGATCGTTTTTTATATGAAGATAAGGAGCCTCCACTATCATTTCAGCTCCTTAACGTACGGAGGTTTACCCGTCAGAATCGAATGAATTACTTGTCCTCGCGAAATAACAATGCACGAATTGCAAATCGGGGCAAGATCAACTGACGTTTCCATCTAGAAGGTTGTTGTATCAGCCTGTAAAGCCATTCCAAGTGAAGTCGCTTCCAACTTTCAGGAGCTGCCTTTACTTTTCCTGCAATGACATCGAGACTTCCGCCAACACCAATAGCAATTTTGGCATTAAGTTTTGATTTATACTTATGGATCCATCTCTCTGCATTAGGTGCTCCAAGTGCAACGACCAATATATCTGGTTTTAAAGACGCAATTTCTTCGACTATCATTTCTTCTTCACATTGTTTAAAGAATCCATGGTGCCTACCTCGTATAACAAGGTCGGGATATTTCTTGCCAATAACCTCACATACTTTTTGATTTGTGACCGGATCTGCACCCAGAAAATAAAATGACCATTTTTTTTGGTTTCCTGAATCAAGTAACTTTATCAACGTATCGTATCCAGTAACCCTTTCGGGTATATTTCCACCTCTTAAACGAGATATCATGACAATTCCTATACCGTCGGCCGTAATAAGACCAGCTTCATCTACGATTGAACGTAACGACCTGTCCTTCTGACATGCCATAGTGATCTCTGGATTAACCGTAATTACGTGAAAAAGTTCGGGTCGATTCTGTTCAATAACATGAGTAAGAATCTCGACGGTACGATCTAATGTGATTTTGGGGAAATGAATTCCCATTACTTTAGCGTATTTCTCCACAATGCATGTCCACCTTCATTTAAAGTTGCCCATATTTTAACATGGTTTCGGTTTCCAATCCATCTACCCTTTTTACAGTTATATTTACAGGGACATACAATAATTTACATTTCACCTCATAGAATGAATGGTGCTTAAACCATTCGGAGAGGTGAACTTGGTTGAAGAAATTGTTTGTTACCGGTATTCTTTTGACATTTCTATGCATGATCTTTTTTCCAGCGTCTAGTTATGCAGAAACCGCAAAGTTGAACAGCAAGTATGCGGGATACACCCAATTCATAGTCATTGATAAGTCGACAAACAAGTTGACCTACTACGAAAAGGGAAAAGCCATTAAGACCTTCTCTGTAGCAACAGGCAAAAAGCCATCGTACACGCCTGAAGGACTGTTCAAAATTCACGAGAAAATCAAAAACAGGCCTTACTACAAAGAGAAAATCAAAGGCGGTGATCCAAAGAACCCCCTCGGAGACCGCTGGCTAGGTCTAGTAGTGAAGAAAAACGGGCAAACGTCGTACGCGTATGGCATCCATGGCAATAATGATGAATCTTCCATTGGCAAATACGTATCTGCAGGATGTATCCGAATGCATAACAAAGATGTCCGTTGGCTGTATGATAAGATCAAAGTCAATACGATGGTTCTCATTCAGAAATAATTACCTCGTACAAGTTGAGTATCGTTCAGAGCAAAGGCTGCCGGATCAATCTATCGGTAGCCTTTGTTTGTTTTGATTTTATATTAGAAGGGAATGAAGGATGTTTCCCTTGGGAAAAGAATCCCTACCAATTTTTCGATATCGGCATGACGGAATCCAACTTCCGGATAATCGAGCAACAAATCATCAATCCCCTTCCAACCGAAAATAAGTTGAGTCAACGATTCCTGAGATATGTTAAAGTCCCCGCCATCCAGATTGCATTGTTTTACCTCAACCATCCTTCCATTTTCAAATGCGAACGCGATGCCACGCATCTTCTTCCAAAGATTTATTGTGAAACTGCCAGTATATCCTTCCATAACGGAATTGCTTATTCTTCGTTCCAATACCGCGGTAATTGTTTTGAAAAATCCAACAAGGTCGTTGATCTGAATGTAACCCGGGTACCCTCGCAAAGTTTGCAACGACGCCTCTGGCAGTACTGTATAAAACGGATGTTCCTTCCCCAATACGAAGGAGATTCCTTGAAACGATTCATTACATTTGGATGCTAGTTTTTCACCATATTCAGCTAAATAATTTAGCATAACCGTTTTTAAATCTAACCAAGATATACCGTCAATTAGTTCCATTAAATAAACAGAAACGTTGGATTGATTCAGCCCGTGGATATCTAATGCGATGAAACCAATATTTTCGCCCAGATCATTTTTTATTATTTTCACACCGTCGGGGAAATTAGTGGAAGATGCAAACTGGTCGTTATACATATAGCGATATAACAGATACCTGATCTTAGCCTCTCGATATAATTTCCCGCAGAATTCGAGATCACTGTCGACCGCATCACTTATTGTGTACTTATTGGCATACTCTTCAACAAAGTGTTCTTTTGAGAAATCCGAATAGAGTTTCCCCTCCTCGTTAGGCCTAGCCACAGCATATTCTCCGAATTGCGTATAATACCACGGACGACCAATAACACAGTTCACAACAATATTGTTATCTTCGAAAAATTGATGTGCCACTTTAAAAAGATATCGAACGAATCCCTGATTTCGATACGACGGGTCGGTACTAACAAGATCGATTCGGGCTGTTCGAATTTGTTGACCGCCATAACACGAGATGCTTGGTATGATTGCCATGGAGGAGGCGATTTTGGTCTTCCTAGTGTCTTCTAGAATTAGAAATCGGTCCGGCTCGGGGGAGCAATACTTATTAACCATCATTGAACGAACCCAGCGATCGCAGTCCTCATTTTCTTGGTTACGTACGAGAAATGCCGCAAGTTCATCGATATCTCCGCTATTGGCAAATCGCACCGAAAAGTTGCCGTCAAGGACATCCAAATATTCTTTATTCATACAATTACCACCCTTCGTTTTGCTATGATGAGCATAAACCAACTCCTTCTCTACAGCGTATATAAAGAATTTATCTTACTGTTTTTTTACAGCAAAAAAAAGCTCATCTGGATTTACCCAGACGAGCTTTTTATCCGTTTCGTGTAAACAATTTTTTTAATACTGTCGTCAGAAAGACAGTATTTTTGTGATAACTGTGTTATTGATGCTCCTTGAACATAATCGGAGCGTATTAGTTCATTTCTTCGAGCTAAATCTTCTTTACTTCCTGTTCGGGTACCCCATTGTTTCCTGGAGCCTTTTGAATTTGGAATGTAAACATATTCACCTTGAACGTACTTTGAATTTCTTCAAGTAAAGCAGGGGGAAAAACTGTTTTGGCTTTAAGGTATTTCATTTTGCTCCGCTCCTTAAAAAAATATTTTTAAGGGTGCAAAATCTTCATCTCTCACACTCGATCACTCCAAGTATTTGAGAATCTAGACTTTGCTGGAGCATCCTAATTATTGTTAGCACATCATGATATTCTAACCCCCTTTAAAGAATCTCCATGAATCTGCATCATTCTTTACTACCTATTGAACGAATTAATAAAATTCCCGAAAAGGCTGCAAGAAGTGCTCGGATTTCTGATTTCCACAATATATCTATATAAAAAGGAAGACCAAACCCGAACCACTGTATCCAATATAAACCAGGAATAAAGATTAAAATGGCTAGAATAATCCCGATAATAAAGATCTGCCATCTAACATTTATCTGTCCCTTTATTACGTTGTATAAAGCTTTCCACTCAATTAGGATACCAAAAATGAAGAACAGTAGAGTCATCCATATATAAGAACTTAATGTTGGACTCAGCGATTTATTTGCGTCTTGTACTTGATAATACGCTTTATTCATCAAATAAAGTAAAGATAACATTCCGATTATTATTAATGAAAAATAAACAAGTTTCAGTTTCAAAACATCCCTCCTTTGATCATTACTATTTCGGTTTTGTGTTTTGCATTCCTGCCAGTTTGCCGAACAAAAAAAAGTGGAACAGTTGCCGCGGCAAGCTATTCCACTTTCGTGCCCGTTAATTTTAAGAACGACTTACCCTCAGGACCTTTGTTCATACAGCTTAACGATTTCAATGATGGTATTCACAGCCTGCACCATATTATCAACTGAAACATACTCGAACGGCCCGTGGTAATTTTCCCCGCCTGTGAAAATATTCGGTGTAGGCAACCCCATGTAGGATAGCTGGGAGCCATCCGTGCCACCGCGAATCGGTTGAGTAATCGGCACGATTCCAAGGTTTTCAAGTGCTTGTCTGGCGATGTCCACTACTTCCATTACAGGCTCGATCTTTTCCCTCATGTTGAAGTATTGATCTATGATTTCGAGCTCAATTCGCTTTTCTCCGTATATTTTCTGTAATTCTTCTACGATACGAGCCAGCTCGGACTTTCTCTCCTTGAACCGATTGCTGTCATGATCCCGAATCAAATAACGAAGCTGTGTTTGCTCGACGTCGCCCTGAATGGAAGTCAGATGATAGAAGCCTTCATAGCCTTCCGTCTTCTCGGGAGTTTCATCAGCCGGCAGTTTTCCATGCAGCTCCATGGCTATTTTGGCAGCGTTGACCATTTTACCTTTGGCCGTGCCGGGATGAACGTTCTTCCCTTTACAAGTAATGATGGCCGTTGCAGCGTTAAAGCTTTCGTACTGGAGCTCGCCAAGAGGGCCGCCATCCATCGTATAGGCATATACTGCGTCGAAGGCGGACACATCAAACTTATGTGGGCCTCTGCCGATTTCTTCATCCGGAGTGAAAGCCACTCTTACTTTCCCGTGTTTCAGTTCCGGATGTCGAATCAGATAAGCCATCGCGGTCATGATTTCCGCAATACCGGCTTTATCGTCAGCTCCGAGTAATGTGGTACCGTCTGTCGTTATCAACGTATGGCCTTTGTAGCCGGCCAGCTCCGGAAAATCGCGCGGCGAAAGGACAATATTCCGTGCTTCATTCAAGACAATGTCTTGTCCGTTATAATCTTCTACGATTTGCGGCTTCACGCCTGCTCCGGTAAAATCGGTGGCCGTATCCATATGAGCGAGAAAACCGATTGTTGGAATCTTTTTGTCCGAATTGGCCGGAAGGGATGCCATTACATATCCGTTCGAATCCACCGTGACTTCCTGCATACCTATTGTTTTCAGCTCGTCGACAAGCATTTGGGCCAGCACGAGCTGCCCTGGTGTTGAAGGGCAAGTTTCGCTGCCCTCATCGGACTGTGTGTCAACTTGTGCGTAAGCAATAAACCGATTCATGATCTCCGTTTTCATGATCTTATCTCAACTCCAATCTTTTTTTATTATATCCTTAATAACTATGTTCTCACCACTTCTCTTCAGGAGGACGCATGAGCTTCCTGCAAGCGTCGCTTTTTACCTTTAACCGATAAGAAGAAACAAATAAACAAAACTAGACACGCCAGCGCATACGGATAATTGACATCCATATCGAATAAAAAACCGGCTGCAATTGGCCCTGCAATATTGCCAAGACTGGTAAAGGCAGAGTTCAAGCCGGCGACATAGCCTTGCTGATCCTCAGCCACCATGGACATTTGCGTGCTGATAGCCGGTCGTAATATATCGATCGCTAAAAATACAACAAAGGTAACAGCAAAAATCATCCAGAATTTGTGAACAAAAAGCGTCAACAAAATAAACAAGCCCGCAAAGAAAAGACAAAGCGAAATGACTCGCTTCTCTCCAAAACGCTTCAAAATCCAGCTGAAAGCCGTAACTTGTACCACAGCGCCGGCTATGGATCCGAACGTGATGATAAAGGCGATATCCTTTGGCTCAAAACCGAATTTTTGATCCACAAACAGTCCAAAGATCGTTTCAAAATTAGCAAGCCCGAACGACATAACAAAAACGATGATCAAGCTTAAAAAATAGGGTTCTCTATAGGAGTACCTCAATTGCGAAAGAAGACCTTTCCGTTCAACTACGGTAGTTGGATGATCGGAACTATTTTCTTTTGAAGGGAGCGATTCCCTAAGAATTAACAATGTGATGCATGCAGCGAAAATTCCTGCAGCCGCCGCGGCATAAAAAGGCACGCGGATGCCAAATTCGGCAATATAACCACCAATGCCCGGTCCAATAATAAAGCCGGTTGTAATGGCTGCTGTAATATACCCCATCCCTACAGCGCGTTCTTCCGGTGTGGTGATATCTGCGGTGTAAGCCATAACGGCCGGCATAATCATTGCAGCGCTGATGCCACCCAGCAACCTCGATGTAAAGAGTAGGACAGGTGAACTGGCTACCCCAAACAACACTTCAGAAAAGGCGAACAAAATCAAGCCGATGACAATCATTCTTTTTCTGCCGAAGGAATCGGACAACCGGCCGGCCAACGGAGAGCAAAGAAATTGCGTTAGTGAGAAAGCGGCAACCAACAAGCCGATAATCCCCCCGGTAATTCCCAAACTCTCCATAAACTTCGGCATGATGGGGATGACAAGGCCGATCCCCGAGAAGACTAGAAGTAGATTGAACATGAGTATCAGTAAGGCTCCACGATGTTTTGTCAATAATGCCACTCTTATTTCCTCCATCATCAAAAAATACTGAATCTTTATTCAGGATTATAGCAAAAAAAAGCTAGCGGGTCGGCTTAGCAATGCCATGCAGAAACACATCCATAGCCAACCGATACGCCTCAAGCGCTTCCTCTCGTTCCATTTTCCGGCTATGTTGATTTAACCCAAGCAGCAAACTGTCTAAAATAATAGCGAGGCCGGAAACATTCGTGATTTTGAATTCATTGTTATCGATCCCCTTCTGGAGCAACTGCTCATTAAAGTCAATGTATCCTTTGACCATATCGTTAATTCGATCCTCCACACCCGGAGCTTTCTCCGAGTTGTTGAAAAACTCATCAGCGGCCTTCGTCAGCGGATGACTCAGTTGATCGAGCGCCAAATATTCGGCCATGCCATATAATTTATCGATTGTAGTTGGGTATAGCTTTTCCTTGTCTTGCCATGTCTTATCCCATTCGCCGTTCCATTCTTCAAGTAAGTATAAAAAAAGGCCTTCCTTGTTCTTAAAATGATAATAAATGTTACCGGTACTGCACCCGGTCGCTTTCACAATGTCTTCAATGGATGTTGCTTTATAGCCTTTTTGAGCAAATAAAGCTCTTGCTGCATCGGCCATCTTCTTCTTCGTTTGCTCGGTTTGCTGTTTCTTTTTATTCACACCTACTTCACCTCTTTCTGGCCGGCTTAATACTGAACATTTATTCAGTATTATATTCGATGCGTGAAGTCTTTGCAAACCTTATTCCACGTCGTCCGTTTATGTTGGTTGGATTGCGCCTTAATTCTTTTGATGGAAATCATTTCTAATATGTACTGAGCAGTGTTTGTATGGTATGATCTTCGTGATTTAAAAGAAAGGTGGATCTATGTTGGGAAAGTTTATTTTCTGGGGTTTCATGTTCATTGCAGGAATTGGAATTGGGATTTGGTATGGTAATACCGAGAATTACGATACTCCCGAAAACATAATATTGCTTTGCTTAGGTGTGATTATCTTTTCGTGTATAATAGCCATTATTCATGCTAATTATGTTTTGCATTTATCCAAGAATATGAACGAGGTTGAGAGATACCTCGGGAAGTTAAAGAAACGAGTTTACTTTTCTGCACTAATGGATATGTTAGATGGTGATTTCGAGGCAGCTGCGAAAAAACTCGATCGTATCCAAGGTAGGCGCCAGCGGGCGACCTTAGAAGTCATTCTACACATTGAACGAAAAAATATCGACAAAGCAAAAGAAGCAGCAGAGCAAATATTGGATCCATCGATCCGATATACTTATTTCGCTGTTATTGCCATGCTGCAGAATGACTGGTCAGCATATGAAATAATGAAAAATAAAATTAAGAGAAAAAACTTGTTGTATGGACTTGAAGCGGATGCTTCTTATCGAAAAGGCGATCTTGAGCAAGCGAAAGTGTTTGGAGATCTTGCCATTTCAACTTCATCTGGACTGCAACGTTTTACCTATATTAAATTGTTAAAACGTCAAGCGAATAATCCGAATCGGGAAAGTTATTTTTAAGTAACTCCGCGCCTGAATCGGCAAACGGAAAAAAGCCGCAAATGAGCGGCTTGATATCGCGAACCTGACGATGAACCTGACGAAGTTCGGTTTGCGACTATCGTTTCTCGACCTTCTCGTAAAATTCCAGTGTTGTATAGAATTCCACTTTGCCGTTCTCAATCAAAAACTCTTCATAACACCCGCCCGCAGCCTTGTAATCGGGATGCTGCTCCAACCATTTATTAAACGTAACCCAGTCTTTCTCCAGAAAATGATGCACTCCTGATGCTACGGCAAACGTTCCGCCTTCATAGTCCTTTATTTTGACTTTATCGGCCCCCGATTGGTTCCAATCTTCATCGTTGCATTTATAGAACACCTCGCAAAACGTTTCGTGTTCATCCGTTTCGCCATACTTAACACCCAGTTTAAAGGGGACATTTGGTGCCAAGCGATGCTTCTCAACCCAATTGATCATGACATCGAACGCCTCATATTTCAGTTTGGCAGCATCATTGCCGATTGCCCGATAGTACACGGCTTTATAAGGCTCCATTTCGATTATTATGTTGTCAGAAGGCTGCTTGATCGGAACGTAGATATCCATTTCAGGCGGCGTAAGACAGCTACGCTTGTCATAATACTCAATAACAGCATAGGGTGAATCGCGAAGATGCCCAGTACGATAGGTGGTGTTCAGAATCCAATCGTCATAGACATAACCCAGAGTTTGACCTATAGTTTCCGCAGGAGGTCCTACATGCGTTGCCTTGGCATACATCAACGGAGGAATTCTTTTACCTGCTGCGCCGTGCGGAATTGAATCGATATCCACTACTTCAAACCCAACAAAATAGATGAACTTACCGTCTTCGTCAAATTGGGAAAGGGCATATTCCGCGTCTTCTTCCGGTTTCACCCTGTTTGTTACGTTTGAAAATAACTGCTGACAGTTCTGAAAATAATACTCCCACACGCTAGCAATCGACATTTCCCCCTGCTCATTGCCTATGCGCCCCTCTACCCCGAGCAAATACATCGAAGGTCTTTTCACGATTTCAACTTCGACCATGTTGAGAATTCCTCTCTTCATCTCCGCTTTTGTCATTTCGCCAAGCGCGTACCTTCTTTTCTTGTAGCTCTCGGGTGTAATGCCATAAACACGCTTGAAGGCACGGCCGAACACATCATGCGACTCAAAGCCGAATTCGTACGCGATATCGACGATTTTTTCTTGCGTTGTAATCATTCGCTTCGCGGCGAAATGTAGTTTTCTTCTCATCACGTAATTCATCGGCGTGTATCCCGTTTGAAGGGTAAAAAGCTTGAAAAATTGTGACTTGGAGTACGCACCAATTTCGGCTAGTTTGTCGCTGTCCAAAATTTCCTTTACGTGTTCGTCGATGTAATCAATAACCTCTTGAATTCGTGTTTCCAGTACTTGTCACCTCCAGCTGAAAATCATTATATAGTCCCATATAAATCTCTTCTCGACGATTATTCCGTTCTTGCAAAAAGTGAAGCAACTGCCACTGCGGCAAGTTGCTCCATTTTTAGCAGGGAATCCAGCTGAGATTACAACGATTTCCGCATGAATTGCATTATATACTTTTCTTCGAAGCCAAGGCTGTCGTACAGATTTCTAGCATGATTCCCGACAACACACCAAAGGTCGACGTTTGTATTGCCACGCTGATAGATCTCGTTACATAAATACATAACAAACTTTCTTCCGATCCCATGCCTCTGGAAGTCTGTACGGACGGAAATACTGCTGAGTTCGTTACCTGAAATGTGGCTATAAGCGACGATTTCCCCATCTATTTCGTAGACAAAACGGTCTTGCGCATCCTCTTTCCATGCTCTTCGTCCTTGTTCACTAGGCTGAGCAACGACAGAATCCGGAAAGCACCCGACACGGACGCGCATTTCATGGAAAGCTGTGGCATACAGCGACTGACTGGCAAGATAGTCTTCGTCCGTATACTGCCTCACCGGAAGCTCCTCTAGAGGAAAGGGGGCGCCCGATCGCTGCATCAAAGCCGATGCAAAGTAACTGTCATAACCGAGCTTGTGCGCAAACGCGAGAGATGAGTGATGACCGACACGAAAAGAACTCCTGACATTTTGAGTTCCTCCCGCCCGCAATACGGTTTCAGCATGCTTTACCACTGCAGAACCGATTCCTTGTCTGCGAAACTGTGGAGCGACAAACACAGTGAAGTACGACTGAGATGCAGGCTCGTTCACTTGGGCCAGCGCAACAAGTGTATTCTCAATATACGCGGTAATAAATAATTTCGGCTCTTCGGCAAGCACCCGAAGAATGTTTTTACCCCCGTCGAGGTCATCGCTTAATAAATCTCTGACGGCATTATAATCTTTTTCACTGAATTGTTCGTATCGGATACCTGCTATATTCATTTGCTTTCGATTCCTCCGTTTATTAAAAATCAAATATTGTAAAAAACCGTTTTGCCTTCAAGAAAAGGTTCACAGAAATGTTCTAAAAGACCTGGTATATTTTCGCGTATCCACTCATGCTTTTCTGTTCTACTTACCAAAAATGCGTAGTATCCGCTTATCGCCAATAACATGAAGTCTTCCAACTGCGAAATGTCTATACTTCCGGAAATCATATTCGTGTAGCCGGAAAGCAGGTCATCCCGTAATTCTTTTTTAGTAAATAGGGCACCCATGGCGAGGTCCATTGTGTAATATCCAAACCCTGATAAACCGAAGTCAATGAACGAAATTCCCCCGGATACGCGGATTAAGTTGCTGCTGTTCACGTCGGCATGGATGAATCCCCATGTTTCGAACGTTTGGCTCAACCCTTTCATACGGTTAGTTATCAGCGAAAATGCTTGTTCAAGAATTTGAAATTCCATGGTGGTGATAACACCCATTTCTTCGCCTGATCGCAGCTGAGTCAACATGGTGTTTATCCACTCTAACCCATATTCGGGTCGAATAAAACTTGAACGATGTTTAAAATTCCGCGAAAACTGATGTAAATATGCAATTTGCTTCCCCAAAGCACGAACCGCATTCTCACTGGTGAAATCATTCTTGGACATGGTTTCCCCGAAAATCCATTTCAAGATTGAACAATGCACTTCTTCGCATTCAATAACAACACTTGTTACGAAATCACCGTTTCGATTCGGAAAAGGGATTTGAACAGGCAATTCGGAATGAGACGACCAGGCTGACAAAAATTCTAATTCCGATTGAATCGCTTCGCGCATGTTCTGTACGCCCTGCATGTTTTTTGTGATCGGTTTATGCAATCGCAGCAGGTACGTCTCCTGATCCTTTTTCCGTTACCTTGTATGTAATGTTTTCATTATGACGAATGAATTCCACGATCGGGTCGATAATAGAATAGTGAAGCAAAACTTCCTTAAAACACTTCGAATAATCCATGGTATTTGGCCCTCCTCAAACTCCCTTACCCTATTTGCGCCGCGGTCGCTTAAATAACATACAATTTATTCAGAAAAAGTAATAGACTTATGTTGAAATTTTTTATAGAATATTATGTATCTATGGCTTTTTTAGGGTTGCGTCTACTTACCGGTACATAATTTGTGCCGGTTTTATTTCTTTTATCAACGTAATCTGCCCAGATAATCAAACAAAAAAAGCAGAACAGCTGCCGCGGCATACTGCTCCACTCTCGTCGTTTTTTACGGATAGGAATTATGGAACAATTTCAAAAATAGTACCTTGGTTAAAATCAGCCACTTTCATCGAGCCATAAACTCCTAAATAAAGTCTGGTTTGATCCAGATTCGATCCCAAACTAACATAATAAGCGGATTGAGATCCAAAATTATAATCGGTTTCAATCACGCTAAAATCATTGAGCTTACAATCTGTTCTGACCCTGGTATAAGCTAAAACCCCTCTAACTGGAGGTCGTGATTCTTCTTTCCGGGCAAGATCGGTAAACACGACGCTTCCCGTTAAACCGGGGATTCCATTCCCCATATAAGGCTGGACTCCCGTAAGCGCGGTACCCCCGAATTTATCGGGCCTTGGATCTTGATGATAATAACTTGTTAAAGGCGGAAGACGCTTCACTGAAGTTGTTATGGCTTCATTGTAATATGCAATTATTTTCTCATCCAAGGTTGGATTTGCTGAGCAGCCCCTAATGAAAGAAGTTGGAAAAGCACCCTCCCACCCTCGCCAACCA
Source organism: Paenibacillus sp. sgz302148 (assembly GCF_056120465.1). NCBI lineage: Bacteria > Bacillati > Bacillota > Bacilli > Caryophanales > Paenibacillaceae > Paenibacillus > Paenibacillus sp. sgz302148. Next base: position 125,959 of record NZ_JBVYOJ010000014.1, read on the forward strand.
AAGTTAATAAATCCTTCTTGGTCTGGTACGGCATTCATCGAATAAGCTTGAATAAGCTGGGTAACCGGTATCGGTTTATAATGAACGAATGAAAAAATCGACTCTACCAAATCTTGTCCGACAATTCCCACATATTTGATGTACTGATTGTAGAACCTTTGAAATGAAATGCCCGGTATATTGCGAACCCCTTTGGCAATGACCGTAAGCGTCTCCTGAATAGGCGCGGGAAGTTCATGAAAACGTGTGACTACGGGTGGATTATCAATCATTGTATTCTTAGCTATATCAATTTCAATAATTTTGCCGGCGATTTCCATATCGTCCTGACTTGCATTAAACGGATCATAGCCTGATCCGCCATCCCCGGTTGTCAAAACAAGTTTTCCTGTTTCAGGTGAAAAATTTAAGCTATTGACGCCATTATGATTTAAAAACGGTCTTCTTAAGTTAAGCAATGTCCGTCGTTTTTGAGGCCCGCCATTCGGTTGTAAAATCCATTCTTCTACCGTATCGATATGATCATATTGAGTTTCTCTATTGGTCCATCTTAGGTTTAAAGTTCCGGGATCGCACGGGTTAGGCTTAAAAGATTCAAAAGCACTTGCAGGTGCACCCGGAAGAGCACCTGGACCTTGGGTTCCAGCTTCCGAAAAATGAAGATAGAAAAGGCCGTTATAATAAAATTGAGGATGAAACGCTAGCCCTATCAATCCCCGTTCATCATAACCTCCGCTCGAAGCACCTAGTTTTAAGATTCGCGGGCGAATATCTAAAAAAGTCTTTATAACTCCGTTTCGTATGTAAAAGATCTCGCCTACCTGGGTTGCAACAAATAAGCTTTCAATTGGGTCACCCGGAAGAAAAGTTGTTTTCAAAACAGTGGGCATATTGATCTTACTCACAATGGGCCATAAACGAACTTTAACTTTGTTCAACTTAGCTTTACACTCCTTCCTATTGTTTTCTTTTATATTTTTATGATTAGAACTGTTCTATTAGTACCAATCCGTGTGCCGGGCAATATAAGAGCGCCCCATCATACCGAGGCGCTCCTAATGTTTTCTTAAAATATGTAGCGGATTAACCGCCAAACCCAATTTTATACCCATCTAAATCTTGAATAATAAATTCTTTCCACCCAGAATCTGACACATTAATTTCAGAGTGAATCATTGCTTTCTTTGCTTTAAATTCTTCAAAAAGTTCTTCATGGGAGTTTGTATAAACCAGAATATCCCATGGCGGACCACCAGGAATGCTACTGATTGGCTTTACATCCTCAGCACTTTTTGCTTCGTACATTAGAAGGAATAACCCTTCACGTGAAGTATGACCACAGTCGTCATGCTCACACCCCAGTACTTCGTTTATTTTCTGGATTCTGTAAGATTGGACACAAGTAGAAGAGTGGGCCCTGTATTGATCTTTCTTATTACTTCCTGATTACCTGCGATGTTCTCCGCTTTTTGCTCTGACATGATTTCTTCATTATTTTTCATATTCTCATTCCCTTCTCGGTTCAACCCATGTTGTCCGATGTAACGTTCACATTCTGAAACAATCCTGTTCCATTAAAGACATTCAAGCCCAAATATCCATCTGAATAGGTCTTATCGATTAAGTCTATCATTAGGCTGCCGTCGAGATAGACTTGGATATGATCCCCGTTCGCGATAACCTTCATGCGATACATTTGATTAGGGACTATTTTGGTATGCTTTACAGCGATTGGATGCCAAGGTTTCCAAAGCTTCACATGTTGTCCGCCAAAGTCGATATTCGCACAATAAAAGCCATTCGCTCCGGGAGTGGCTCTAAACATCAATGCGGCGGCGCCACCTTGAACGCATAAGTCCGTTTCATATACAAAATCCCGTGCTGAAGTGGACGATAGGATAAACACATCACCATCACCGCTTCCCAACATACCGTTGTCTTCTTCCGACCATTCGCCGTTCAGCGGCGTCAAATTGTCAAGATTCGTCTTAAAGTCCGGCACTCTGCTCTTCACATGGCAAACAGCCGTTTGTTTACTTGAAGCGGTTATGCCTGTTATAACAGCCGAGCCCCGACTTAAAGCAGTAACCGAAACCTTTCCATCTCCTAGATCGTTCAATTGAAAGACGTCGTTGTTCGCCTTCCAGGAGATGGTTTCGTTGGGTGCCGTTCTCGGAAATATGCTGCCTTCCAGTGTAAAGCTTTCACCCGGTTTTACCGCTACGTGGTATTTATCGACAAGTAAAGCCAAAGGTTCAGCTGAATCTGTTACCTGCGTAACGTTTACATTTTGAAACAATCCGGTTCCACAAAATACATTTAAGCCCAAATATCCTTCCGAATAGCTTGAATCAATTAAATCGATCATCAGGTCGCCATCGAGATAGACTTGGATACGATCCCCGTTCGCGATAACCTTCATGCGATACAACTTATTACGGACGATTTCGGTATTCTTGACAACAATTGAATGACATGGTGCTTTCCAAAGCTTTACATGTTGCCCCCAATAGTCGATATTCGCGCAATAAAACCCGGTTGCATCGGCAGATGCTCTAAACATTAATGCGGCGGCAGTACCCCATTCAATGCAAATATCCGCTTCATAGACAAAATCGCGCGCCGATACCGAAGAAATCATGAAAACATCTCCATCGCCGCTTCCGACCATTCCTTTGTCCTCTTCCGACCATTCACCGTTAAACGTCTTCAGATTCGTAAGATTCGTCCTAAAGTCCGGAACACTACATCTCACATGACAAACCGCCGTTCGTTTACTTGAAGAGGTCACGCCGGTTATGACAGCCGTGCCTTGTTTTAAAGCTGTTACCGACAGCTTTCCGTCGCCAAGATCATTCAGTTGTACTTGATCGTTGCTCGTACTCCACATCATGCTTTCGCTCTGCGCTGTTTTGGGAAAGATACTGCTCCCAAGGGTAAAGCTTTCACCCGGCTTTACTGCTACGTTGCTTTTATCGACAAGTAAAGCCAGAGGTACACTCGAATCGACATCACTTAAATCCGTTACTTTCAGTTCTTTGATAGTGACGGTATCGCCTACCCCAGTCGCTACACCAACCATGCATCCGGGGATCTTCGCAATTCCAGCTTTCTTTAATTCCATATACGGCTCTTCTTCACTAAACACCCGTACCTCTCCATTAACGGTAAGGAGCATATAGTCATGATGCAAAATCCAACAAATGTGGACGAACTCGTTAATCGGGATCTTGCCCTTGCCGGCAACCGGATATGAATTTCCGAATACATGATCGCGGACGTGCAACTCGCTTCGATTCCATTCCCAGTTAAAAACCACGCCGCCGGTACCGTACTTTAAATGAAGATTTGACGAATTTGTTTTGGCAATTAAATCAATTTTAATCGGTAAGGCATATGCTTCCGGAAAAACGGTGGCGCCATTCGCATCATTCTGGCAAACCAAAGCCAGTCCTTCATCCGTTCTAGTCAGTTGTGCGCTTCCGATCGATACGAGCTCTTCAAGTGCTACTTGACGCTCTTTCATGTTAGCAACTTGTTTCATTTGACTTTACAACTCCTTTGAAATATTTTCCCTTACAGTTATTTTGATGCCACATGATGTCGCAAACCTGACTTATTGAAGAAATAAATATTTGAGTACCTTGGATAAAGCAAAAGAGACCCAAAGCAATCGGCTTCGGAAAGTATTCTTTTACGGACGAGTGTACTAGTCTTCGACAAAAATCCTTCGTGCGATCGGGCATTCGATATGTTACCATGGACCTATAGACTTGAAGGATGGAGTTTGAAAATGAATTCCCTATTGACGACGTACATTACGCTAGTATGCGTATCGGGTGTATTCAATGTGTTTCTCAGTGTTTACGCGTACTCCAGGCGAAAAGAAATCCCCGGAGCCAGTACTTTTATCGTGTATACGGCAGCGATAACGATCTACTGTTTCGGATACGCATTCGGATTGACCAGCAATACGTTAGGGGAAGTTAAACTTTGGACGACGGTTGAATATATCGGTATGCCGTTCGCTGCGCCGTTAAGTTTGATGCTCGTGCTGAATTATCTTGGCAGGAAAGTATCGCGGACAACCGCCATAATCATGTTCGTCGTTCCGGCGATTACTTTGATCATGGTAGCGACGAACGACTACCATCATCTATACTACAAGACAATGCAACTGAGCGAAGGTAAGCCGGCTTGGTTCGTTACATTCGATATCGGGGAATGGTACATCGCCCACGGTATCTATACGTTCAGCTCTCTGCTTGCCGCAGCTGTGTTGCTGTCAGCCCGCTGGAGACAGACAAGAAAGAAATTCAGACCCCAATTGGTTACCCTGATTTGCGGACAATTCATCCCGATGTTCGCCGCTTTCCTCTATTTGATGGGTTTGGCGCCGGGCGGCGTCGATCCCGTGCCAATCGTCATGTGCATCACTTCCGCTTTATACATTTGGGCGATGGTTTCTGCCAGAATGCTTACGGTCGTCCCTATTGCCAAAGAAACTATTTTCGAAAGCATGGGGGAAGGCGTTATCGTGCTTGATTCTGCGGAACGGCTCATCGATTTCAACCGCGCTGCAACCGACATGATCCCTTCGCTCCACCCTTCCCTGATCGGCACGACGTTGGACGAGGTTTGGATCGGCCTAACCGGTTCGCCTTTTCCCGTTGCCCGTCATCTGGACGGCATGCAAGGGGAATTATCGTTGACTGCCTATGGCGAAGAACGCTGCTATCAAGTTCGCGCTTCCGTTGTCAGGCATCGGAACAGCGAGCAGGCAGGTAGCCTGCTTATGCTAATCGACGTGACGGAGCTGAAACGACTTCAGCGGAATTTGGAGCATCTGGCCTTCTATGATGGCCTCACTCAAATCTACAACCGCACACAATTCATTCACCGCAGTCGTGAACTGCTTAAAGGATCCTTCGACGAGGGGCGTTCGTTCTCGATCGTACTGTTCGATATCGACCATTTCAAGCGCGTGAACGACACATACGGTCATGAGACGGGCGACCGGCTCCTCATCCATGTCGTATCCGTATGCAAGCGGATGCTCTCTGCGGACATGCTGTTTGGCCGTTACGGCGGCGAGGAATTCGTACTCGCGCTTCCCTCCGCTTCACTGCAGGAAGCTGCCGCGTTAGCTGAGCATTTGCGCGCGGCGCTGGAAGCCGAGCCGCTTCCGATGGCAAGCGGTTCGGTCGCCGTCACTTCTAGCTTCGGCGTGACGCAGACCGCTCATACGATCGATACGCTGGAATCGCTTCTTCGCGCCGCCGATGAAGCTCTCTATGTGTCCAAGCGCAACGGCCGCAATCGAGTTAGTGTGTATAGGGAACAAGGTGAACTGGCGGCTCAATGAAAGACATATTCCGGACCATTTTACACACTGGACGAACAAAAAGACTGTTTTTGCCCCTTTATCCAGGCAATATACAGTCTTTTGCGATGAATACCGATATTCCGATCGTGATGGTACTAATCATTTAATCCTTTTCCATTGAGAATATGCTCTATATATTTTTCTATCCTTGATTCTCGTGTTTTGGATTGTTTGGGTTGGGAGAAATAAAGAATGTATGCTCTTTGCCTTCCCGGCGTCAATGCTTCAAAAGCTGTTTTCAAGGCAGCTATATTATCGAATTTATTTTGTAGTTCTTCAGGAATGATGAAATCTGTATGCTTTTTAAAATCCACTTCCAAACCGGCTTTTTCAACTTCAATGGCTTCATGAATATAGGCTTTCAAGATGGATTCCATTTCAACGATTTCTTGAACATTGGTGAACCGAATCTGGCGCGCCGCTTGAACGTTTTCCGTTTGTTGGATTAGAATCCCATGGGGATCTTGCAACAAGGCGCCTTTGTGAAACAGGAGTGCACAATATTCTTTAAATCCATGTATTAATACTATGTTTTTATTATGAAACGTGTAACAAGGATGCATCCACTTAAAATCTTCGGTCAGCCGACAGTCAAGAACGATATTTCTCAACGTCTCATATTCTTGCTTCCACTTTTTGGCTTTGATAAAAAAACCATCAACTTTACAATTGATTTTACTATTTGACATCAAGAAACACCCCCTTCAATTTTGTTTCACAATTCTGCTCGATACTTAAGCGAAAGGCTGCCGATTCTACTGGCAGCCCTAGCATAGGTTACACATGACTAAAGTGCGTTACCTCAAGTATCTTCCCGTGATCGACTGCTCCACATGGATGATCTGCGAAGGGGTGCCCTCGAACACGACCTGGCCGCCCTTGCTGCCTCCGTCCGGTCCCATATCGATGATCCAATCCGCTTGGCTGATCACATCGAGGTTGTGCTCGATGACGATCACCGTATTGCCGGCATCCACGAGGCGGTTCATGATCCCCAGAAGGTGACCGATATCCGACATATGCAGTCCGGTCGTCGGCTCATCCATCACGTAGATGCTGCCATTCTTATGCAGCTCGCTTGCCAGTTTGATGCGCTGGCATTCTCCACCCGAGAGCGTACTGAGCGGCTGGCCCAGGGTAATATAGTTCAGTCCCACATCACTCATCGCCTGGAGCTTACGCACAACCTCTTTGAGCTGGAAAAAATCCAATGCCTCCTCTACCGTCATCTCGAGCACGTCTGCAATGGACTTGCCGTTCAGCTTGTACGCCAGCACCTCTTCCTTGAACCGTCTTCCCCCGCATACTTCACATGGCAGCTTCACGCTGTCGAGGAATGCAAGGTCTGTATACACGACACCAAGCCCTTGGCAGTTCTCGCAAGCTCCCTTGGAGTTAAAGCTGAACAAGCCTTGGTTAACCTTGTTCGCGGAAGCAAACGCCTTGCGTACATCATCCATAATGCCCGTGTAGGTCGCTGGATTCGAGCGTGTTGACACGCCTACCGCCGATTGGTCGATGACGATCACATCCGGATGCCGGCTGAGGAATACTTCGTTAATCAACGTGCTTTTGCCCGAGCCGGCGACGCCCGTAACCACAGTCAGCACTCCGGTTGGAATATCTACACTCACGTTCCGCAGGTTGTGCAATGTGGCATCCTTGATGGACAGCTTGCCGGACGGCTGCCTGCAGTTTTGCTTCAGCTGGAGCGGCCGGTTCATATGGGTGCCTGTCAGCGTACCTGAATCCAGTAGGCCTTGGAAGCTTCCTTCATATACGATGGTCCCACCGCGGCTGCCGGCGTGAGGCCCGACGTCGACGATATGATCCGCCACCTTGATTACATCAGGATCATGCTCGACGACGATTACAGTATTGCCCTTGTCGCGCAGCTTCTGAAGCAATCCATTTAACCGGTGTACATCGCGAGGGTGCAAGCCAACGCTGGGCTCGTCGAAGATGTAAGTGACATCCACCAGACTGCCGCTCAGGTGCTTCACCATCTTGACGCGCTGCGACTCGCCGCCCGACAAAGTATCCGTCTCACGGTCCAACGTCAAGTAGTCAAGTCCGATATCCACCAGATGCTGCAGCCGCTCCGTCAGCGACTTGACGACAGGTGCGGCTTTCGCGTCATCAATCTCCTGAATGACTCGGATGAGCTGTCCGACCTCCATGGAAGACAGCTGTGCAATGTTGTGTCCATTGATTCTGCAATTTAGCGCGGCCTGACTGAGTCTCGCGCCGCGGCAGCTGGAGCATGTACCCTCCGTGATGTACGGCGCAACAGATTGTTGTGTGCGCTCGGACATCGTCTTCAAATCTCGCTTGATATACTTGTTGGTGAACTTCTCGATGAAGCCTTCCACCGTAATGTTCATTGTTTTCCCGCCGAACTGTGTCGCCACTTTTCTCGCCTTGCCGTACAGCAGCTGTTCGAGCTCCTCCTCCGAATAATCGCTCAGCTTCTTGTCGGGATCGAACGGCCCCAACTGTAAGATCATCGTCCAATCAAAGCTGTCCACCGTATAGCCCGGCAGCATGATTGCCCCTTCATTCAGCGACTTTGACTTGTCCATCGCCTTGCTCATGTCGACGCACAGACTACGACCGATCCCGTGGCACTCGGGACACATGCCTTGCGGATCGTTAAACGAGAACTTGTGCGCTTGTCCAACATAAGGCTGACCCACACGAGAGAATAGAAGACGGAGAATGGGAGAAATATCGGTAATCGTGCCCATTGTGGAATGGGAACCGCCACCAAGCCGCTTCTGGTCCACAATAACAGCCATACTCAGGTTCTCGATCGCGTCCGTATCCGGCTGCGGGTAGCGTGGCAGGAAAGTGCGCACGAACATGCTGAAGTTTTCGTTCAGCAGACGCTGGGATTCAGATGCGATGGTATCGAAGACGATCGATGATTTGCCGGATCCGGATACCCCGGTGAAGATCGTGATCTTCCGCTTGGGAATGCGCAAGGATACATTCTTGAGATTGTTTTCCCTCGCGCCCGAGATGACGATATACTCCTGATTAGATTCGCTCATGCTCAACACCCTTCCGATCTTGTTAATTTCAACTCAATTATTCACATTATACCATTCATCGTGCATAGAAAGTCGGGACCCGAATCGACAAGAACTTGTCAGATGATCCGAATCAACATCAACCGGCTGCAAACTCATGCAGCCGGTTGATATTGATTCGGGGCAAGCAGGATCAACTATCGTACCCAATTTTTTGTATCGAATGTGGTTATTGTTCCAACGCCTTTTCAAGCTCGCCGCACCATTTACTCCAGCCAAACTTAGCGCCTGCGAGTGTTGCGAAACTGAAAACGGTGTCCTACGACGGCCTTAAATTCGAACTCCAGAACTTGTTGTAGAAAGCCACCCAATCTTGAATTTCTCGGAGTGGAGAGGCGTTTAGCCTAAATCGCGTTTCTCTGCCGACTTTTCGGTCAATTACCAAGCCGGCCTCTTTAAGGATTGTCAAATGCTTGGATACCGCCGTACGGCCCATTGAAAACTGTGCCGTTAATTCATGAAGCGGTATCTCCTCTGCCTCTGCTAACAAACGAATCAGCCGGCGTCTAGTTGGATCGGCAATCGCGTCAAACACATCCCGCAACTGGTTGTTATCGCTCACAACACCCTCTCCTATATTCTTATCTCGATTCCTTAATCGGACACCAATGGGTGTCACTTTGATTATAGGTCACCATTTGGTGTCTTGTCAACAGCGTTTTAAACTTCACATGAAACTGTTAGTCAGCTATGTGTGTCAACTGTTCGTGAACCATATGGTGAATGCGAATCTTATCATAAAGCACTTGCACACCGTTTTAAGAGGTTAGCCTCAGTAGGCAGATAGACGCCACATGATGAAAAACACAAAAGCACCCATCTCAAGGGCGCTTTATTTGTTGTCTTTCCCCAAATGTGAGGAAAGACGGGTAATTATCATTAGTCTCCTCGAAGGAGACATGCTATTCGAATCAGGGGTCTTCTTTATCTTGTGAAAAAAACATATTCTCGGCGATATATCCCTGATCCGTTTTCAGCTTCTCGATCATGCCGCGCAATTGCTCGGTCGTTGCGGTGGACGTCAGGCCGATATTCAACGTACCTTTCAGCTCGTTTACATGCAACTCCTGTATTTTGTAGGTAATATTCGGTGGCGTTGTGTGCTTTAGGTCTGCCATATGATTGTCGAGCTTCTCTTTGAGCTGGTTATCCAGATGATCCTTCAACTGAGCCTGAAGCTGATCGCATAGGTCGCTTGGTAACGGCCCGAAGAGTTGATCCTTCAAACGTTGATTTTCCGCCTCCAACTCGCATTGCTTATACTCCAGCATGGCGATCCTTTGCTCGAATCGGCATATCCAGGAGTGCAGAGCAGCATTTGCATCATACATGATGCCTCCTCCTTCAGGTATGCAAAAGATGTGATTTACAGCCGCCGATTATTCGGATACAGGGTGGGGGGGTGGCACAATCCCTTCCTCCTCCGGAACTACGGGGGCGGTCTTTTCATTCACACCTTCCGCAATCTGGATCGCCCTGTTGTCCGACAAAATGTTGCAACCGATATTGAGGGCACCCAGGTTGGCGATGGAGTTGATTTTAATATGGTTAATATAAAATTTCATCGCTTGCGCTCTCCTATACAAGGTTGCTGTTTCCCTGGTCGATGATATCCGGATCCAGAACGCTGTTTCGGTCCGTATTAACGGATGATGAGGCATCCCCGATGACAGCATTGCCGCCGACTGCTTTGGAATTTGCCGCATTTCCGCGCAACAGGTTATCTCCGAAATTGACGACGCCGCCAGTAGCGACTTGATTGATCCTAATGTTAAAAATGTTAAATACGTTCGGCATAAAGCTCATCCTTTGGGCCTTTTGACCGCGAAATATCGGTCGTCTGCGCGCTTGTGGCAAGGTTACGATGTTTGAAAGAAGCTCGCGTCTCACGGATCCGATAGCCGGGCTGCTCTTGCAGGAGGGTATCGGGCTTTCCGGAAAACCACGGAAAAGCCGTCTTCGTCTGTTTCATCCGATCACGCCCTCTTTCATTCACTCTTCGTGCTGTAGTGTATTCAATTGTCTGGGCACCTGTGTCTCAAGTCGAAATATTGGATGCGGAAGGCTCATGCACCATAAACAAATTTCCGTTCGGATCGGAAAAACGGCAAAATCGACCTACAGCTCCAGCATCCTCGATCTCAGTGACAGAAACGCCTGATGTTCTCAGGTACTGAAGAAGCTCGTCCATCTCATGGACTCGAAACCCGATGAAAGGCGTGGCTTCGTCGCCGCGATATACATTTAAGTTCGTTTTGAATTGCGAACGCCACATTAGGATGTTTGGCCCCGGCTCCCTGTCAAGAAAGACAAGATCCGGGTTGCCCGGCAAGGTCTTATTGAAGCCCAAGATGTTCACATACCAGTCTGTCGTCTGTTCCAAATCAAAGACTGGCATTTCGATGTATCGGATACCTTCGACCAGCGGATCTTCGTCCCTGCTTACCGCGTCAGGTAGTTGATGCACCATGAAAAAGTTGCCATCCGGATCGTCAAAGTAAAAGAAACGACCATGCTCATAGCTAACGATCGGCTCAAGCGAAACTCCACCCTCCTTCATATGACGGTGAAGTTCTTCGATTCGCGTCGTTCGAAATCCAGCTGCCTGTTTGCGCTCACCCCCAAGGTGGAACGCCGCTCGAGCAGGCTGGTTCGTACCAAGCAGCAGCACATTCGGCCCTTCCGGAAAGTCGATAAAACCGAGATCGTCATGCGGTCTTCCCGATATTTTCGCTCCAAGATGCCGCTCGTACCAAGCCAGCGACTCGTCCATCCGAGTTACCGGCAAATGGATGTAGGCGATATGCCCTTGAAAGTCTTTTTTGGTCATCTTATTCCCCCTATGTGGCTCGCAACGTGAGGTCCTCTGCTTGTTTCACTCTATCTATATTCTTCTCTTCAACAGCCCAAAACCGATTCCCATATGGATCGTGGAACATCATCATCGGTTCACCACCACCGGCGTCAGGAATGATTTCACCGACGACTACACCGCTTTGGATTAAATCCGATCGCAATTCCTCAATATTATCAGTAGAAAATTGAATGCTGTAGTGCGGATTCCGTTTAATGTCGCCTGTGTACCACAGACTGTTTTCATCGTCCTCTTCTCCAAACAGTAATATTTCTTGTCCGTTTTCGAGTTTAAGGCATGCAATACCCATTACCCATTCAATTTTAAATCCGAGCACATTAGCATACCATTGTATCGCTTTTTCATATTCCTCGTGATCGGGGAATTTCGAGTTACCAACCGGAATGCCTACTACAATTTTTTTCACACCAATAGCCATTCAAATTCCTCCTTATAAGAGCAGTCTATACTTATTAAACGATTGTATAGTTTACATTTTGGAATAAGCCTGTTCCATAAAATACATTTAAGCCCAGCAGTCCGCTTGAGTAGATGTTATCTCTTACATCAGCCATCAAATTTCCATTCAGATAAACTTTGATATTTTCTCCGCTAGCAACAACCTTCAAGTGGTAAGTTTTATTTCTTTCTATTTCGGTATACGTTACTTGAATGTCCTTGCCAGGTCTCCAGAGTTTGACAAAACCCGATATATCGATATTCGCACAATAAAAACCGGATGCGTTTGGTGCAGATCTGAAAACTAACGCGGCTGCTATGCCATCTTCTATGCTCAAATCCGCCTCATATGTAAAATCATCCGCCACATTGGACGATAGTATAAAACAATCGCCTGGACCAGAACCTAGAAGACCGTTATTTTCATTGGACCAGCTCCCGTTTACCTGCTTTAAGTGCTCCAAATTCGTCTTCAATTTGGTATGACAATTTTAACCTTACAAACAGCCGATAGTTCACCGGAATCGGTTACTCCCTTAACCAGAGCCAGTCCTTGTTCTAAAGCTTCAACAGATATTTTCCCATCGCCATTGTCAATCATATTTACTATTTCTTTATCTGCGGTCCATATGACCTTCTTGTTCTGGGCTGTCTCCGGAAAAACATAACTATCCAATGTTATGAGTTCGCCCGGCTTTAGAGTGGCATTTTTGGGAATCACCAAAGCGATTGGATTGCTGCTATTGTCATCATGACTCCATTCGGTTACGTTCAATTCTTTGACGGTTACTACAGAACCCCACGCCGCGGCAACACTGACCAGCATTTCCGGTAGTTTGGAAATTCCAGCATTCTTTAACTTTATATAAGGTTCATTTTCGCTGAATAGCCTTGCTTCTCCATTAACGAGAAGCAGCATATAGTTATGATCAATAATCCAGCTTATTTGGATAAACTCGTTACTTGGAATATTGCCTTGATCACCAACTCCGTATTGATTTCCGATAATGGGGTCATGGATGCGCAATTCGTTCTGGTTACACTCCCAGTTCAGGATAACCTGTCCGCTTCCGCACTTCAGACGGATATTCGTTGAATCCGTTTTGGCCATCAAATCGATTTTTACGGGTATCGAAAAATTTCCAGGGATGATGGCAACCCCACTATCGTCAGGACAAGTAATAGCAAGTCCTTCATTCGTATTTGTGAGTTCCACATTTCCGAAAGGAATTAACTGTTCAAGGTTGCTCTTAAATTCTTTCATTGGAAAACCCCTCGCCTCATTGTTATTTTTTAAAACATTACGATCACAGATAAATGTTGGAGGGTTCCTCAATTTACCCTCCATTTCGATTCCTTCACAACCTATCTTCCATATTCATACTTCTCCCTTCATATTTTTAGTGGGCATACAGTTATATTGATGCCACATGATATAGCAAATCTGACTTTTGGAAGAAAAAATCTTTTAATAGTTTTCGCAGTTGAGCAAAAAAGATCAACTGCCACGCGGCAAGCTGCTCCATTTGAAATCGACCCTCATGTATTACCTCAAAATGAACCTTTTCAACTGTGAACGAGGAACATATTTCCATCCGGATCAAAGAACTTAAAAAAGACTGACCAATCATCCTTATCCAATACAGATACCCGTACATTTTGTTCTTTCATTCGATTATATAGCTCGTGAACATCTGGGTTCGTAAATGTAACGATTTGTTCCGTTTCTTTGTTTTTTGTAAAATTGCAATTCTGACCATCATTCGTCCTAACAAGAATAATGAACGGTCCTTCAGTTAAATTTAGCCTTGCAACTCCTTCATTCTCGTCAATATATTCGTTGTGCAATCCGAGTACATTGGCGTACCATTCCGTAGACGTATGAATATTAGTCACCGGGATTTTGATGTAATGGATTTTCATCATCATTGTTCCTCCAAGTATAGTTTGTTTTATTAACTAAGCTGGCTGATGAACATCAAACATATTCCTGAAAGGATCATAGAATGTAAAGAACTTGCCTATACTGCCTTCATCTATGATCTTCCCTACTTCCGCTCCTAATTCTAGTAAGTAATTATGAAATCCTTCTATATTTTTCACCCTAAACCCGATTGTATAATGGTCTTCTCCATTTACAAGGAACGTTGAAGTCGTGTTATCTTTTGTCATTACTAAAAATAAGCTTGGTCCCATTGCGAAATCAACATATGCCCGTTCCTCGTTTCTGAATCCAAGCTTTGCTCCCAGCTTGTTACAATACCAATCTATGGCTTGTTCTAAATCTGAAACTGGAATTTCAGTGTATTCAATACCTTCGATGTAATGTTGTATCATTTATTTAATCCTTTCGGTTTTGATAATTATTGTTTCTTATCCGCCCTTCTATAATTTCATTTATTTGTTTCATATGTCTTTGTTCATGCAAGTACAGTGATTTAACCCAATCAATTAATAACATCTCTTTAAAGACTGGGTGTATAAAATGTCTCTTACTCAGCACTGACGGGTCTTCTACTGTATTTAATAGTTCATGTAACTTCTGTCTTGAATTGATTAGTTTCTCAATGATCTCTTGATATTCTAAAAATTCATCCGTTGGTTTAGCAATGTCAGGAGCATCTAATTTTTTACTTCTATCAAGCAGAAATTCTACTGGTTTATTTTCTATAAATGAATCTTCTTTGCTCTTTAACCCTTTCTTTATTGCTACGACATATAATTCTTCAGTCTTAAATAGGTGTTGACAAACTTGACTAATACTCCAACTGTTTAAATCTTTCTGTTTGTTTAATTGATCTCCACTCAATCCAGTAAGAATTCCAAACAATTCGTCTCTTGTCTCTTTTAATTTTTGAATAATTTCTTGAAGCTCCATAGAAAACTCCCTTTCTTTAATATTTTGCGGATATTTCCTATAACGTTACCGTGTTAACGACGCCCATTCACCCTAAGCTGCACGAGTTGTGCGATCCGCACGATCTCAGCCGGCCGCGACTGCGGTTGGTCAAAAGTTCATTTCTTCAATTTGTTTTTTATGGTGATCGTCGTGATGTACAAATATCTTCACATAGCTATCTATAGATAATTGCATTTTTCCCTTCCCAATGGTAAAAAGAATACTCGGATCATAAATCTCTTCGATTTTCTTAATCATCTCTCTTCGCGTCTCTACAAATTGGTTAATCAAAGACTCGATATCATTAAATAATTTCGCCTTTTCAATTGCTACATTATTGTATGAATCAAAATTAACAAATGCAGGTAGTTGTGCGCCATCCTTGATTAGAGGAATCATCTTGTCAATACTGTATACATCCCAATTCCAAAGGTGACATATCAGTTCTTTCAACGTCCACTTCCCGGGAGCTATTGGGTTTAGCCATGCGTCTTGAGTAAATTTATTCTTTAATGATTCAACATAAACAATAAATTCCGCAAATTGATTCAACATTTTACTAGACATCTTGAATCCCCTTTCAAAACTATTAAGCATGGATTTCTTATAACGTTTTCGTGTTCACGACGTCCCACCGACTTAAAGCTCCGTAAGGAGCCGGCCGCGATGCGGTTAGTCGGTGCGGATGTGTCCGCTGAATCTGCTTCCTTGATGCTGAAATGCCGCCCCGAATCGACTTCTAACTTCTTGCGGACCGAGGGGGCTAGTCCCCCGATGAGTGAATACATTGTTAGGTGAAGTTAATCCCATCCTCGAATTTCCCATAAAATGTTAAATCTCTTAACTACATTTATCCTTTAAATGGCTCATGTACCACAAGCATATTTCCATTAATATCAAAAAATTTGAAATCCATTCCTTCTCCTCTTTCTTCACGTACATCACCAATTTTGACTCCTTTTGCTTTTAAACCCTGCAATAGTTTTCTTATATTTCCGGATTCCATTCCAATAACGGGACATAAGCCATCATTTAATAAAAAATGAGCATTTGTTTCATTTCTAGTTTCACGCAGAAAAAAATGTGGACCTTCCGGTAACTCAAGTATTGCCATCTTATTATCATTACGCTTCCATCGAATAATAAACCCAAGATTAGTCGTATACCACTCTATCGATTCTGATAGATTTTTAACGGGCACCATAACATGTGATACTCGATTTAACATGCGCTCTTCCATAAGATATACAACTCCCAGTTATGTATTTGATAAATCTTGTCTTTTATTCTTTCAGTAATTTCATCTAACGTTCTTGTATCTACGAACCCTCACCACCTTAAAGGAGCGTTAGCGACTGGCCGCAGCGCGGTTAGGTGGTGCAGGGTTGTCTGCTTGATCCAACTTCTTTGAAAATTCCTCGGGCAGACCAAGGAGCTTTAGCGACGCAGCGTAGATACGGTGTTAGGTGATGTCCTCCGCATCTATGAATCTGCTAGTTTATCTTCTTTATAGGCTTTGTATAAGTCATTTAATTTTCCTGTTGTTTTGTCGATTTCTTCATAAAATATCTCTTTGTATTCTTCTAATACCTCATCAACTCCAAAGCCATACCGTTCATAAGAATCAATAATTAGTTGTCTCACTTCATGTATTTCATTATTGATAATTAATAAAAGTACTTGTCCTGTTAGATTATCGTGTTCATCTTCAGGCGCTCCCATACGTATCAAACCAACGGGATCTAATGCATTTATGATACCTCTTACTAGCAAAAAGTAATTGGAATATTTTTTCTTTAGAAAATCTCTCTCCGTTCTACTCAATGACGTTCCCAAATAAACACCCTCACTCGTTTGTGTTTAGTTTTTAATATCTTTATCAACTAATTTGGAGGATTTCGCCTAACGTATTATTTGCGAACTTCGCGCAATCATGTTCTATGAATGTATTCGCGAATTACGTAAAATAACCTTTTTTGGATAATTTCAAATAGGTAATAATTCCATGAATACTCCCGCCACTTACCTTTGATCTCGCTTCGGTTGAAGTGGGGGTTTCTGATGTCTCAACCTGGTTATTTCAGGATGCTTAACCTCAGTGGAGTTGACACGTTGATGGCCTGATTACCATCCAACCCCTCTATCCCATTCGCTTCTTGTGCGGAGACGTTTGGGAATACTTTGCGCATAATGTTCGCCGCTCCATTGACATCGGCGTTTAATAGACCTTTCGCACTCTGGTACAGTCCGCGGCAGATTCGCTTTCCCAAGAAAGAGCCTGTCCTCGCTTCGCCATAACGCGGTAAGGGATCTTGGTCCAAGAAGCTCGCTTTCGAGGTGTAAGCTTCTTCGGTCAGGATGACCGCTATCCCCTGTTCTTCCGCTTTATACCGGATCATGCTGATCAGCATCTGATGCGGGATATGACAGAACGACTGATTGTTTCGCTTTCCCATAGCGGCTTCTTGCTTCCATCCGTCGTTATGACCGATGACGATGGTGCTCACCTGTTGTTCCACGGCCATTTTGACTATGTGATGANTTTCCCATAGCGGCTTCTTGCTTCCATCCGTCGTTATGACCGATGACGATGGTGCTCACCTGTTGTTCCACGGCCATTTTGACTATGTGATGACTGGCTTTGTGAAACAAGTCTTTGATCCGGTGATGGCGCCTCAGATGCAATCGTTCCAATCGTTTGGACGTGTACACGCCTTCTCGTGGTTTCTTACCTTGACGAAGAATCCCGGTATAGTGCGCTTTCATCTTGTTATAATACTGATTGATCGCTTTGACGATCTTGCCCTTCACGATCATCGGTTTCGAACCGGTTGTCGTGACGATGGTTGCAAGATTGTCAACGCCCAAATCAATCGCCAGCACATGTTCTTGTGCTTCTTCCTTTTTTTGTCTAGGGCAAGCAAAAACCATTTCGACCACATAATTTCCATGGTGGGGCACGACACGCACCTGCATCAACTGGCCGACGATCCGGCCTAGCTTGCCGATGCTCAGCTGCAGTTTGGTCTTGGGAAGCTTGAGAAATCTTCCTCCTTTGATCACACAATCCTGATTGGAGAACACGACTTCTTTCGCTTTGCCCCGAGCATATCCCGGAATATGAGGTTTTCCGGTGTACTTCTCCGGATTCTTTCGGTAATCCTTCATGCTGGAGAAGAACGCCTTCCAGTTTTGGAATACGACCTTCATGATGCCTTGACTGCTCTGTGTTGGGAGTGCGCGATAATCCGATTGCTCCATCACTTTGAACAATGAGTCCAGGAAGGGATAAGACACAAAAGGCTGCACCTGCGAAGGCAGATCAAACGGACGGGAACGGTTCTTCTCGCTCCGTCGTTCGTTCATCGCACCGATATGCGCTGCCAGCGTATCCATAACTTGTTGCTGCAACGGCTGTAATCCCTCTTGCTTCTTCCATGCGGTAAAAACCTGCCTGATATAAAAGTTCGTCGTGTTATACAGGCTTTTGGCGTTCTGACATGCTTCATCTAGGTAAGTAAACAATCGATGGCCGGGCTTGATACATACTTGATAGGTCCTGTACAGTGACTCTGCATCGGGCATGACTTTCACCTCCTCTCCCATTCAGAATGCGAATATACGTTCTTCTTTATTATATCGCTACTAAAAGAGGAGGGAAAGGACAACTTGCTGGTGTATTCAAGAAGTCGCCGATTCACCTCGCCACTTGCAGAAGTGGGAGTACTCTCGACGGAAATATGATAGAACAAAATTTACACTTCAGCGACCGACCATTTTTTAATAGTTTACATTTTGCTAATTAACCACTTCACTGCGTCCAAGAGGTCTTCCGCAATATAGTCGGGTACTGCCTGATCGTACCACTTATCACGATAATTCTCTAAAGATGATTTCCCCCAACCAGTCTTTACCAGAATTTTCTTGGCTCCGACCGTTGCTGCCGCTAGCATATCTGTCGAACCCACATCACCAATAACAGCACAGTGCGTAAGGTCTAGTCCATGTTCTTTTGCCACCTTTAGGAGCATTCCGGGTCTTGGTTTATGGCAATCACAACCATCCTCTGGCTCGTGTGGACAAATGTAAGAGGCATTGAACCCTAAGGATTCAAATTCATGAATAAAATCTTGTTCAGAAGCAAGACCTTTCGCGATGTTATGCTGATTGGTAAGGGCTATAATTTTAATTCCCTGATCCTTTAATAAGTTTAATGCTTGTATTGAAAAAGGATATGGCTCAAAGTCGTGAGGATGAATAAAACGACCGGCTCCTCCAATAGTACCATCACGATCTACAAACACTGCTTGAAGGGATTGCATGAATTAGCCTCCTTAAATCAGATAATCGCACCTTATCATTACTTACCATATTATGGCGTGTTTGTTGCGCTATAGTTTCCTTTTAATTCAAAAAAATAGGGGCTTTAATTTATCACTTGCATCTCTAATCATTCTTAGCAGTTTGTTCATTTCATTCAATGTGATCGGTTAGCCTGCTTCACCTTCTATATTTGTCTGGGATTGATACCATCCCGCTTGTCTGAGATACATCTCAGCGTAAACACCCTTAAACGCCATGAGTTCCTGGTGCGTACCTACTTCTGCAAGCCGATGATCATGAATAACAAAAATGCGATCCGCCAAGCGGCAAGAAGCCATCCGATGGGATACCATCATTGTGATTCTTCCAGCAGCCATCTGTATAAAACGATGAAATACTTCCGCTTCCTGAATCGGATCGAGTGCTGCAGTCGGTTCATCCAAAACAAGTAATTGCGGGGAACGCATACATCCGCGTGCAGTAGCAAGACGCTGCCATTGTCCTCCTGACAAATCAGTGGTTTGCGGAAATTCCTTACCTAAACGCGTTTCGTATTGATCAGGCAGCCCTGAAACAAACGTGTCGGCTCCTCCCTTCTCTGCTGCTGACGCAATGCGTTCTTCATCATCGAGAAATGCTGTCTCGCCAAAGCCGATATTGTCTTTCACTGTATACTGAAACGCATAAAATCCTGCATCACAACCGAAAGGTTGGCGCGAAAGGATGGCAGATCCAGCGAATTTAAAGGGATCCCGTCATACGAAATCGTTCCCTCTGTCGGTTCATAAAGTCCGAGCAATAGCTTTACAAACGTCGATTTTCCTGCTCCATTCTCCCCGACAATCGCGATTTTTTCGCCAGGGCGAAGTTGACAGGTCATATCGCGGAAAACCGGGTTCGGACTGCCGGGATACGTAAAACCGAGCCCTTCCACCTGTATGCCCATCTTCAGCGGAACAGGAAGCTGCTTTGTATCGGTCGTCGTTTCTTCTTCCGCCGTATCCAAAAAGCGGAACAAATCGGCTACATACCGCGCCCCTTCAACGGAGTGTGACAGGTTCATCAACACGGTTCGGAATGTATCCTGAAAAGTTCGAATCGCCACTAAAGTTGCAGCAAATGCGCTAACGGCCAGATCGCCGCGCATAACAGCATAAACGGCTAACACAATGGATAACCCATAAGTAACTGCTTCGGTAGTGAATGTACTATACAGAAGCTCTAGCTTGATGTTTTTGCGTTCAAAGGCCCACCGCTCATCCCGCAGTTCTTCCCTTAGACGACGCCTTTGGTTCATAAAATAATCGGTCAGCTGAAAAGCTCGCAGCTCCTTCGCCTCGTGCCGACTCACGAGTACATGAGAAAAATATTGCAAAATCCGCTGACGCGGCGACTGGAACCAAGTCATTTCATAAAATTGTTTGCCTCGAATAAAGCGTAATACGGTGATTGGAATCGCAGCAATCACACAGCAAAGCCCGAGCCATGGACTAAAAGAAATGACAACTCCGGCAATCGTTGCTGCGGTAAGCATATATTGCAGCGACTTTGCCGCCCGGCGCAGAAATCCGACAAATTGGCCGGAAGTTACGACGGAGCGAGCTTGTTGAAATTGCACATAAAAATCCGCCTGCTCAAAATGCTCCAGACGTACTTTTTGCACCTTTGCGAATACCCGAAGATCCAGAGAAGCAACCAAACTGCGCTGAATGTGTCTGAAAATAACATCTACGGCCATATTGATCAGGGGTTCGATCAGCTGCGCAATCGCGGCATACATAATGGCGATCATCAGAAACGCTGAAAATTGGCTTTCTCCGGAAAGAAAACGGGCGCCAACATCGAACAAATCAGCCAGTAACAATACGCTGACGGCAGGGATAAGGCCTTGACCGATCAGGAGCACCCAATAAGCGATAAAGGATACAGGACGGTCTTTGCCTAACATACCGATGAGCCGGATATAAATGCCGACCACCGAATAGGTTTTGTGATCCAAATCGTTATTCATGATTTGACCTCCTCATACCATTCTGCCTGGGCTGCGTACATCCGGGAATAAAGCCCTTTCGCGACCCTAAGCTCCGAGTGGGTGCCCTCCTCTGTAACCGTTCCCTCATCCAGTACGATAATCCTGTCACAAGTATGAACTGAACCAAGACGATGCGTCACTAATATTGCCGTTTTCTCATGCAATAAATCAGTCAGATGTTCATATAGTCTTGATTCCGCCATTGGATCAAGCGCTGCCGTCGGCTCGTCAAACACAAGCACCTGGGCATTGCGCAATAATGATCGACTGATGGCGATTTTTTGCCATTGTCCGCCCGAAGGCTCATGGCCATCCGGCAAAAGTCGGCCGAATGGCGTCTCATATTGTGCAGGCAGCTCTTCGATAAATTCACCCGCTCCCCCGGCTGCAGCCGCTTCTTTCACAGCCGCTAGGTCATTCATTCGCTCTAATTGGCCAAATCCGATATTTTCTTGAGCGGTTAACGTATATTTTCCGAAATCTTGAAACACGACTGACATTGCTTGGCGCAGACTGTCTTCATTCATTTGCTGCAAATCGATGCCATCAATGAGAATGCGCCCGGAATCAGGTTCATACAAACCAAGCAGCAGCTTGATCAACGTGCTTTTGCCCGAACCATTCGTACCGACTAAAGCGACACGCTCTCCGGGCTTAATATGTAAATTAATATTTTGCAAGGCCGGTCTGTCCTCGCCTGGGTATGTAAATGAGACTTGATCGAAAAGAATACCTTGTTGCATCGGTTGCGGAAAACGTTCATTCCCGCTGGCTGTCCGGGAAACGGGCAATGCGAACGCTTCTTGCAGTTCACTCAAGTACTCATTATGCTCGCCTATACCGCGGAATGCATCACCGATATCCGTGATCTCCGTAAACAAAGGCAACGCAGCCACAATCAATGCAGCGAATTGGCCCACATCTCCCCCAGTCTCCCGCAGCTGCCAACCGAATAGTAGAATACAACCAAGCAAAGCGACAGATTGCGGCAGACGTACTATAAAAATTCGCCAAGTCAAGGATGCATCAGAGAACAGCCTTTTTCGTTGAATAAACTGAAACCACCGATTCCACCGTGAAATCAATTCCTTTCTTAAACCAAATAGACGAATTTCCATGGCTGCTTGCCGATCGGAAAGAAGATTTCCGGCGTAACTTTTTTCCCGTTCAGGGACACTCATGGTCCGCTCGTTTTCGCGAAATCGCTTACCTAATTTGGTTTCAACATGAGCGGTTAACAGTACAAATATGACCAGCAACGGACCGATCCACCATACTGTACTCCCGATGTAAATCATTAATAATAGCGCCTGCAATACGTATCCGACGAAGACGATGAGGTTCTCGCAAATGTCTCTAACCGTTCCGGCAGGATTTGCGGTTCGAGAAATGAGATCATGTGTATGGGGATCTTCAAACTGTTGTAAGGACATCGATCCAAACTTTTTTAAGAGAGGTTCATCCAAGTTTGCTTCTAAACGCTGTTGGTACCAATAATCGATCATGGAAGTCAAGAAATGAAATCGACCTAGAAAATATGAAATAATCAACAACGAAATCCAGATCCAAGTTGCGCCCCAAGTGGCATTGGGCTCGCTTAATGCATTTACAATTTCACCAGTCGCAAGAGCTACCAATAAGGGAACAACCGAATATAATACATTTTGCAACATCATCATGCCGAATGGCAGCTTGGCATGTCGCAGCACGATTCTCAACATCCATAACAACGGGGCGTAACGTTTGAAAATTTTCACATCCTCCTTTATGTTGTTTTTCCCATATTTTATCTAATGGCTCTAATATTACAAAGGGATTATTTTATTATTGCTGAACTATCCTTCGTGCTCTTCCCGATGACTCACTGCCACGGCCGTCCGTTATCGAAAAAAAACCATCGTCTGTTTGACGATGGCTCAGATTTTTCTTCTTCTCCTAAATCGTACTCGATTCTTTCCTTAAATTAACCTCAACGATTCCAACTCTCGATAAACTTGCTCTGCAGCACAGTCCGGGTTTAGCATTTGAATCATCTCAATC
This sequence comes from Paenibacillus sp. sgz302148, assembly GCF_056120465.1. NCBI lineage: Bacteria > Bacillati > Bacillota > Bacilli > Caryophanales > Paenibacillaceae > Paenibacillus > Paenibacillus sp. sgz302148. The sequence goes on from NZ_JBVYOJ010000014.1 coordinate 149,044, forward strand.
GTTATAGGAACACCCTCGTAAATTTTTTTAACAATTCCTACTGGCAGTGCTAATTCGAAATAATCATTCGCGAATTGCACAAAATCTTCTGGTGTTTGATAAATCGCACCTATTAAAAAATCTGAACCATCACCTGCACCTTTCGGCATTTTAACTTTTCCCTTCTGCCACCTAGAATCACTATTTTTACGCCATATACAAAAAGTCACATCATCTTTTTCAATTCCTTCATGTTCAAGTAGAGATAATAATTCGTACGGTACGTTATCGTAGATGCCTGGCCATACCTTATGTTCGTCTTGTGCGTACGGGCTAATTTGAGATTCATGATCAAAACCCTTTATAATGGCGCCTTCAGCGGAAAACAAAATGATAAGATGATCTCCTGCCCCATTATTTATTTTTGCCATACAAACTCCATCATCCCATTCTTGAACAAAGCTATGATAACGAAGCCATTCCGTTTCACAAAGAATCGTATTTAGAGCTGCTTGAACGATCATTAGCTTTTTTAAGTTCCCCGGTCCGGGTAAATGTTCCAACGCATTCATAACTGTACACCTCGCCTATTAATCTATCCTTCCAGTGGGGTAACCCTCACGTTGCGGTTTCGCCCAAAAGTTCAACTCTTCAGGGAAATTCGCACCTGCCCCAACTGCAAGCTCAAGCACTTCTCCCTTGGCATGACTTAAAAGATGCTGACGCCATCGCTTGCTTATCAAAGATACGTATTAATTTCTGTTTTTCCACCTATTCCCCACCTTTCTATAGCCCTGCCTAGGACTTGATCGCAAACGCTGTCAATGATGCCTGCTCCAACGCAACTTTTCGCTGCACGGATGATGGCGGATAGCCCATCACTTTTTTAAATACTCTGTTGAAATAAGCTTGGTCGCTATAGCCAAGATAGTCGGACACTTCGCCGATCGTCATCTTCGTATTCAGGATCAAATCTCGCGCGGTATGTACGCGGACCTGGTGCAAATAATTGATGGGCGTCATCCCGACAATTTCTTTGAACGCCTGCGTGACGTAATTCGGCGCCCGGTCTACGAGCTCAGCGAGCTCCTGTATGCGGATCGGTTCCCGGTAGCGGTCGAGAATGTAGTCCTGAACCTCTCTCATCAACCTAACCTTCATGGTGGCAAACCGCTCCTCCACGGTTCCCTCGGCGAAATAGCCGAGCAACTCGAGTGCGATGCCGGTGCATATAAGCGTTGATTGAGTTTTTCGCCCAAACCAATGTTGGAGCAATACTTCGAATCGCTGCTTCACATAATCGAAGCTGCGGACAGGTACGTTTCGGTATGTGCCGAACGTCCCGGCGGGAAGATGCCCCGGTTCCCCGAGCGTGAAATGGATGGAATATTTCTGATGCGGCCCATCCGGGGCATTCGCGGCCGATCGGATGACTCCCTTCGGAATATACAAAAACTGCCCTTTTTCCACTCGTATGTCCATGCCGTTCAGCGTGTAGATCACGCTCCCTTGCACGACAAGAATCAGGATGTCCGTCAGTGTCGCCGCCTCTTCCTTCGCCAATCCGGAGTGATGTCGTCAAAGTATACGGAAACAAGCTCAATCACGTTCGATCCGCCCCCCTCTGCCACAAAGTATACATTAGAATCGTACAAATAAAAGTAGTTTTTTCAATCGCTTTCAGACTTCGTAAGTCTTACAATTAGAGCCAACAACCAATAAGGGGCTGATTCCGGTGGCTGTGCACCCAGTCGCTTTAGCAGAGGCAATACCTCCAGGCACGTTCAAAATCGTGGAAATCGAACATCGCTCGATCGGCGTTTATAACGTGAAGGGGACGTACTACGCGGTACATAATTACTGTCCTCATCAAGGCGCAGAATTGTGCAAAGGACCGGTAGGCGGAACAACGCTTGAATCACAGGTGCACGAATTCATTTACGGCCGGGACAAAGAAATTTTGCGCTGCCCATGGCATGGCTGGGAGTTTGACCTAAAGACCGGCAAGTCGCTTTTCAACGAGAAAGTCAGAACACGAAGCTATCCGGTTGTAGTGGAAAACGGTATGGTCGGTATCGTAATCGGTCAGAAAATAACGGAGGCGGAGGATCTATGAAACAGCAAAATGAAAAATTGCCCGTCATCGACTGCGACGTACACAATCAATTCCGTAGCGGACACGATCTTGTACCCTATTTGGCGGAGCCGTGGCGCAGCCATGCAGCCAAATTCGGCGTGCCCAGTTCCGGCTTGCCCTATTCCTCCCCGATCGGGAACAAGCGGAAGGATGCCGACCCGCCGAGCGGCCTGCCTGTCGGCTCTGATCCCGATTTCATGCTCTCGCACTATGTGGAGCCGTTCAACGTGGAATGCTCTGCTTTGCTCCGACGCGACGATCGGTGTGTCGTCTTTTGCCGATCCCGATTATGCATCCGCCATTTGCAGCGCCTACAACGACTACCTGATCACAGAGTGGCTCTCCAAGAGCCCGAAATTCAAAGGTTACATGTGCATAGCGACGCAAGATCCTCAGCAGGCCGCCCATGAAATCGACCGGATCGGTCCGCATCCGGATATCGTCGCCGTCACGATATCAGGCGGCTCCCGTATGCCGTACGGACAGCGGTTTTACCATCCGATCTACGAGGCTTGCCAGCGACATAACCTGCCCCTGATGCTCCATCCCGGCACTGAAGGAAGCGGCACATACAATGCCCCGACCGCTGTCGGTTACGTTTCGACTTATTTGCAATGGCATACTTGCCTTCCTCAGACGTTCATGGCACATCTCGTCAGCTTCGTCTGCGAAGGTGTGTTCGAGAAATACCCTGGCCTTAAGCTCGTGCTCTGCGAAGGCGGTGTAACTTGGCTTCCCCCGCTGCTGTGGAGGCTGGACAAAAACTTCAAGGCGCTGCGGATCTCGGCACCCTGGTTGAAGCGGATGCCGAGCGAATACGTGCGCGACCACGTCTTTTTCACGACACAGCCGATCGAGGAGCCGGACAATCCGAAGCATCTGGAGGCGATGTTCGACATGTTCGACGCGGAGAACATGCTGCTCTTTTCGAGCGACTACCCCCACTGGGACTTCGACGACCCGACGAAAATTTTGCAGCGTTTTCCTCTGGAAACGCGGCGGAAAATTTTCAGCGAAAATGCGAGGCAGCTGTTCCGGCTGCCCTAGACTGCTGACGCAAAAGGTACGAATGGCGCGGGTGACCTCACCAGACTTATTCGGTTCATAACGAACGGTATACATCGATCAGGCGCCCCGCCCCTTCGCGCAATTGCTGCTCATTCAGATAAGAGTAACTCATACGGATCCAAGATTTGCATTCCCTGAGCGGATCACATATGGAACCGGGTACGAAGGAAACGGATTGCTCGATGCTTCGGCTTAGAAGCTGTTCCATCGGGGTGGGCTCCGGCAGCTTGATCCACAAGTTAAAACCGCCCGTCGGGCTCGACCATGACCAGCCCGCTTCAGACAATGCGTCTTCCAGCGTTTCCTTGCGGATCGCGAGCGCAATCCGAAGCTTCTCCACATGCTGCTGCATCCGTTCGGAAAAGAAATAATGCAAGAAGATTTTTTGGTTGAGCAGCGGCGTCCCGCTGTCCGACAACGATTTGGCCTTCACGAAATAATTCATGAGCGACGGGCGGCAAGCGATCATGGCGATGCTCAACCCGGGAGCGATATATTTGCTGTAACTGCGAATATATATCGTCCACCCGGCCGTGTCATAGGCAAATAACGGCAGTGGCGGCTCTTCGCCGAAATAAATATCCGGATAAGGGTCATCCTCTATCAGCAAACATTGGTATTGGTGGGCCATCTCGACCAGCCTCTTCCGCTGCTCGGCCGGAACGGTATAACCTGTCGGATTTTGAAAGGTAGGATTGATATAAAAAAGCCGCGGCTTATACGTCTGCATCGCCTGCTCGACCTGATCCAAATCGTAGCCGTACCGATGAATCTCGACCGGGACGATATGAGCTCCTTGTCTTCTGAATATATCGATAGCCGGGCTGTAAGTAGGCCTTTCCAGCAATACTGTATCTCTCGGCTTGACCAGCACTCTGGCGATCAGATCGATGGCCTCTTGCGAACCGCACGTGATCAACAATTCGTCTGCAGACAGGTAGAAGCGGTATCGGTTTGTCAAATAACGGCATAGAGCATGCCGAAGCTCCTGATCTCCCTGTGTTGTAGAGTAAGTGCCGAGCACTTTCGGGTATAGATCGAACACCTTTTTCACATATTCCGAAAAATAAAGATTCGGCAGCAAATTCGGATCCATCACGGCTTTGGAAAATTGATACGTTGCCTCCACCTGATGAATTTCGGACAGGCAGCTTTCATGAACGTAAGCGGAAACGATCGGATCATCCTGCGCATCGATCTGCATCATCCCGCCCGGCTGAACGTAAAAGCCGGATTTGTCCTTCGCGTACACTTTCCGATTTTCCTTCAGCAATTGATATGCTTTATATACCGTTAACCTGTTCACGTTAAATTCGGCCGCCAGCGCGCGTACGGAAGGAAGCTTATCGTGAGCCTTCCAATCCCCTCGCCGGATCCGTTCCATGACATAGTCATAGATTTGTTCAAACAGCTTATTCGAATGGACGTTCGAAAGAGCCTCCCTCTTCATGTAGCTCCGCCCCCTTTTCCCCATTATAGCCGATGGTCCCGAATTCTGTTCTATCCAATTTATTCTGTTCTATTTCTCCCCCCTTATGATAGGCATACAAGGAGGAATTGCAACATGGTTATTTTCAATTACATCGTCATGTGCTTGATTTTCGGGACAACGTTTTTGGCTGTCAAAATGGGGGTGGATGCAGGGGCGCCGCCGTTTTTCTCCGCAGGCATCCGTTTTTTTCTCGCGGGAGGCATTTTATTTCTGTGGATGGTATGGAAAAAAAAGGCGAGGTTTTCGCTTATTCTTCGCAAAGAGATGCTTCTTACCGGTACCTGTTTGACCTTCGGCGTGTTTTCAACATTGTATTGGGCCGAGCAGTACTTGAGCTCCGGCATTGCCGCGGTATTGTCGGCAACGGCTCCGCTTATGATTCTGCTGCTGCAAACCGGCATAACACGCCAAAAGCTCTCCGTCCGCTCATGGACGGGTTGTCTCGCCGGAACGGCCGGCGTCGTGCTGCTGCTTCTGCCCGGCACCATTGCTACGTACAGCAAGCTGTGGATGCTGGGCTGCGCCGCTGTTTTGATCGGCCAAGTGTTTTATTCCGCCGGCGCCGTATATTCCCGCAGGGTCGTGCAGCGGTTCTCAGACACGTCTCCCATCGCCTTGAACGCCGCTCAAATGATGTACGGCGGAGCGATGCTTCTCGTTTTGTCGATGGTTGCGGAGAAGCCGGACCTCAAGTCCATGCTTGCCCCCAATGCGATTTTGTCGCTGGTTTATTTGATCGTTGCAGGTTCGATGATGGGGCACACGATATTCTACTGGCTTATCGCCAAGACGAACCCCGTCTTTCCGTCCACGTGGCTCTATATTTCGCCATTGATTGCCCTTGCTCTCGGCGTCGTCTTCTATCATGAGCCGCTTTATTTGGTATCGGTGGTCGGGGGTATAACGATAATCGTCGGTATCGTTCTGGTTAACCTGGATCACTTGCGCCAACTGGCCGATCGCAAAAGAACCATGCCGATTCAATAAGCTTTATCCGTGTAAAACGAACATTTTCATACTATGCTTTGACGTTTCTATCATTTGCCTGTAGCATATTCAACTTGTCCGACATCTTATGAAAAAGAGTTCCGTGTGAGGGAGGTAATGCGACCTATGAATATTTTTTGGCACGAGATCATTTTGCCGTTGCTTCTTAAATTCAGACCGAAAAGAATTGTGGAAATCGGCGCGTTATATGGGCAAGTAACGACAAAATTATTGGAACAATTTAAACATGGCAATGAAGAGATTTTCGTGATTGACCCTGCTCCCGCATTTGACGTACACGCATTGCAGGCCGCTTATGGAAACAAATTTCATACGTTCAACGATTATAGCTTGAATGTGTTGCCGCAGTTCGACGAATACGATTTTGTGCTTATTGACGGCGATCACAACTGGTATACGGTATATCATGAACTCAAGACGATTGAGACGATGGCCAGACAAAGAGGGAGTAAATTCCCGGTCGTGCTTTGTCACGATACGGAATGGCCGTACGGTAGAAGAGACATGTATTATTATCCGGAAACAATCCCGGAACAATTCAGAAAGCCAAATGCGAGGATGGGCGTAGTTCCCGGTAGATCCGAATTGGTCGAGGGTGGAGTTAACGGAGGATCCTTTCATGCAATTTACGAGCATGGCGAGAGAAACGGGATATTAACCGCCATAGAGGATTTCTTAAAAGAAACGGAGCTGGAGATCAGCTTGCATCGAATTGTACCGCATCATGGACTTGGCATATTATTGCCGAAAACGGATGACAACGATCGTTTCATAAAGGAACTGATTTCAAAATCGGGGTTATAGTGCTCCCGCAAAGCCGCGTTTTACGCGGCTTTTTATCTTGGCAATATCTAAATCGGCGCCGGCATTTCAAATTGATTCAAATTCGTATGCGGGTTGTTTTCCCAGATTTGTTTTCGTATATTGTCCTTTGGTATATTCGGAAATAACCTGTTCCCAGAACAATATAGAAGGAATATTGCTCTCGATTTGCGCAACAATCCATTTTCCCTTGAACTTGTCAAAAATTTGATAAGCAGCTAATCGACCGATCCCTTGTTTCTGATGCTTTCTTAAGATAAAGAACTCTGATATTAGCCATTTAATTCCTACTCCTTCAAGCCGCTCAAACTCTCTAACAAAAACAAAGCCTGCTAATTTTCCTTCGGCATAAATAAAGAAAGGATGACGTTCTTGTTCCGTCCAGTAATGGTCCAAATAGCGATAGCCGAATAGACCGAATTCGTTGATTTCGATAGTATCTAGGTACAGACTCAATTCATACATATAAAGCTCTACTAGATTTCGTAAGGTTTCTTTTTTATCGTAGGTCACTAGTACAAGTTGAATATTCATCCGATATCACCCATCCACTTTTGAGATATGCAAATTGTATCATCGAACCATCTAAGAAAGTGTGTAGAAAACAAATTAATTGAACTTCACTGCCGGCAATGGGCTAAGCGCGCTAATAGCTTGCTCATACCGAAAAGCTAACGCACTTGTATTGATGAACCTGCTGGAATCCCAGTCGTTGCGCCAATTTTTTCGACGCTACGTTATCCAATGAACAATCCCAGTAAGGGGTAAATCCATTAGCAAAGATCTCCTCTACGAGCATGTTTGCTAAATGAGTTCCTACTCCCTTATTCTGATAATTGGGGAGGGTCTCAATTCCGATTGCATGCGTGTCTTCTGTAACAAAACTAGAATAACTCAAGCCAATGATCTCCGATCCTTGAACTGCGGCAAAACCGAATCCTTTATGCGAAAAGTCATCTATGGTTGACCAAAATTGAAGAATATGGTCTTTTACAAATTCCAAATTACTAAATTCTTGATCTTCCCATTCATCTGATCTTAGATTCATTATTTTGAACCTCTTAGCTTCGGATACAGGGGGCTTATGAAATAACTTGAATACCATTTGTTCGAATTGGTGCAGGTCCCTTGTGGAAAATATCGATTGCAGGTCCCATTGATTGTGATGGCCTGAAACTTCAAAACGGTCTAACCCCTGTTCTCTCATCCTCGGTACTATGCTGCTTGATATAAAACCATCCAATGATTTGATAAATGCTGGATTGGTATGATCTCCAATGAAGTAAAACCCTAGAATCCCCTTGCTCCACACTAATGCACTCCTTGGTTGGTCAATTTGATCGGCAAATATCCAACCAGGATTATTGCCCTCGATAATGGAAACAATTTCTGGATGTAGATGGCCGCCGTTTAGTAGTGGTTTTACTTGATAAAAAGCCTCCCGGTGTAATTCATGCATGCAATGCCCCCCTTACTTCCTGTGCTGCGATAAAATTGATGGGGTATTCGTTAAAGTAACAAATTTTTAACCATCTTGAAATTAACTAACTTAACACCTTTGCGCTCAACTTCCTGCGATTGAACTACTCGAAATCCTTGACGTTCAAAAAACGGTCTAGCCGTTATACTTGCCTCTGTATCCATTTCTTTAAGACCTCGTCCTCTTGCTTCAAGTTCAAGTTTATGTACCAATGCAGAAGCAATACCTTGTCCCTGAAAATCCTTGTGAACGAAAAGTCTATCTAAGTGACCGTATGGAGTCATGTCAGAAAAACCGACGATTATACCATTGATTTCCGCAACATATGTGACATTGCGACTGAGAGAGTCTTTCCAAGTATTCAGTTTGATCGTCTCTTCGTCTTTGGGAGCCCAAGCATCAAGTTGCTCTTGCGTGTAATCCCGTTTGTTTACTGAATGTACGGTTTCGTAGAATAAAGAGACAATTTGATTGATATCCGTATCCGTGAACTTTCTGATATCCATTTTAGATCCGCCACTTATTAACTCCAAATGAAGCAGGGGGAATGGTTGACCTGAGTTGTCTAGTTCTGATCGACCAACCTGAACAAATCCGAGCTTTTTGTAAAATGCGTACGCCCCGTCATTTTGCTCATTAACATCCACTTGTAGATTTCTACCCTTTATTTTCACGGCATGATGAATTAATCTGCTCCCTACGCCCTTTCCATGGTATTTGGGGTCTACGAACAACATTTCGATCTTGGTTCCGTCAAGCCCAATAAACCCTGTAGGTTCTGCATTTTCATTAACTTCCTGCCATATCTCTACTTCTTTGAGCGCTCCGTTTTTAACCATGTCATGATAAAATTCAATATCCTTATCTGTCAAGAATGTGTGGGTATGGACCACTGCTTTATGCCATATATCCACTAATCGATCATGATCTTGATCTTGATAAGCTACAATTCCGTTAGACATTATTCATCCTCCGTTGTCTACTACTTAATTTATTTATCTTAACGACTTAAATCAAAGATACGGCCGTCTTGATATAAGTGTAAAGGCCGCTGTCCATACCATGTGCAGCAGCGTCTTCCGGATTCTCGCCATAATAACGTTCTGCTGCCTGAACAAAGGTTTTACTCGCAGGGGCGTAAGCATCCATCTTCGCCTGCCAGCGCCTGGCCAATTCGGCAACTTCCGGGTCATCCGGCGGCTTTCCCCCGTTTAGACAGCTGCGAAATTCGTTTAACAGAATCTGCCCTTCCTCATGGATGTTCTCCAGCTCGTCCGGTCCAAGCCGCTTGCTCCACCTTTCCAGCTCATCAGCAAGTCCCTTCGAAAAATGAGGGCTTTGCATCATCCTCATCATTTGCATCACGAGCATAAACCGTTCGCCGGGTATCGGCTGACCCGAATGAAACCGATCCAGCATGTACTGCACACGATCTTTCAGTTCTGTCAGTATGCCGATTTGTTTGTTCAAGCGGGAAAGCTGCAACTCAAGCATCTCCTCCGGACGGAAAGACGGATTATGAATCATTTCTTTGATTTCTTCAAGAGCAAAGCCTAAATTTTTCAGTGATAAAATGTGATGCAGCTTCACGACGTCGGCATCCGTATACAAACGGTGTCCGGATTCGGTCGTCCGAGAGGGGGATAACAACCCGATCCGGTCATAGTGATGGAGCGTTCGAACTGTCGTACCCGTACGTTTGGCGAGCTCTCCTACCTTCCAATTGACGTTCACGATGCTTTCACCTCCATTGGCTATTACTTCTTGAACCTAACGTAACGTCAGGAATTATACTCAATTTTATCCCGGGAAAATACAAATTTATGAAGAAAGCTGGAACGGAACATCATGTATGAAGATAATTATTTGGTCAAAGCTCTGGCCTATGGCGATCAAGCCCGCATTCTATTGATTGAAAATACGGAGCTCGTCACGGCTGCATGCAATCGGCGTCCGATGCACCCGATACTGCGAATTGCATTGGGCAGAACAATCTCCGCCGCGAGTCTGCTTACTGGAATTTTGAAGGACAATCAGCGAATCAGTTTGAAAATAAAAACCGGCCACCGGGATTACAAAGTTTTCGCAGATGCAGATTCTTGGGGTAATGTGCGTGGCTATATCAGCGATGAACTATTGAACGCACCTCCGGAGCTTCTGGACCATATCACGCTCGAGCAATTGATAGGCTCTAGAGGATGCCTGCAAATTACGAAGGATATCGGCATGCACGGCACGTTTACCGGAATCACCGATATGCCTTACGGAAATATCGTCGACGATCTATCGTATTATTTTCAGCAAAGCGAGCAAACGCCCACCTTCTTTTCTTTATCGATCGAAATGGATGAATCGGGACACATCGTCCGAAGCCGTGGCGCCATGGCTCAACTGCTTCCGGGAGCACCGATCGAGTTGATTGATCACATCAAGAACGAATTGCTTCTATCGAATTTTGAAGACATGCATGCTGTGGGCAAGGAGCCCATTCGATTGTTCTGTGGCTGCTCCAAGGAAATGCTGATTCCGATGCTACGTGCTTTGGACAAGGAAGAGCTGACTTTTGCATACGTTGCAGGCCGTTCAATCGAAATCGTATGCCATATATGCGGGAAGGCCTATCCGTTTCAACCGGATGAAATTGCAGGCATATCATAAACATCGTAATAGTAGCAAAGCAATACCATTATACGCCAAAAAAGACCGGACCGCTATTGAGCGACCTGGTCTAATTCATCGGAATGTTCCCTTACTTAATATTCGTCGTGTAGGCGCCACCAAGCATATGCCGGGGTTTGCGGCCATCCTTCAGGTGAATCCTCCCAGTCTTCCTGGCGGCCGAATGGTGTAAGGTCGAGTAAATTGAAATCAGCCCGGATCCTATCGACGCCGCGAGCTGTCGTATAATAGGTGCGAAAGACTTTGTTTTCTTCACGAAGAAAGACACTTAGGCCGAATCCGTTGCCCGCACTGCAATCGACGTTGAAATTATTGCCGTTCGATGAGAACCAAGGCACTCTCCAGCCCATACGCGCCTTGTAAGGTTCAATCTGCGCCAGTGGTGCGGGTGAGACCAGAATGAAGGTCGTATCGCGGGCATGTAGATGGGCAAGATGGCCGATATTGTCTATGAAAGACGAGCAGCCTGGGCAACGGTGATCGGAGCCGGGAGCCATCATGAAGTGGTAGACGATGAGCTGGCGACGTCCGTCGAAAAGATCAAGCAAACTCGCCGAACCGTTCGGACCCTCGAAGGCGTAATCTTTGTCGATCCGTACCATTGGCAATCTTCGACGCTCTGCAGCCAGCGCATCCAACGCGCGAGTGAGTTCCTTTTCTTTGACGAGTAGCTTTTCGCGAGCAGCTTGCCACTCTTGTTCTGAAACGACTTGCGGTCGTGCCATTTTATTCGTCGCCATTTGTTTCCTCCTTGAAATTTGTATTCCTTTATATCCTAGCATGCTTGACTTTTTATGATTTCTTACCAATTGCGCATTTAAACCCGGATATCCAATCATTTAATGAAGAAATATATGAAAAACGTAAGTGATACCTATAATTAATATATTTTTCATCTAGTTGTCTTCATGTTAGTATATTTGAATAGAACGAAAAACAAAGCAGGGGCAGAAAATGTGACGGATGTAGCCTGCTTGTTAACGAAAAGATGAGGAGGTTCAATCATGATAAATGATACGGATCTGAAGCATCTGCGACGCTGTATTGAACTTGCAAAGGCTGCTCTGGAGGTTGGTGATGAGCCGTTCGGTTCCGTCCTTGTATCAGCCAACGGAGATGTGCTCGCGGAAGACCACAACCATGTTGCCGGCGGCGACCATACCCAGCATCCAGAATTTGCATTGGCGCGTTGGGCGGCGGGCAATATGTCAACGGAAGAACGAAGCAAAGCGACGGTCTATACTTCGGGTGAACATTGCCCTATGTGCGCTGCGGCACACGGCTGGGTTGGTTTAGGCCGGATTGTTTACGCGAGTTCCTCCGAACAGCTGGCACAATGGCTGAGTGAAATGGGGGTTGCCCCATCGCGCGTTCGTAATCTTGCAATCCAAGAAGTGATTCGTGATACTACAATCGACGGCCCTGTTCCTGAACTCGCCGAACAAGTTCGGGAACTCCATCGTCAGTTTTACAAAAGGTAAGCTCCGCAATAAGGTCTGACGTTAGGTTTCAGCTTAAGCAAAAAGGGTATCCTTGGGGGATACCCTTTTTCATTTCAGTTATAGACACTTTGCTCTGAAGTTGTCCCGCAGCTCAGTAAAGGTCTGATTTTGTTAACTAACGTTCTATGATCTCAATAATTTCAACAACACAACGTTCAATTTCCTTATTTGAGCAGTCAAGAGTGCTATCACTATACTTCATGTATAGGGGAACTCTTTCCTCATAAACATCCTTAAGACTATTTCCTTTCTTCATGACAATGCCTCTGGTTGTTATGTTTATTAGTCTCTTTTCAATTTCCTCATAGGGGACATGTAAATAAATAATATGCCCACCCTGTTTAAGTACATTCATAGATTTTTTTGAATAGATAACACTTCCGCCTGTTGATATAATGCTATTTTTCAGCTGCAATTCTGATACGACTTTTTCTTCGATTTCCATAAATCTTTCGTTTCCATCTTGATCAATAATATCTTGCAGCAACCTACCTTCATGTTGCTGTATAATAATATCAATATCCACGAATTCCATTCCTAAAGCTTTTGCAAGCAGCACGCCTAAAGTGCTTTTGCCAGCTCCAGACATACCAATAAGAACTATATTCATATTCTTCCTCACTTTTGCATAAGAAGTTATCGGGACGTCATCCCATTCTATCCTGTAAAATATTCGGTAAAAACCACTCAATTCCCTGCATTGCAAAGGCAAAATGAAGATTACTAGATTACTATCTAAGTAACCAGTTCTCGGGAATTGTCATGAGATCTGCAGGTTTCCTGTAGCGTTCTCCGATTTCTTGAAAACGGTCCAAAACATTGGCGTCCAACAATCCTTGCTGATTCGGTGCTCCGTTCAATAAAAACGTGACGTTATGCTTGTACGCATCATCGACTTTATCCAGCACCCAGTCCGCAGTTCGAAGCTCCATCGCCGGATCCGTTGTTCTCCAAAACCAAGTTTTCGTCAAAATATTGCAGCTTGCGCCAGGACCGGCAAACGAGTCTTCCACCTCTTGACCGGCAGCATTTTCATAAAAAACAACATCAGTATGATTCAGATTGGATTCGCAGCTAATATTCATCAGCAAACAATGCGGCTGAAGCCGCTTGACCCATTCATCGATTTCTTCAAAAGGAAGATCCTCATAATTAGGACCGCCCCAATGAGCGTTCCAGCCGTCGATGATCAGGAACGGAATATCGCCGTATCCTGTCAGCAGCTCTTCGAGCTGGTTTTTAATAAATTGTTTGTCTTCCGGGGTGCACTTTTTCCGGCCGATCTTATGATGCAAGTCCAACATGGAGAAATACAGCCCTGCTTCAATCCCTTCCTGTCTGAACGCCTCAAGATACTCCTTCACGACATCCCTTGGATTGGTTGCATTCTTGATGCAATGCTCCGTGTATCGGGTCGGCCATAAGCTGAATCCTTCGTGATGCTTCGCCGTCAGAGCGGCAAATTTCATGCCTGCGGATTTAGCGGCTTTCGCCCATTGAGCGCAGTCCAGCCGGACCGGGTTCCAGTCCTTCGGGTCAAATACGAATCTGCGAGGCTCATCATGATTTTCATGATCATATTCCCAATCTTGGATTTCAGTATCGGCAAACTGAAACGTAGCGCTATTGAAGTGAATGAACATCCCGAATCTTTGATTGACAAACCATTGCTGCCTCTGTACTAAATCTTGATTGTTCATATAATAGACCTCCTGGAATCATAGGATATCTACTACTGTATCGAATTGCTTTCCTTGATACAGCTGACAATGGCGACTTTCTATAGTACAATTTCTACATCATGTGTAAAAGGTGATCGTATGCTCGTACTTGAATTGCAGGTTCCCCCGTTTCCTCTGCTGGCCACGATCGGTTATACGTTGTGGCCGCCGGGCGTAGTACATGCTGAACGCCAATTTGGCGTTTTTGATATGATTTTTTGCATCAAAGGTACGTTGAATATGGAGGAGAACGGGGTGAAATACGAGATCGAGGAAGGCATGATGCTGATCCTTGAACCGGGAAAAAAACATCGCGGCTACCGTCCGACAGAGACGGAAACCGAGGTGTATTGGATTCATTTTCAATACTCGCTTACCTCTGGGCCGCTGCTGGTGGAGAAAAACAACTGGCAGCAACCGCTGTTGAAGGCGACGGATCAGGATACTGAAGCCCATCCGGCCATGATCGATCTTCCTAAATTCGCCAAAGTAGATATGCGAACGATCGTCCCACATTTGGAAGAAATGATGAAGCTGCACAGCGTGCTTACACAGTACCGTTCCTTCGAGCTTCATGTTTTGTTCGGCCAGCTTCTTATCCAATTGCAAAACGGGATGAGAAAAAGCAGCCCACAAGCTCGATCTTATTTCCTTGGCGAGAAGGTGGCTGCTTACTTGGCGAGCCGCTTAGAGCTCCCCTTCGACTCCGCTCAAATGGAGCGCGATTTGCATTATCATTTCGATTATTTGGCGCGATGCTTGAAGCAATATTCGGGGATGAGTCCGCTGCAATACAGGCATCATTTGCAGATTGACCGGGCAAAACGTCTGCTCGCTCATTCGGAGCTGCCCCTGAACAAAATCGGCGAACAATGCGGCTTTCAGGATAACACTTATTTTATCCGTCTGTTCAAGCGGCAAACTTCGTTCACACCCGGAGAATACCGGAAGCAATATCAGGTGTTTCGTGTGGATTAGTGCCGAAGCCAAAGGATGTAGTTCGTGCACAAAAAATGGAGCAGCTGCCACGGCATGCTACTCCACTTTCGAATTCGCTATTTTGGTTCACCGATCTAATTTAATCATTCTCTTCAATTTGTAATATGCCCCACTTGTCGTCTTTGCTTACTACTGCAAGACCTTCAGATACAGGACACACACAATGATATTCAAGCGGGATAACGACATTACCGGTCTTGTCAATATACCCCCATTTATCATTCATGTTTACTGCCGCAAGCCCTTCGCTGAAATAATATACACAATCATATGAGAACGGTATTACGATCTCGCCATTTTTGCCTATGAAGCCCCATTTGCTGCCTTTTATCGCGGCCGCGAGTCCTCCATGGAATGAACCTAAGATTTCAAAATGTGCCTGGAAAGGTGTATTTCCCATCTTATCTATATGGCTCCATATGTGATCATCTTTTACCGAAACCGCAAAACCTTCAGAAAAACGGTGACATCCCGAATATTCCAAAGGGATCTGGAGATTGCCTGTTCTGTCGATAAATCCCCATCTATCGTTCTTAGTTGCTTCCTCAAGCACCGTAAAAGCTCTCTTGGAGTGTTCTTCATAAGTTTCATCTTCCAACCGCGGTATATTCGGCATAAATACACCGTTGCCTGTCATTACTCTTGCACGTTCTTCTTGAAAACTGTCTACAAAATCATAGTTCAGTCCAAACGGTATAACCGCTTCGCCTGTTTTGTCTATATAGCCGAATTTGCCGTCTTTTCGAACCGCCGCAAGCCCTTCGTTGAATAGCATTTCGTTGAATGGATTTGCGCAGTCATATTCAAATGGTATGACTGTTTTGCCGGATTTATCTATAAAGCCCCATTTACCGTCTTTTCGAACTCCTGCAAGCCCTTCGCTGAACCGGCATGCATACTCATATTCCGGCGATATGACTATGTTTCCTGTTTGGTCCATATATCCGCATTTGCCGTCTTTCAGGATTGCGGAAAGCCCTTCGCTGAAAATATACTGTATCCGCGGCAGCGATGACTCCGTGTGGCCGTCATACAGCTCTACCGGTATTACGACCTTACCTGTCTTGTCTATGAATCCCCATTTTTTTTCGTCGAAGTTGTTTCTCACCGCCGCAAGCCCTTCTCGAAACCCCTTTACAAGTTCGTAATCAAGCGTTGGTTCTACTAACGTTTTAACAATGTATTTCATGCAATTCGTCATGTTTCGTCCTCCTAATTCCTAAATTGATTTGATAGCAATTTATCAGCTCTCATATGGCAAACACGGAATATTGAATTTTCAGACAAAAGATGTTGCCGGATAGCAGCAGTCGTGAACTGCCGCTAATTTTACTAATATATTTTCTCTACTAAATGCGAAGATGAGCAATTTTGGGGGCTAATTGAAGAAGCTCATTTCCATTGACCTCTTCTACTGCTTGATACCATCTTTCATTTACACTTTGAGGGGACATTGCTCCAGCAATAGCTGCCCCCATTGAGGCTACAGAATCCGTGTCACCGCCTAAATTAGCGGCGAATAAAGTTGTTTTCTCTGCTGATTGGGTGATAACTGCGAGGTTTATTGCTAACGCAACGATGTTTGGAGTCTTCCAGGGCATGTATTTATCTTTAATATCCTCTAAGGATAAGGTCCCCCGGCTTGAAAGTTCTTCATATACACGTATAATTAAATCGGCTACATCTTCTTCAGAATTGGCGGGCCGATATTTTTCTGCTAATCTAGCTCCTCGAACAGCATATTGCAGTATCTCAGAAGGATTTTTCCGATCAATTGCAGCCGAAACTGCTACAGCTATTGCACTAGCACCGCATATCGCAATCCTTCCCCCGTGTGTGGGAATGCTCGCCTCAAAAACACTTGAAACGAGTTCATCCAATCTCCGAGTCGAGAACAAGTAACCAATTGGTGCAGAACGCATTGCCGCTCCGCATCCATCACCTTCAAATGCCACTCGTGCCGGGTCACCCATCTGTTGGAATTTCCCTAGAAGTAAAGTAGGGCGATTGGATTTTTTGCAAAGCATTAATTCTTGCCCAACAGATGTATGCGTAATTTTACCGTCTTGTGCTATGACCCGGGCAATGGAGATTGTCTGTTCGGTATCATCCGTTGTCTCGCCGAATCTCCAGAGATAATGCCTGCCCTCATATCGGGGCATGATGCTGCCAATTTCTCCGTGAAAGCCGCTAATACCTTCTGGGAACCATTTTTTGATATCCTCATACTGTAACGATTCCGTTTGCTTACCGATCGCATCCCCCGTTGCCAAACCTTTTAAAGAAGCAATGATTCGTTGTAAGGTATTCTCCAACTTTTCAACCACCCTTTAACCCATTTACCTTATTTTAGCATAAATAAATATATACGGCGCAAAAGATTTAGCTTATCGTTACATTTAAGAAATAATCATCCATCTCCAAATACTCTAGCAAAAATCGATATTTGCTTGACTCGGCGTCTTGAATAAGACGACCGGACTCATAGAACATAATCGTGCCATTTCCTTCTTCTACACGGTCACCTAATAATCGCTGCAGTTGTTTAACAGTGCCGACACTTCCGTCAATGAGTTCAGCTTGTTTACCGATAACACTTCGGATTCCGCCCCGAAAATACGGGAAATGCGTGCACCCCAAAACGACAGATCCATACTGCTCTAAATCGATACCCCTCAGTTGATCCCGCAAGTACGACAGAACCGCTTCTTCCACAAAATCAAGTTTTTCCGCCATTTCCACAAGTCCGGGAAGAGGCAGGCTTTCGACCATATCTCCACCGTCAAGACTACTTACGAGACTTTTATATTTTTCCTCTTGAAGTGTAAGTCGTGTGGCTAGAACCAAAACCTTCTTTTGCCGTTTCTTACTTTCCCGAACGGCGGGTTTCACGGCTGGCTCTATGCCTAATATAGGGAAATTATACTTATGACGCAGCTCCTCGATCACAATGCTTGTTGCAGTATTGCAGGCAATAACGATCGCTTTCACGCCTTGCCGAGCAATAAATTCGATAGCTTCAGTAACATATTGTTTGACCTCTTCCTTCGGCTTCTCACCGTACGGAACATGATCCGTATCCGCATAAAAAATATAATCTTCCTTCGGTAACAGCTTAAGGGCTTCATAAAGGACAGTAAGTCCACCTACCCCCGAATCGAAAAATCCTATCTTCACGATGTAAACACCATCCCTCGTTGCCAAGAATCGAATTAATACGCTATGTATGCAAAAGTACATTGGTTCTTATATATGGGCTCTACTCATTATACCAAAGTTACGTTGGCGTAAAGAACACATATGGAAAATGATGTTATCCCGTAGGCGGATATATAATATAATGGAGTGGTGTGAGATCAAATGCCGTTTAAGGGGGGATTTTTTTGAAGTTAACAGAACTCATTGGACTGCTGACTATATCTGAAGTTCATGGGAATGTAGACATCGACATAACTGGGATCAATATGAATTCGAAATATTTGCAGCCGGGTGAGCTGTTTGTATGTATACCCGGTATTCCCGGATTACAGGAAGATCGCCATCAATATATAGACGATGCAGTAATAGCTGGGGCAGCCGCTATTGTTATTGAACGTGAAGGAATCGAAGTCTCTGTGCCGACAATAAAAGTGCCGAATGCCAGATACGCGTTGGCGCTGCTATCCGCGCATTTTTACGGATATCCAAGTCTGGAGCTTAAGCTAATTGGCGTGACGGGTACGAAAGGGAAAACGACAACAAGTTACATGATTGAATCCATCCTGGCTCAGGCCGGGTACCGTACGGGGTTAATGGGGAATATCGGCACGAAGATAGGTTCTACCCTGCATAAAACGGATATAAATACTCAGGAACCTCCGAAGCTGCAGTCGAATTTAAGGAAAATGAAGGATCAATCAACGGATTATTGCGTCATGGAAGTGAGCTCTCAAGGATTGCATATGGGAAGAGCACTCGGTTGTGAGTTTAGAACGGCTGTGTTTACAAATTTGACTCATGACCACCTGGATTACCACAAGACGAAGGAAAATTATATCGCGGCAAAAGGTTTGCTTTTTTCGGGAATGGGAAACTCATTTTCGCCGGATCCCTCCAAACGAAAGTTTGCCATATTGAACGCCGACGATGAAGCCTCTCCCTACTTGAGTGGAATTACTGCTTCGCAGGTTATTACTTACGGGATTCAACAACCTGCGAATGTAATGGCCAAAAATATTCAATTGACCTCTAAAGGAACAAAATTCACTCTTCTTTCCTTTGCGGGAGATACCGAGATTGAACTGAGGCTGGTCGGAACGTTTAATGTGTATAATGCGCTTGCCGCCATTGCGGCAGCTCTTGCCGAACAAATTCCACTTGATAGGATACAACAAGGGTTGATCGGTTTGACCAGTGTTTCCGGTCGAATGGAAGTCGTCGATGAAGGACAGGACTATCTTGTGCTTGTCGACTATGCCCATACCCCGGATAGTTTGGACAATGCGCTGTCCACTTTACGTGAATTCGCAGATCAGAGAATCATTACGGTATTCGGCTGCGGCGGAGACAGGGATCGAACCAAACGTCCCGTAATGGGAAGCTTGGCCGCGAAACATAGCGATTATGTCATCATCACTTCCGATAATCCGCGTACGGAAGAGCCGGAAGGAATCCTTAAAGAAATTGAGCTTGGGATCTCGGAGTTCGGAATGTCTGATGACTCCTATGAAATGATTGCGGACCGAAGGCAAGCGATCGCCCGCGCAATCGAAATGGCCCGTTCGGGCGATATTGTTTTTATCGCAGGAAAAGGCCATGAAACGTATCAAATTCTGAAGGATCAAACGATCCATTTCGATGATCGTGAAGAAGCCAGGGTCGCGATTCGCAACAGGAAGCAGTAGAAATAATAAGCGTCAAATTGTCCCTCTCCTCTGTTAGTGGGCTTTTTGACGCTTACTTCGTTAACCGCCTAAGAAAATCGCTCACCAATTTTTCGCTTTAACTTTCATGGTTCCTATTAATTTATCAATTATGAAACCAACGATATACCAAAAGCCTATCGCCAATATTGCTGTTATCCACCTAAAATTGTAATTTACGATATCATCATAACCAGCAAATAATTTAATCAAAAACTCAATATTACTGATGAGATTGGCAGTTACTTGGTTCGTTCCTTCGCCAAATCCATGATTGTAACTCTTGTCTATGATGAAAGCAATTAAAGTTAAAACGATTTGTATGCTTGGCAAAATCAATTTAAAACCCAAACTTTACGCATAACAGTCCTCCTATGGAACTAAATAATCGGATTGTAACTACCTTCAAATTCAAAAAGGTATTCATTGTCGATACGAACATATCCAAGAATGCAATGCTGCCTATCCCTTCGAAAAACACTGGAGTAGTTCATATTATCTCTGTTACCTTCTGCAACCAATATTTCCTTGTCATCACAATCTAGTACAATCCCGATATGATCATGAGAGTCATCGGACAATAGTTTATCATAGATGACGATGTCTCCTCGCTGCGGCGTAAAGCCTCCTTGTCCATCATAGTAGAGAAATCCGGTTTCGGGCAACTGGGCCCATTCTAGCCATGCGCCTACTCCAGCAAATCGACAGACACCATTCGGATAACGAATCGGCAAAAGAATTCCGGCCTGCCTGCAGCAGTAAAACACGAATGCCGCACACCAACCGCCTCGGAGCGCTTTATGTATATCGATATCCGGCCAATACTTGCAGATTTCTCGATACTGCTCGTCTCCCGGTATGCCGATTATGTTTGTCCCTGCGAGCGCTTCTGCGATGTCTGCCAACTTACGACGTTTGTCACCAAAATCAGTATTCCATTGTGCCGATGCTTGATCGCTGCTCGAAACTTCAAATTTACCCGGGATCGCCAATTCGTCTAAAATATTTTGAAGTCTTCGTGCATCTAATTGGGGGATTTGGCTGCCCGAAGTCTGAAAGAACCGCTGAAGTACAATAGCATCCTTTATGATTTCTTCATAAGGTCCATGAACTTGATTTCGGTAATCCTGATAAAAAATTGCCCGAAGGATGACAAGCATCTCTTCGTTCGAAAAAATCTGAATATCTCTGATGATCGGTCTCACGGCCTCTGCGCTGTTCGGACCGGCAAACTCTCCGATTCCGGTTATATAATAGTAATAATAGTGAAGCAACCCTGCGATTGCAGCGAGTTCCGAATTGTGTCCTCTCTTTATCGCAAGCATAGAAGCGAAGGTCGAAACTCCGTAAAGATAAACGCAGGCATCCTGTTTTTCCCCAGAGTTCTCCATCTTTTGCAGCATTTCATGTACA
This sequence comes from Paenibacillus sp. sgz302148, assembly GCF_056120465.1. Taxonomy (NCBI): domain Bacteria; kingdom Bacillati; phylum Bacillota; class Bacilli; order Caryophanales; family Paenibacillaceae; genus Paenibacillus; species Paenibacillus sp. sgz302148. The sequence continues at coordinate 170,245 of NZ_JBVYOJ010000014.1, forward strand.
AGTACTCGAATACTCTCGTAACGCTTTCTCTCGGTATTCATAGTTTCATCTCCCTTGGTCCATATTTTTGAATGTTATTTCTTGTTTCAACTTTGTTGATACCAACTGGCTTGCGCTTTGTAAAGCTGAGCATATGCTCCATTCCTTGCAATTAGCTCGTCATGTGAACCTTGCTCGACGATTTTCCCCGAATCCAGCACGAGAATCCGATCCGTAAGCTTTGCGTAGCCTAGCCGGTGTGATATGAACAATACGGATTTGTTTTCGGCCATTTTCTGAAAATGATGGTAAACGTCCACCTCCGCTTTCGCATCCAAGGCCGAGGTCGGCTCGTCGAGAACAAGTACGGAAGCGTCTTTGATATAAGCTCTTGAATTCGCCAGCTTCTGCCACTGGCCAATGGAGAGGTCTTCTCCCTGCTCCTCGAATTCTTTGCCAAGATGAGTATTGTACTTCCCTTGGAAAGTTTGGATGAACGGGTCTGCGCCGCTTTTAGTCGCTGCATGCTGTATCAGCTTCACATTATCTATCACTTCTAGATTTCCGAAACCAATATTTTCGCGAACGGTCAGTTGATACTTCATGTAATCTTGGAAAACCGCCGCCGTTTGTGCCCTCCACCATGTCGGATCTAACTCGCTAAGATTAAGTCCATTCATCGTAATATAACCTGAGGTTGGCTTGTAAAGCCCAAGCAGCAGTTTAGCCAACGTGCTCTTCCCTGCTCCGTTCATCCCGACTAGAGCGATCCGTTCACCCGGATGGATCGTGAAACTAATTCCGTCAAGGATCGGTTCGTGAATACCCGGATATTGAAAAGTAACGGACTCAAATCTAATTTCCGGAACTTCTTCAGCATTCCATATCGGATGCTCCCCCGATGGATACTCCTCTTGAATTTGCAAATAGTCCAGCATGTCTCCGATGTATCTTAAATCGTGATCGAGCGCAATCACGCTCCCGAACGCCAACATCGTTGAATCTCGAAACCGCTCCGCCGCGCCGATAAAAGCCGCATAGTGTCCGAGTGAAAGCTTGCCGGCAGCGATAAAAGCAACAACGCCGGTTATTACGAGCACGTACATCCATTGCTCGATGATGGAGGGAACAATTCGAAGCCGAAGTCCATGGGCTGCCAGTTCAAGACGGTCGTCCCGCATCTGATGAAACAATGCCTCTCTTTTTTTGTACAAATATGGTTGCAAACCGAATACGCGGATTTCCGCCGCGGGTTGTTTTCCCACAAGCAATCTGCTCAAATATTGCAGTTTACGTTCGGAAGGGGTATGCTTCTGATCCAGCTGATATTTTGCCCTATTGAAGCGGAGCTGCACGATTTGCAGTACGATGACTCCGGCTATAAGAATTAGCGGAAACATAACATGGGTCGAACCGAGATAAATCAACAACCCCGCGGCTGTGAAGCAATGAAGCAGCACATAAAACAAATGCTCAATCGTTCCCGTGAGCGATTGCTCGACTCCCTGCTGAGCCCGGCGGAGTTGATCATATACGGCGGGAGTTTCAAATTGAGCGAGGGAAAGCCGGCTGGCTTTGAACAGCAATTGTTCCTGCGCCCCAACCTTCATCTGTTCGCGCAGATTTGCGCCGTACCATTGGCTCAGCATTTCGAAACATGAATGAAGCAGCAGGACTGCGATAAAAATGGCTAAAGATCCGAACGCCATGCTTAATGATCTCGTTCCTTCGATAACTCCTACCGCAGCATCAACCAACTCCTGCAGCAGGTAAATGCCGAGTATCGGCAGCAGACCTGTGATCGCAATCATAACAAGCAAAAATACCGTCTTCCGCCGCGATAGCTTCCATAAAAACAGCACTGCCTTTGGGAAATACCGCCATCTCCGGTATACCGAATTCAAGTCAAACACCTGCCTTATTCGTGTTGTACCACTCGGCTTGCTGTCGATACAGCTGAGCATATTTCCCGTCTAATTCCATCAGCTGCTCGTGTGAACCCTCTTCCACAATGCGTCCTTGTTCGACGAATACGATTTTGTCGGCGAGTTGAGCGGATCCGAGACGGTGAGAAATAAGAAGAACGGTTTTCTCTTGCGCGAGCTGCAAAAAGTTGCGGTACACTTCCATTTCAGACAACGCGTCCAGCGCAGCTGCGGGTTCGTCGAGAACGACGATTTCGGCATTACGGAGATAGGCTCTCGCTATCGCTATTTTTTGCCATTGTCCGCCCGACAGTTCCTGTCCGCCCTCGTATTCCTTGCCCAGTACGGTATCGTACTTGGCAGGCATCATGTTGATCGTCCACGAGATTGAACCTCTTTGAGCCGCTTGGTTGATGGCTTCCAGATCATGAATATTATCCAAGCTGCCAAAGCCGATGTTTTCCCTTACCGTCAAGGAGTAACGGACATAATCCTGAAAAACTGCCCCCGTTCGTTCCCTCCAGTGTTTAGGGTCTATCGATTTCAGATCAAACTGATCGACCCATATGTTTCCTGACACCGGTTGATACAACCCAAGAAGCAATTTGGCAATTGTACTTTTGCCGGCGCCATTCTCACCGACTAGTGCAATTTTTTCGCCGGGTCGAACGATTAGATTCATCTTGTCGATCACCGGCTTGTCGCTTCCGGGGTAGCTAAAGCTCACGCCTTCGAATCGTATCCCCTCCTTCAACCCGCTTGTAAGCTTAATACCCGATGCCGGTTCCTCCCCTTCCATGGCAAAAAAATGACGCGTATGCTGCAGCTCGCTGCAAAATCTGTGGAGCCCCTCGATACGCCAGCTTATATTTTGAATCCGATCCAGGTACTGCTGCACGGCAAACATCAAAGCAATCAAAACACCCGCACTGAGCTTTCCTTTGGCCCCAAGCAGCAGCAATACGCTTAAAATACTCGCATGAATGCCGATTTGGATAGCGACGACGGGGATTCCTTTTGCCATGTTGCTTCGTTGCACAGCATTTAATTGGTACATCATCCTGTCGGATAGCTCCCTCCACCTTCCAATCATGTAAACAGCTAAACCATAGAGGCGGATTTCCGCCGCAGGCGCTCGTTCGGTAACCATTTTCATCATGTAAGATCGCTTCCTCTGCACCGGAACTAAAGAGACCATCGCGCTCGTTAGATCGATGCCGCTTTTCACGCGCCATTTCAATAAAATGATCGTCCCTAAGAGAAGAATTATCGGTAGGAACCAATGTGCCGTGCCCAGCATCCACATGATGCCGATCAAGCTGCACGTTGCGGACAAAAGCCGCTGCAACTGAGCGAGTTGATTCGAAACCGTATGCCCTTCCATGGAACGTAAAGCGCGATGCATCACGTCATGGAACTTCGAGCTTTCAAAATATTCGAGCCGCATGCTTAAGGCTTTGGCATAGAACTTTTGATCGAAATTTTGCTGGACTCGTTCATTCAGTCGAGCAGCTAGATACCTTTGAAAAGTATCCATATACATCATCCAGTTGACGATCATGATGACTAATGTGAGGAGCAGCCAAGGATAATACGGGGCAAGAATGGCGATGATGGAATCGTTCATGGAAGGAAGCGGCGATTGAAGATGAGAAGCCAGCGTGTCCACCAGTCCAGTCGTAATCTGAATCTGCAATAACGGCAAGATCCCCCCAATCACCGAAGACATGATCAGGAAAACGGTAAAAATAGGCCAAGGCGCAATTAGCATGGTGTAGGCAAACCGGGCTGCTTCCCGAAAATTCGTCCATTTGTCAGCAAAGAACACTACACTCCTCCTCCGGCATTCCGTATTCGTATCGTCGCCGCAACTCCCCCTTTTCACGGGCGATACGAGATAAAAAATACAGGATTTATGGAAAAAAGTATAGACTTATAATTTTCTTTCCGTTATACTAATATTATGGAAGGCGAGGACACCTGTGTTGTATTAAGATATGCCAAAATTCAATATACGTAAAGATAACGCGACCATTTTGTGTCGCGTTTTTTATGCGAACGTAAAGCTGTACGAGCTCGCTTTCCCTCTGTTGTTTCCCCCCAAGTGAAAAAAATGGAACAGCTGCCGCGGCATGCTGCTCCACTCACTTCTGATTTCATAAGTCAATGTTGCTCGAGTATTTATGAAAGCTTTCGATAATCATCAGTCAATATCCCGGAAAAACCCCAATTTTCATCCTCAATTTCTTGAATGACAATATGGATATGTTCAGGCTTTTTGCCTAGCGTATTGACAAGAGTTGCGGTAAATTCTTTTACGATTTGAGCCTTTTGTTCTCTAGTTGCACCTTTTGTTATTTGAAGATTGATGTATGGCATTACTCTAACACCTCCATTTTGGTGAGAAATCGCACTATGACGCAATTTCGAATCGACTCATCCCAACCTCATAACTGAGGGGGCTGCCACAATGCATACCGGTTCCCGTCCGGATCCTGAAAAATAAAGGCGAGTCCGCAAGCGCCATCGCAGTCGTTCACATTTAAACTTATTTTGACAAGCATGCTGACTCGATCATTTCGGATTATTGAATCAATTGCCGAATAAATGGTGCTTCTACTTTATCGCTTTGCAATTCTTTGTACGCGTTCACTTTTCGAAAAGTATTTCCCATCATTTCATGGCTACGGTAGTTACGCAATTCCTCTAAATCAAATTTAGCCAGGAACACACCTTCAGTCATCTCATCTGCTACTAGAATCGTGTTATCGACAGATTTACCATATTGATCCCATACGATTGGACTAAAAGCACAAGAACAACCTGCATTTTCACCGGGCGGATTCGCCATGGCAATTCCAACCATGTTCTCGTAGGCTCTTGTTGAAAGCGCCTGTAATCTGGGCTTCATCGTTCCGCAATCATTTGGCACCAATATGATTTCCGCACCCTTTAACATGAGCACTCTTGCATCCAATTTCTGTATTTAACTTTTAATCAGGTACATTACAATTATATTGAACGATCCCAACGTTAAAGGTTTTCATTAGCCTCACTACTTTTCTCGAGTGTTTGTTTTATTTCATCCATTAATTTTTCATATCCGTTTGGGAGGGCCTGATCCGACAGGCGCTTTAGTTCATTCTGAAGAAGAATCGTGTAGGCGACATCCAACGCTTTGTCTTGAGGGGCTTCGATATCAGGTCGAACCCCTACTCCCTCCCAATTGCTTTTGGTTACCGGATTGATTGCACGGCCATTTGGGATAAATACTTCAAACTCCCTATTTATTCGATGCATTTGCCCCGGATGAGCCCCTCCTCCTGTACTTTCCCCAACAACAATCGCACGACCTATGGATTGTAAGTTGTAAGTAAACTCCTCGGCAGCTGAAAATGTTTTCTGGCTCGTTAATATGTACAATGGCTTCGTACCACCGAATCTCTTTCCCGGAACAAAGGGTAAACTCCAAAATTGCTGAGTTACATCATTTTTTCTCCAATAGAGATCATTAAGATGTGTTGGTGACGGTTCCAATACATAGCTTGAGAGGAATGCGACCATATATGGAGAGCCGCCAAAATTATTCCGCAGATCAATGATCATGCCGGATGTGTTGGCAAGGAACGTCATCGCGCCGGCTGCCGTATCGCCGGCAAGTTCGGGTGGCATAAATCCTTGAAACTCCAGCAATCCAACATTTCCTGGCAACCGCTCGATTTTGGTGAATCCGTAGTTATCCAACCTCGCCATGGTTAAGAAATGATCATGTAGGTTGTTATCCTCCTGATTCTCAGATTGAGGTTTTTCTGTGTAATGCCGTAAATGTAAATGTTTATCACGAGATACGTTCTGCAATTGCGCTGTCAATTTTTCCACAAACAAAGAGTGTTCCGTGATACCTTCGTATTCGCCGTCATTTAATCGTTGGGTAAGTTCATTTCGAATCTTGGAAGCAATTTCGGGGAAAACATAATGTTCAATGAGTAAATCTGTTAGGGCTTTTATTGTATCCGTCTTAAAGCCGTGGTCCATTATCATCCCTCCTGTGTAAATGACTCAATTGTGATTCACCACTAATTTCGATGCCTCTCATCCATTTCCTTTTTTTGTCGGCGACATGAGCGCAGCAAAGTGCCAGCTTCCCGCGGCAGCTCGTCGCTCTATTAGTGTCATATTAAAAAAGAAGTCCGTTCATCATCGAACGAACTTCTCCAGTCGTCAATACTAACCGCCAAACTGCTGACTTGGCGTTTTCTTGATCTGCCCTGTCTTCCCGCCGAATCCTTGTCGTCCGAGAAACAAAGCCGTCAGCAACGCGGATTTGGACATCACCCAAGCCAGCCCGAGCGGAATGACAACGCCCGCCATGGTGAATACGAGCGGTCCATATTGCAATCCAAGACCATACTTCAGCATAATGTTGACCGGAATGTGCAAATACATAATGGTAATCGTAACCGTACCCAAAAATGCCAGTCCACTCACCATGTTCCATCTGGAAATCCAAAAGCACAGCTGCAGCACGACAATGACACAAGCAAGCGGGATCATACAATCCAGCAAGGGCTGCGCGTAGACTTTCATTTTCATATCCAGTCGGAACTTCCATACCCCTGCTTCGTTCAAACCGACAGCCAGAGCAGCGATCAACAAGGCGGGCGCAAAAGCAATGCCGGATTTCAGCCATTCCGCCAGTATTCTTTTGCCTGCATAACCGAGAAAAAAGAAAACAATCGCCATCAATGCTACATCTGCATTCCACGGAATGTTCCATTTCGCCAGTTCTGTCATACTGATAAGATGGGCAGCCAAATAGCAAGCGGCGACCACCTTCCATTGGATGGCAAACGGAAAACGTGTCAGATACCCCATTAGCAGATGGACAATTAATAAACAGGTAATAAACCAGAACACGCCGTACCACCCGCCTAGCACGGTACCGCCATAAAGCAGCAGCAGCACGTCATGCGGAACCGACATCGGGTCTTTCAGCCGCACGGCTACGAGTAAAGCGATCACAATGCCATAGGCAAAATACGGGATCATAAAAAAGCGGATTCTGTTCACTGCCCATTTGCGATAGCTCTCCGGCGCCACTTCTTTAAACAGCAGTCCGCTTACCAGAAAAAACAACGGCATGCGAAACCATCCCAAATAGTGATCCATGACCTCATTTCCGGAATGTCCCATGACGACTAGAATGATGCTCAACCCGCGGGCGACATCAATCCATTTTTTTCTTTCTTTCATGAATTCCCTCCAGTTCTGATCTTGTATTGTAAGTGCACTTTAACGATAAGCTAATAGAATCCGCCCGTTAATAGGCGGAAACGTTCAAATCTTTAGGTCTTGTGAATGAAAAGCCGGATCCTAAAAAATCACTCTTTTCATAGCAATCGGATAGGTCTTTTAATATAACCTGGTCCTTTTTGTCGATGATGCAGATAGAACAAACGTATCAATATTCTGGTAAATAAAAAGCGGAGTAGCTGCCGCGGCACGCTACCCCACTCTCGTTTTTCATGACAAAAAACTTGTTACTCCATATCAACTCGTCATACTGTTATGACGATCGCGGGGGCTCCGGATTTCATACCAGGCTGTGGCGGCAAACAAGATCCCCCCGAGTAACCACCAAGGATTCCAAAACCAAAGGTGCCAGAGAGCTGCCGTCGAGTGCATGGACTCGGGGGTGTTAAGGAAACCGGCCCACATAAGTCCTCTCACAAGGAAGTTCGCTCCGCTGTATAAAATCATAAAAATCCCTCCGCACCCCACAGCGGCCAACAGCAGCCATCGAGGAACGATCCTCCCCCATGGACGGACGAGCGCAAGCGCAAGCAACCCGCCGAGAGCTTTTAATAAGCCGGTGATCCAGAGAATGACAATGAACCAAGGATCATCGGCAAGATTTGCTATATCGCCGAGAGTACTGGTGCCCACAGTTCCTCCGAGCGCCCAATAAAAGCTCATCGCAGCGAAAACGAACGCCCAAACGCAGGCCGTGTATGTGACCCACGGAGTCCTTAGCAAACGTTTTTTCTGGTTGTTCCTTTGCTTGGAAACCATCCGAGAACACGCCCAATCGTAGTAAAATATGTTTTAAACAAATAAACCGATATCCATATCTTATCACGAGGCTTCTTTGTTGTGCTATGCTTCCGTCTCCGATTTCAGATGTATCCGCTTCTCTAGCTCATGATCAAGCGTTTCGGCTAGTTTATCTAATGTCTCCTTCACGTCTTCTCCTTGGAACACGATCTTACTCAATGCCGGATTCACGAAGTCATCCAGTAATCGAAAATAAGTTAGATTCCCGGGCGATACCGGAAGCGAACCTCCGTATGCCATTTCCGCCAATATTGCGCAGCGCAGCGGGTCGCGATCGTGCCCGACCTCCTCGTAGACTGAATGCAATGGTGCTATAAAGCCCTGAGTCACAAGACGGGTAAGTTCGTTGCTCTTACAGGTCAACTCGTAAAGCAGTTTTTTCGCGAGTTCCGGGTGTCGGGTTCGGGCCGAAATGCCGAATCCGCATATCCACGGTTCATTCATTCTGAGGCCTTCCCGATCATGCGGTAACCCTGCAATACCGAGGTTTCCTTTCAAATGCGGTTGAATTTCGTGCAGCATGATCCAATAATCGAGGACCATGCCGGTTTCATTTGCTAATATATCGCCGTTTGAAAAATATTCTTGCGTCGCACGAGCCACCCGGTGCCTTCGAACGAGATCCGCTGCCCAAGTGATTGTTTTGACCGCTTCCGGGCTGTTTGCGAATCCAGAAGCTTTCGTACGATCAGGCGAGAACCAGTATGTACCGGCGGTTAACAGTAGAAGACCGATATATTCATGATGAAAAGATATCCTTGCTGCATACCGTTCCTCCCCTGGGCTTACATTAGAACGCTGCAGCCGAAGGGCCGTTTCAAAAAAGTCTTCCCACGTCCATCCTTCTTCTGGATAAGGGATACTAGCTTTATCGAACCATTGCTTATTGTAAAATATGCCTTTCATAGTAGCGCTAATAGGAAGGGTAGTAATCTAGCTGTCCGTTCGTACGAGCTGAAGAATCGACGGATGAAACAAAGCTTCAGTTCCGGCAGAATCGATCCATGATTGCAAGTTCAACAATAGGCGATCCCGGTTGCAATCCGTAATATCGTCATTAAATAGCTGTACGAGATCGGCTGTTGACTCGCGGGCGTAAAGATCAGAACGAATAGCGCCATTCGAAACAAGATCGACATAGACTTTCACACCAGGGTGCAAATCTTCGAACCTTCGTGCCACAGCCTCGATCGATTCTTTTTGCCATGGCTCATCAATCGCTACCCGAAGTACTGTTATATCACACGCATTATGCATCCAATGTAAAATGTCATTCATCTTTATCATCCTTTCAATAGTAAATGGTTGATCACAGATTGTAGGCCCTTGGCGGGTTATCAATAAACGGTAAGACTTGCAGCTTAACGTCCTTTTCGATCCTTAACACGATTTGTTCGAGAATTTCAATACCGGCTTCTTCGGCTAGGTAGGCCTGCTTCAAATATTCAATCCCTTGAGCCGAGGATATCGGATCATTGGGCTCTCCGCCCGATGGCATCGGGAATAGCTGATGCAGCTTCGCGAAGGAACCGTAAACGGTTTTGTAATGACTCGATGCTACAGTCAATAAACGCGTTATTTCTTGATCAGCCGCAGGATCTTCCGTCAATTTCGCAATCATCTCCTTAAGAAAACGCACTGCATGTTCGCGGGCTTGCAATAGGACAGCGATCGTGTAGGCATGGCCAATCGGTTCGATCGTCCTACTCTGCATAATGTTCATCCATGTCTCGTAAGCGGCAAGTCCATTTACATATCCCCCGAAAGTAGCTTCTTTCCCCCGGGCATGGCGGATGATCATCTTGAGCGTACGTACGAGTATGGATAATGGACCAATTTCGCTTTTCTTCTCAATTCCTAGAACGAATAACGATTTGGTCTTACGTCCTCCAAGCAAATAATAAGGAATTTCGGAAATCGATTTGGAGTCTAAGCCTAAAAAATGCTGCGCGTCGTCATCATAGCCATAGATGAGCCCGAATTCAGAGTTGATTAACTCCCAAACCAAGCAAGGATACCCATTATCGATCGATTGTTGCACGAGGCTAATTGCTTCGATCAATCGCAGAGGACTGGGAGGTGCGAAGTTGAACGCTTCGGTGTAACGTGCAGAAAACCCCATGTTCAATAACCCATTGAGAAAAATATAATTCCGATCGATCATGTTGGTGCTGGACATATCTACGCTGCTTTGTTCAATATTGATGTTAAATGCAAAGGTTAAACATCCATTAACAAATGGCAGGGTAAGCGTACTATCGCTAAGCCTTAAAGCCTCATGAACCCGATTGATATAAGTGAGATGCAGCGGCTCAGCAGTATTCAGCAAAACCTCCTTGTTCAACACGTTTTTGCCGATATGGAGATCCTCCTTCCTTTGTTGGATATGATCGCGAATACAAGCGGAAACGCGTTCTTGTTGAATTTTTGCCTTCGAGCGTGAAATCATTTTATAGACATTGCCTGTTGTGATATGGAACAAAACAGCGATCTCCTGAGGAGTGCATTCTCGAAAGAAATGAGCTTCAAATACTTCGCGTTCTCGTTTCGTCAAACAATGCAATAAGTTCTGAATCATTGTAACGAACTCGCGTCTTTCCACTTGAATATGCGGATTACCCGCTTGTAATCTGTCCTCATGCTTCAATGTTTTTGTTAAATGCTGGAGAATACTGTCCATGTTGTGCACATCGACATCCTGTTCTCCTGATGCCGGCACACGAAGACTGGAAAAGGGCTGTTCATGCCGATATGGCCCGCCCCGACGCATTTTCATTAGTGCTTGATTTCTAACGATCCCTTTAAGCCAAGGTACAAAACGGGAACAATCCATCAGTGTGCCCAAGTGAAGAAATGCACGAAGCAGCGCATCCTGCACGATATCTTCTGCCAAATGAGGATCTTGGGAAATATAATTGGCCCAAGTAAATGCTTTCATCCGATGTCGCAAAACAAGCTCATTGAACGCTTCTGAATCACCGTCTCGCGCTCGCATAATAAGCATTGCGTCAGGTTCTTGACCAACAGCATTGGGTTCTATCATGTCATTTATCTTACGACAACTCCTTTTTTTGTCCTCTACTATATAAGATGCCATTACAATATAAGTTCTGACATTCAGCATTCTATAAGCAAAAGATGGAGCAGCTGCCGCGGCAACTACTCCACTGATTTCCCCTTATATTTCGAATGAACGTTAAATGAACGTTATTTCTTCGACCGAAAAATCTTTTTCAATCCGGTGAGTAAATTTTCCTTTTCCTTTACTACTTTAGTTTCCCAACCATCATAATCTCCATTATATTCTTGTGCCGCAGATACCAAATAATCCGTAACATCGCTGATTGCATGAAGTTGAACAAAATCATTTCTGGAAATTGTTAACGAAAACTTATGTTCCTGAGTACCCTGATCCTCAATATGAAATCCGTTTCTTTGAACTTTCTCTATGAACAGATGACGCGACTCAGCGGAGCTGAAATAGATCCAATGATTCACGGTTCTCGCTTTTTCCAAGCTATCCCCCAGATGGCTAAGCTTTTCGACCACCTGTCTGTTCACCATACGATGCCAATTGGATTTATTCGGATACAAATTTTGATGATAGAAGTCTCTTGGTTTCTGTTCTTCAATCTGATTGATGCTATATTTATAATTTTCAAGGATTTGTTCTGCAAGCGCCTTCAATTCATCCCCATCGGCAGAAGCCGTATAGTAAAAAAAATCTCTCCTGCCATCCGTAGTTATCCTTCCGACATAAACATAATTATTGTCTAAGGATTCATGGATTGAATCCTCGATTGCATACAAAATTTCCGCTTCTTTATTGTTGGTAAGTCCATTTTCATTCGGATCATTTAGGATGATGCTGAGCCGATACAAGTGGATTAACATTTCGTTCTCACCATTTTTCCAAGGCTCTAAATCCAACATGAATGAAGCTGGTTTATTATCCATAAAAGTAAAGTAAGTATTCCAGTTGTCTGACATTTCTGCACCGCCTTCATATTCGTGTTGATCTGATTCGACAAAAATCCACCAATTTCCTGCCAGGTTATTAGATAATAATTACCCTTGAAAATACTAAAAGTGGAGCAACTGCCGCGGCATACTGCTCCACTCACGTTTCGGATTTAAATTAATTCTTCAATAACAGCTATAGCCTTAGCTCTCGATAGGTTGATGTACTCTATAATTTCATCAAAATGATATACTTCTAGGTCGGAATATTTATCTTGTTCTAGAATGTCAAAATCCCCGTTCATTTCTTCTATTAATTTTTGTAAGTCGTCAGGAGTAATATGTTCGATTTCCCTTGGGGAAGCATCAATCTCCAACTCATTTTTTAAGTTTTCCATTCGATAATGACAAAGCAGTTTCGTATTCATTTTTCTAAAATCCGAATACGATTTCTGTAAAAAGTTCGGGTCTACATCTTGCTTCTGCTTGAATCCATGTTTATGGTAGATCCGATCCATCCACACGTTATCGGAAACCAAATGAGTCAAATATCCTAATGAGTAGTCATCTTTTATATCGGATAAGTATTTATCCATGTATTTGTGATAATTTATTTGCCGAGTTCCCTTGTCTATTTCCCCTTCGAAATAATGAGTGATGTTTTTCCTTTCCAACGAGTAAGCAGCATCAGGTGCAATCGCGCCGAGTAAAAATTCTCTCTTATTTTTTATAATATGAATACTAGAAGCGACTACCTCACCAATGATTAAATGCATCAATCGCGAACCCATATACCCCCTCCTTGCACCACATTTTACCACACGCGATAGGTCAAATCACCTCAAATTTGCCAAACTCTTTGAATCCCAGGCGTTTTATCATATTCCTTTAAACAATACACATCCGGATTCGACAGTCCCTGCCATTGTTCAAATCCAAATTGATGATCATAATGTTTTAAAAGTAACGACATCAAATTCCCATGAGTAACTACGGCAATATTGTTATGAGCAGTCATATTCAACTCGTTAATTACGGATACAATTCTATTCATTGCTTCACGACTTGATTCACCGCCTGGAAGCGACTTTTCTAAATCAGTAAAACTGATACGCAAATGCTCCTTCCAATCGGTTAGATTTTCGCTGCTTAAAACTCTTTCAGCTAAGCGGTCTTCAATGTTTATATCCAAGTTTAATCTTTTGGCTAGGGGGCTGATAGATTGGATTGCCCGCAAGAAGGGACTACATACGATTGTTTCAATTCCTTTATCACCGAGAAAATCAGCAAGCTCTTGGGCTTGCGCCAATCCTTCTATGGTTAGTTCTGCTCCCGGAGCTTGTCCAACGGCTTTACAATGACGAATCACGTAAAGTTTCTTCATTCATTTCTCTCCCTATGGCCGCCACGGTGTTTTAAATAAAACATGATAGCGGCACAATCGATGTTAATAAATTGCAGCGGATCGTTGTGTATCCGTTCGGCAAGTTCGTCAACGGTTACCCAGCGGGCTTGTTGCGTCTGGTCTCCTTCTTCGAGCAATTCACCCTCTGCCCTGCAAACAAAGTAGTAACCGACCGAATCGATTCCACCTTGAATCGTCTGGTATGCGGTAAATGGCCTAACACATTCGACAACATGATTCGGATTAATCCCATCCGTATCAATACGTGTATCTTCCCCTTCAATCCAAGTGACATTGAGACCGGTTTCTTCCTTCACTTCCCGGCGCAACGCGGTTAATAACGACTCGAACTCTTCCACCCTCCCTCCCGGCAATTCCAGTTGCTTCGGTTCGTTCGGTTTATTGCGTGTTTGAATAATAATTTCGATTTTTCCATTGCGTTCTCGTTCTACGAAGGCGCGGGTATTTACATAAAACAAGTACACTCACTCCTTTTGGTTATTCATATATCAATCTTAGTCTCCAAAAACTCAAGATACTTTGGGTCATCTTCCATAAAAATCCCAATACCGGCACCCATATAAGCCCGGGTTAACTCATCTGTCGCTTTTTCAAGGTTTTCCTGCTCATAATATAACTGCCCTAGCCGAAGATGAATATAGGGATTTCCTAGCCCTCTCGGACACTGTACGGCATTATAAAAACACTTGAATGCCTTAACGTAATTCATCATACGAAAATGGACATCCCCAATAGCCACATAAATCCACGTAGCGGTCTCCCATTCCCGATGGTTTTCCGGCAATAAACGGAGGGCGGCGACATACTTTTGCTTGCCCGCCTCAAGACCGCCTGCCTTCACCAATTCATCACCTTGTTTACACAGAGCGGTAATTTCCGAATAGGTTGAATCTGAAAGTTGCACCGGCGTTTCTCCTGTTCTGTTCGAATTATTTAATGTCAAAGGGTCTGTCCGTTGTCCGATTCCACTCATCGAATTATCGTTTCTTGACTTTCATCAAAAATGATTGCTCCGGGTATTTCCAGTAAAAAGTCTATCGCCCATATGATATGATTCGTGAATTCTCGTCTTTCATCAGATGCGAATACGAAGCGAATGCGCTCGGCACAGTCTTTAACTTCAGGCGGACAATTCTTGACGATACTGGCAATGTAACTTACATCTGCGACTACATTGTGGCCGGTTTCAAAATGTGCGGTAAAACTCCACCCCGACCAACGAAGTATCAAATATTTTTCATTCGTGAACGGTTTCGCTGATTCTCCAATTATCAGACCATTATTAATTTCGGAATCAAAATAGGCTCTCAACTCATTTGCGAGATGATCAGTGGAGTATGGGTTTGACGACTTCGTAAGATAGGCATGTATTACGAACATGATCTGATTCTCCTAGTCTATTGGGATAAATGCTGTCTCGAGGGCAGCGGAAAGTCAATGCGATCATGCCTTCCAGGCTATTAGGATTCCGGCGTCTCCGCAGAATTTGCAAACATGATCAATGTCATCTTTACCAACCTCCCATAGCCACAAACCATTGCAGATTTTCCTTAGAGAACCGCGGCCCTGTTCATCTGCTATCCATTCTCCAAGCGGCAGGCCCTGGATTTTTATACGAAGATGCTTTTCGTTTAACATACTGCAGGGATATACCATTCTCAACATATCCCCCCTATAGCGAGCCTCGCCCTTAAATCTTCCGGGAGTTTCTTTTTTAAAAATGCTCGAATTTTCGTATGGAAACAATCTGACCAAATTCTCACCCTCCGCATAATAAAATGCATCGGCAACTTTTTTTGCAGCGTACACGATTCCATACGGATAGCTAATTTTCTTCGATACATTCACCACAAAACCGACGAATTTTTCATATACGTCTTCAATAGGTATCGCACACTGAGCATCAATGTGATGAAAGCTGCCAAACTCATCGGTCATATACCCGAAGGATGCAAACCATGGAGAACAGCCATTTTGTTCACTATATAACCTAAATGCCGTTGCTTCTTTTGAGATCATTTTATCCTTGAGATCGGAAAGCGATGTTTCTATCAAATCAATATCTAATCCATAATCGCCGTTTATGTATTTATAGTATCCGGCAGTTGTAATTCTTGTACCGATAGCATCAAAAAAAGACTCGCCAGCATTGCAAGCCTCAAGCGGAGTGATTTCGCTCGTGTCGTACATAGCTATCCCCGTGCACATATTTATATTGGACCTCCATACTGCACTTATTTATTGGACCTTCAACTGCCAATCCAGATCTTACTCGGCTTCGAAGTACCTATGTTTACCATATTGCCCTAGATTGCATTTGATGGGAATCCTGCAAATTTACCAATTTTAGTGAGGATTATTCCTATCGAACCTAAAATGATGCCAAAAAAAGAAGCAGCTGCCGCGGCATGCTGCTCCACTCTCGTTCCCTGCTCATTTCTTACTCCAAGTATCCTTTAACGGGACGATCCGGTTAAATACAAGCCGATCTCCGACACTGTACTTCATATCTACGCAAAAATAGCCATGACGGAAGAACTGAAATTTCTGTTCCGGGCAAGCACTTTGAACAAAAGGTTCTATTAAAACATCGTTTATGGTAACCAACGATTCCGGGTTGATCGCCGACGTCCAATCCCCACTGTCCATCGGAGTTTCTTTCTCAAGCAGCTTTTCATAAAGATGGACGTCAGCTTGAACGGCATGCTCCGACGAGACCCAGTGAATCGTCCCCTTTACTTTACGGCCCGTAAATCCCGTTCCGCTTTTCGTGAGTGGGTCGTAGGTACAGCGAAGTTCCGTAATTTCGCCCGTAACGCTATCCTTAATTACTTCCTCGCACCTGATGAAATATGCACCCTTCAACCTTACTTCGGCATTCAAGCTGAGCCGGTGAAAGCCCTTAGATGGCTGCTCCATAAAATCATCCCGCTCGATATAGATCGTATTGGAAAAAGGCACCTCTCTCGTTCCCAGCGTCTCGTTTTCGCTGTTGTTTTCAATCTTTAACAGCTCTACGTGACCCTCCGGATAATTGGTGATGACAACCTTCAAAGGTCGCATCACAGCCATGACGCTGACCGTTTTTCCTTTTAGATCCTGCCTGAGGCAATGATCCAGTAACGAAATGTCTACCGTGCTTTGAGTTCGGATGCTCCCAATCTCCTCGATAAAATTGCGAATGCTTTCCGGCGTAAAGCCTCTTCTTCTAAGCCCTTGGAGAGTTGGAAGCCTCGGATCATCCCAACCGTTAACGTAACCACCTTCTACCATCGGCCGTAAAAAGCGTTTGCTTGTCACAGCACCCGTTATATTCAGACGGCCAAATTCCCTTTGCCGCGGAGGTTCATGGATACCCAGTTCGTTCAAGACCCATTCGTACAAGGGACGGTGGTCTTTAAATTCAATTGAGCATAAGGAATAGGTAATGCCTTCAATTGCATCTTGAATTGGATGAGCAAAATCATACATCGGATAAATGCACCAGTCGTTTCCTGTCCTGTAATGCTCCGCATAGATAATGCGATAAATAACAGGATCACGCATATTTATATTGGGCGAGGCCATATCAATTTTAGCACGAACAACTCTGGATGCAGCCGGGAACTCGCCATTTTTCATTTTCGCAAAAAGCTCCAGGTTTTCCTCGATTGATCGGTTTCGATAGGGGCTGTTCTTGCCCGGCTCGGTCAAAGTCCCTCGATACTCCGTCACTTCGTCCGGTGTCAACTCACAGACGTACGCCTTCCCCTGCCGGATCAATTGAACTGCGGCGTTATATATTTCGTCCGAATAATCAGAGCCGTAGTAGATGTGAGGACCCGGATCGTATCCAAGCCACTTGATATCCTCAATGATCGCGTTAACGTACTTGCTGTCCTCCTTAAGTGGATTCGTATCATCGAAGCGTAAATGAAATGCCCCGTTAAACTTTTGAGCGACTATGGACAATCCAACAAAAAAAATTTCACCTCCAAGACTTTATGTCTTGGGGACGAAATTTTCGCGGTGCCACCCCAGCTTCATCAATATGTCGCCATATTAACCTCTTCAAGTACGGCATTGCAGGCAATGCTTATACTCTAGCTCTATAACGGGAGCTCCCGTCATGCCATCCCCACGCACGGTTCCGACATGCTGCTCAGAGGCTTGTTTCAAGGAAAGGTTCTGTGCTCCTTTTCAGCTGCCGGAGCTCTCTGTGCAAGATCGTTTTCCCCTACTCTTCTCTTCATCGCGTTTGAATGTTGTCAATATCGTATCAATGATTCCCTTTAATGTAAACCGTAATTCATAACTTCAGACTAAATGTCGGATTTGCTTCCCAAGCGTAACAACTTGCTGATTTGAATCTCTTGCTCTTCAACATAGTTGCGATACTTGTTACCGTAATAGTAATCCATAATATCTTGATTAATTTCCGGGTACAGCTGAATCGTGTGTAGCTCCGAAATCGGTATCCACTTCACGCCAATTTGTTTCGGGTCTGGGTTTGCGGGGAGTTTGGGATGCGAACCGGCTATTAATTGACATTCAAAAGTTATCCCTACAGAATGTGTATCGCCGTAAATCCAGTTGTTTTTGGCGGGTTGATATTCGTAAACAAATGCAACCGACCCGACTTCCACGTCTACACAAGCCTCCTCTTTTGCTTCCCTTTTAACAGCATCAATAAAGGTTTCACCTGGCTCAAGACCACCGGCTGGAAGGTTGTAATGCACGCCTTCATCATCATCAATATCATTTTCAAATTCGACAAGTAAAATTGCCCCGTCCTTAATGATCAAAGCACAAGCACGAAGTCGTATCTTCTCCATCTTAGTCACATCCAGTCTCTTATGTAACTTTCATGGGATATTGTACCATTAATTGCCTGATTATGCTCCACAAGTTATCGATGATCTTCCTCAGAACTGGTAGCCATAGTTCATTTTTGATTCTTCTTTCTTATTTCATAAACTTTAGGATGTAAGCCATGTAGACTAAGGTCATATATAGCGCTCAGGTACAACTCGTTTTCTTTAGCCGCTTGTATCATTTCCTCGTGACAGTCCGTAAGCAGCACCATCCGCCCATGCCGTTTCAATATTCTTTTGGCTTCCGCCAAAAATTCAACATATAGTTTGTACACGTCTCCTACTGCAATCTGCTTATTCCATGGAGGATTCGACACTATAATATCGATACTTTCAGAAGTGGAGGGTGTTTTCCTAGCATCGCAGCCAAAAACAATCGCTCTTCCCTTACAATTCTCTTTTGCTATTCGTACGGCTTCTGCCTCATTATCGCTAGCCAATATTCTTCTAGCCGGGAACCGAACGCGTTCATCCGATATAGTGCCTGAACCGCAAAACGGATCATAAAACACTTCGTTCTTACTAGGTTTGCTGATTCTTACTAGCGCAGCTGCCACCGTCGGCCTGATACCGCCCTTTAAAAAGAGACGAGTATTCCCCCGAAATCGAAATTGTGCATCTGTCAATTTAATAGAAATTCGGCAAAACATTTCGTCAATATCCGCACGAATACATAAAGCTCCGGCATCTTGTGGAATACTCGAAAATCCTTCTTTTTCCACAACATGTTCAATCGTCTTTATCATATCAAAACGAGAATAGGAATGTTTTCCTCTTCTGCTGGCACTTACTCGAATGTTTCTTGATGATTTGGAAAATTCAGCAGCAAGCCTCTCCCATTTCAATTTCTTGATGGCAGTTTCAATCTGAGCTAAATCTGATTTATGCTTCCCAACAGCAAACTCAGCAACGATACAATAAATATTATCCGCACAACGAAGATTCATGAGTCGTTGAACTTCCCCGAACGCCTGAAATACGACCTTGCCACGTTCAAACTTCATCCCTCGTATTTCGATACCAAGTTCCTCGATTTCATCCGCAAGTACAGTTTCGAACCCATAGGTTACAGTGGCAAAAAACCATGAATGATTCTCATATCGTTGCATGAAGTCCCCTCTATCTCTGATGTGTAAATCATATAACATCATGATAAAGACGGGTAACGATGGTGAATATGGCTTGTTTAAGTTAAGTTATTTTCGATATAAAAGTCTAAAACAAAAATTGAATCAAAAACATATAAACGAGTGTACCGCTAGCAATGGATAAAAACATATTCTTTTTCCACATATGGAGAATAGCGACGATAGCAATTGATATCAGTTCGGGTACTCCGTGGTTGCCGGTTACAAATGTGACATCTTTTATACTGTAGACAACCAATAGCCCGATTGCCGCAGAAGGCAATACTTTGCCGAGATACCGGACATAACTTGGTGTGGATCGACCTGAAGGAAAAATAATAAACGGAAGAAATCTTGTCATCATCGTTCCCAAAACGACCATTCCAATCGTAATCATTCGCTCTAATAATGTCATTGACATGATCTTTCACCTGTTTTCTTCTCTAGTTGCTTCCTCATCAATGTAAGTACGAAAAGAATGATGACCATGGAAGGGATAATAAAGTTACCGCTGTTAAAAATGACGAGGCATAAAATGGATATCCCTAGACCCAATAACGCGCTATGATGTGCGGTCTCTTTCACCCATTGTTCAATAAAGATGACGACAAAGAGTGCCGTCATAACAAACTCAAGCCCTTCCAAATTGATTTTCACTAGCGACCCAAAAAGCCCGCCAACTGTTGCCCCCAGCACCCAATAGCTATGATTAAGCACGGTGATGAAGAACATGAACCATCCTTTATTCACCTCTTGCGGTATTTTGGCCGTGTAATTAATGGAGAAAGATTCATCGCATAAGCCAAAAATCAAATACATCTTTTTGAGCCCGGTCCCACTGTACTTTTCAAGCATGGAGATCCCGTAAAAAAGGTGACGCGCGTTGACCATTAAAGTGAGGAACAATGCACCTAATGGGTTAAAAGCACCAAGCAACAGATTGACCGCTACAAATTCCATGGAGCCGGCAAAAATCAATAGGCTCATAAAGAAGGAATACCCCACGCCAAAACCCGATACGTTCATAAAGATGCCGTAAGCAATCCCCAGGAATAAGAAGCCGGCTAAAATGGGGATCGTAGTGGGAAAGGCTGCACGAAATGCCAATCGAAGTTCGTTTTTGTTCGTCATAGTTAGTTCGCATCTCCTCAGCACGATTACGTTTCTTTGCAATTTTATCAGCGCAAATCCATACAATCAATGATATAATTGTATGGATTACAATTTTGCGAGGTACAATATGCCGATAAATTCCTTCACGGATTACCCCATGTCGTGGAAACCCGACAGGGCCGCTTTGAAACGTCCGCTCTATCATTCGCTCGCTTTATTACTGGAGCATGACATAATAAACGGATATTTAGCTCCAGGTACTAAACTTCCGCCGCAAAGGGAGTTGGCCGATTTTTTGGATGTAAATTTTACGACTATTACTCGTGCTTACAAGCTATGCGAACTTAAAGGCTTAATATATGCTGTAACCGGAAGCGGGACATTTGTTTCTCCCAATGCGGCACGCTCCATCACAATTTCAAAAGATAAAATAACAAGTGAATGTATTGATCTTGGCTTTGTTGCATCCTTTGAGCAAACCAATACGATTGTCGCTGCAGCTGCAAAGAAAGTGACGGAGAAAAGTTATTTGGAGCAGCTTTTTAATTACAATGATCCTACCGGAATGCCACATCAAAAAATAGCGGCATTACATTGGATGAATACTTTTGGCATCCATGCGGACACAGAGAATATAGCCATTGTTTCCGGTGCAATGAATGCTTTGGCGATTACATTGTTAGCTCTGTTCGAACCAGGAAACCGGATCGCCGTCGATATGTATACATTTTCAAATTTTATCGAAATTTCGAAATCGTTTCATATTAAATTAGTCCCGATTCCCGGTGACGAGCACGGAATGCTGCCGAACGAGCTTGAAAATCAGTGCCTTCAACTGGATGTACATGGCGTATTTTTGATGCCTACTTGTTGTAATCCCACAACGGTAGTGATTCCAGCCGATCGTAAAAAAGAGCTAGCTGCCATTATAAAAAAGCATCATTTGATTGTCATTGAGGATGATATTCATGCCTTCCTGTCGACCGATATTGAGGATGATGTTGTCCAGCCTATATTTCAGCTACTTCCAGAACAAACGGTTTATATATGCAGTACCACCAAGTCCATCTGTTCTGGCCTTCGAGTGGCCTATATTGTGTTTTGCGACGCATTTAAAGAGAAGATGATGCAGGCAATATTTAACGTGAATGTCAAGACATCTTCAATGGATGCCGAGATCATAACCGAACTTATGATTTCGGGAAAAGCAAATGCAATTGTTGCGGAGAAAAAACAGCTAGCGCAGTCTGCAAACCGTATTTTTGCAGAGCTGTTCCCTCAGCCTTTCCATAAGGGTCATCCCCTAAGCTTTTATCGATGGCTTCCGATATCGGAGAATGGTAATGCAACAACCATGGAGCGTTATTTTCTGGACAAAGGGATTCGTGTTTTTCACTCGGATCGCTTTATAAGCGGGGCAGCTACACAGGACAAATATTTGAGAATAGCACTTTCGTCAACACATTCTTTGGAGGAATTAAGAAGAGGGTTGGAGATCTTGAAAGAAAATCTAAAGTGATCAAAATGTGGAGCATATGCCTTAGCACGCTGCTCCGCTCGCCATATAGTACAACACTTGTCATCGCTCGCTCCCCCATGCGCGTTGAGATATCGTTTTAATAAAAAAAGCCGCATAAAATGCGGCCTTTTATCGAATAATATATTTAAAATTGTTACCCAACAGCTACCGGTTCCGGCAACTTTTCGGTCAGCCCAAGCGCGAGCGCTGTTGAAGATTGAATATCCTGGACAAGTTCCGGGTTTGCCACAAGTGACAAGCCGTAAGAAGGAATCATTTCTTTGATTTTCGGTTCCCACGCTTTAAGTTGCTGCGGGAAGCATTTTTCGATAACCTCCAGCATGACGGAAACGGCGGTCGATGCCCCCGGAGAAGCTCCGAGCAGTGCGGCGATCGATCCGTCAGCGGCGCTAACGACTTCCGTACCGAACTGAAGCGTTCCTTTGCCGCCGGCAACCGTATCTTTAATGACTTGGACACGTTGGCCGGCTACGACTAGATCCCAATCTTCGCTTTTGGCGTTAGGAATGAACTCACGCAGCTCTTCCATGCGCTTTTCTTTTGACAACATCACTTGCTGGATCAAGTATTTGGTCAAAGACAAGTTTTTTGCGCCTGCCGCAAGCATCGTTAAAATATTGTTCGGTTTTACAGAACCCAACAAATCGAACATGGAACCGGTTTTTAGAAACTTTGGCGAGAAGCCGGCAAATGGTCCGAACAGCAGCGATTTTTTGTTGGCGATAAATCTTGTGTCAAGATGCGGAACCGACATTGGCGGCGCACCAACCTTAGCTTTGCCGTAAACCTTGGCATGATGTTGTGCGACAACCTCCGGATTATTGCACACCATAAATAAGCCGCTGATCGGGAATCCTCCAATATGCTTTCCTTCGGAAATCCCCGATTTTTGAAGCAAAGGAAGACTTCCTCCCCCGCCGCCGATAAAGACGAATTTTGCAGTATGGTGTTCGATCGTGCCGCTGTCGATATTCCGCACTTTCAATTCCCAAGAGCCGTCGCTAGTACGTTTAATATCATGTACACTATGTTTGTATTTAATGTCTACGTTTTTATTCTTTAAGTGATCGAACAACATGCGCGTTAAAGCGCCAAAGTTAACGTCCGTACCGGAATCAATTTTTGTTGCCGCGATCGGTTCATTCAATGCGCGGTCTTTCATAATAAGAGGAATCCATTTCATCAGCTTTTCCGGATCATCGGAAAATTCCATCCCTTGAAACAGCGGGTTGTTAGATAATGCTTCAAACCGTTTCTTCAAGAAATTAACGTTTTGTTCCCCTTGCACAAGACTCATATGAGCCAATGGCATAATAAAGTCTTGTGGATTGCGAATCAGATTGCTATTTACAAGATAAGACCAGAACTGCATGGAAACTTGGAACTGTTCATTCACTTTTACAGCCTTGCTGATATCAATGGACCCGTCCGGCTTTTCGGCTGTGTAGTTCAGCTCGCACAGCGCAGCATGCCCCGTTCCCGCGTTATTCCATTCGTTGGAGCTTTCCTCTCCTGCGCTTGCCAGCTTCTCAAACACTGTAATTTCCCAGTCCGGCATCAATTCTTTCAGCATTGACCCTAAAGTCGCACTCATGATTCCGGCACCAATTAAGATAACGTCTGATTTGGTTTGTCTGTTACTCATGTTTACCTTCCTTACATGCTGATATTTGAAGAAAAGATATAGGCGCCTGCTTAAGCTGCACAGCAAGCTAGGGTGCGACGTTGGTCACACCCCATTTACTCAATCAAAACAATTAATCTTAGTGTATCACTATTGGATATAGATTAAAATATTTATTTCCTAATTAAATGATAGTTACATGCTCTATACGACAAGAAGAACGTCGAAGAAGCCAATATATTGTCCGATTCGCCAGACTACTTTATACATTTTACCACACATAGCTGCCCCGTTGTTAATAAAAAAGTGGAGCAGTTGCCATGTGATATGCTCCCCTTACGGTAGACAGGTGAAATAATAAAACCTGCTACGGTAAGGGGAGCTTTTTCATGCAAAAACGATCCTATTCGGCTTCTGAGAAACTTACGATC